>DASTDJ010000285.1:0-18436 GCA_035710425.1 Nocardioides sp.
GGCGACATCACGACGGAGATCAAGCCGGCGCCGACGTACTACTACGCGGAGGACTACCACCAGCAGTACCTCGCGAAGAACCCGCTCGGCTACCGCTGCCACGCCAACACCGGCGTGAGGTTCCCCGAGACGGCCTGAGGCGTATCGTCGCCCCAGGAGGGCGAGATGGCCACACTCACCGTCGCGGCTGTGCAAGCGGCGTACATCCTCATGGATCGCGAGGCCACGGTCGCCAAGGTGGAGAGTCTGCTCGCCTCTGACACGGTGCGGGCCGCCGACCTGGTGGTGTTCCCGGAGGCGTTCGTCCCCGGCACGCCGATCTGGATCGACAGCACGCCGATCTGGGACGGCGACGAGCAGTGGTTCGAGATGCTCGCCGACCAGGCGGTGGTGGTGCCCAGCGAGACCACCGAGCGACTCGGCGCTGCGGCCCGCGAGGCCGGCGTCTACCTGGTGATCGGGGTCGACGAGCGCGATCCGACGGGCAGCACGATCTACAACACCGTGTTGTACTTCGACCCCGACGGCGCGCTCCTCGGCAAGCACCGCAAGCTGATGCCGACCGGCTCGGAGCGCACCGTGTGGGGACTGGGTGACGGCTCGACCCTCGACACCTACGCCACCCCCTTCGGGCGCATCGGCGGACTGATCTGCTGGGAGAACTACATGCCGCTCGCGCGGTTCTACCTGTACTCCCAGGGCGTGGACGTGTGGGTGGCGCCGACGCTCGCACAGGGTGACGGCTGGATCGCGACCATGCAGCACATCGCCCGGGAAGGTCGCTGCTACGTCGTGGGCGTGAACCCGTGCCTCCACGTCGACCAGATCCCGGCGGACTTCCCCGACCGGGAGCGGGTGTGGCAGCTCGACTCGGAGGACACGCAGTGGGTCGAGCCCGGCAACACGGTGATCGTCGGCCCGGGTGGCGACATCCTCGCCGGCCCGGCGCGCCACGACGAGACCGTCCTCGTCGCCGAGCTGGAGGTCAGCAAGGTCCGGTCGGCCCGACGCCTGTTCGACCCGGTCGGCCACTACCACCGGCCCGACGTGTTCAGGCTCGACGTCGACACCGCCCCTCGCCCGGTCGTCACCACGCGGGGGAACGGCCAGTCCGACGACTGAGTGTCAGTCGAACGGGATCGGGACCTCGCTGACCGGCGTGATGGTGCTGGTGCACCTGTGGAACCCCGGAGCCAGGAACTTCTGGATCGCGATCACGTCGTCGGCCTCGACGACGTAGAAGAGCGTGTGCTGGGCGTTGGCGCCGTAGCGCCCCACCAACGTCACGCCCTCGGCGTTCGCGTCGAACAACGAGTTGGAGCCGCCTTCGCCCTTGGGACACTGCTCCGGGCTGTGCACCTGCGTGATGTGGAAGAGCATTGAACCTCCTGTGTGCCGGCCCGAGACGCGCTCTCATGGTGACCCGGCCGGGCGTGCTTGTCATCACTCGTCCTTACGATGCTGGGTCGTTTGTCCCTGCCCATTTCGGGCACCGGCTCCGTTGGGCGTTCACACGCCCTGGCACCTCGTGTGCCCAACGGAAAGGGACAGACATGGTCATCGGACTCGGCATCGTGCTCGTCATCGTCGGGCTCATCCTCGTGTTCGACGTCGTCAACTGGGACACCTCCGCGGTCGACACCGGGACCCTCGGGTGGATCCTGCTCGTCGCAGGCGCGCTGGCGATCATCATCTCGTTGGTGGTGAACGCGCAACGCACCCGCTCGACCCACGTCGTCGAGGATCGCCGGGACCCCCGCCTCTGATACTCGCGGCGCCACAGGGGTACCCCTCACCCGAGAGGTGAGGGAGATGAAGTTTTTCCGCGTGTTGCTGGGCTCGTTGCTCTGGCTCGTGGCCGGGATCCTCGGGCTCCTGGGCGTGGTGCTCAGCGTGACCGTCATCCTGCTGCCGATCGGGATTCCGTTGTTGATGCTCGCTCGTCGTCTCTTCCGGATGTCGATGGGGCTGATACTTCCGAGGGCGGCGGTCCATCCGATCCAGGAGATGGGCAAGAAGGCACCGGACGTCGTCAGTTCCGGTCGGTCCGGCCGCAAGTCGCGCAAGAAGCTGCGCAAGAAGGCGACCAAGAAGCCGGGCAAGGCGGTCGACAAGGCGGGCAAGACCGTCCGGAAGCAGCGCAAGAAGGTGCCCGTCTAGGCGGGTTCAGCAGGCGACTTCCTCCGTGAGCAGGCCGACATGGCCCGCTGACGTCACTGCCCGACGCTGAGCCGGACCTCGACCTCGTCGCCCAGCCCGAGGCCCTCGGCCCTGCGGACGGCGTCCTTGACCGGGAGGAAGTAGGTGTCCTCCCGAGGGAACATCGAGGTCGTGAACTCGGTCTCGCCGATCCACACCGTCACGGGGACCACGCCCCAGTAGGCCACCGACGCCTTCACCTCGTCGACCGCCTCCGCCGGGTCCTCGGGCAGCGGGATGAAGTGGTAGGGCGCCGGCCCGCGCCACTCGACGACGACGCCGGTGAACTCGAGCTCCACGGGGGCAGCCTACGAGCGGGCGCCGACAGCCAGTGCCGGTTGCGCTTACTTGATGTCAAGCAAGCCCCCGGAGCCGTGACTGTCCCGTGCCGGCCTTCCCCGTCGTGCTGCTGTGGCATCCCCTGGAACACTGACGACATGGCCGACCTCCCTCGCAAGGCAGCAGCCCGTACGGCGCGCCTGGCCGCGCTCCCCCTGGGGTACGCCGGCCGGAGCGCGCTCGGGCTGGGCAAGCGGCTCGGAGGTGCGCCCGCCGAGGCGGTGATGACCGACATCCAGCAGAAGACCGCGGAGCAGCTGTTCCGGACGCTGGGGGAGCTCAAGGGCGGGGCGATGAAGTTCGGCCAGGCGCTGTCGGTGCTGGAGGCGGCGCTGCCGGAGGAGATGGCGGGCCCCTACCGTGAGCACCTGACCAAGCTGCAGGACTCGGCACCGCCGATGCCGACCCAGACCGTGCGCGACACCCTCGACCAGGACCTCGGCCTCGGCTGGCAGGACAAGCTGGTGTGGCTCGACGGCGGTCCCACTGCGGCGGCCAGCATCGGGCAGGTGCACAAGGGCCGCTGGCACGACGGCCGCGACGTCGCGGTGAAGGTGCAGTACCCCGGCGCCGGCGACGCGCTCCGCTCCGACATCCGCCAGCTCGCCCGGCTGGCGAAGACGATCGGTCCGCTGCTGCCGGGCATCGACGTCAAGGACCTGATGGCGGAGGTCGAGGCCCGGGCCGTCGACGAGCTCGACTACAAGCTGGAGGCGGAGGCCCAGTCGACGTTCGCGGAGGCCTTCCGAGGTGACCCGGAGATCGTCGTGCCCGACGTCGTCGACTACGGCGACAAGGTGCTGATCACCGAGTGGCTCGAGTCCCCCGCCTCCCTGGCCTCGGTGATCAAGGAGGGCAGCCAGGAGGAGCGCGACCACTACGGCGAGCTGATGGTGCGCTTCCTGTTCTCGGGACCGGCGCGGACCGGCATGCTGCACGCCGACCCGCACCCCGGCAACTACCGGATCCTCCCGAACGACGACGGCTCCCCCGGCCGGCTGGGCGTCCTCGACTACGGCGCAGTGGCCCGGCTGCCGGAGCGCAACCTGCCCCGTGTGATGGGGTCGCTGATCCGGCTCTGTGCCGACAACGCGGGCGAGGAGCTGATGGACGAGCTGCGCCACGAGGGCTTCATCAAGGACAACATCACGCTCGACCCGCAGCACCTCGTCGACTACCTCTCGCCGTTCGTCGAGCCCACGAAGGTGGAGCGGTTCCGGTTCACGCGGGAGTGGATGCGCGGGCAGTTCCAGCGGATCAACAACCCGAAGGAGCCGGCGTACACGGTGGCGATCAAGCTCAACCTGCCGCCGTCGTACCTGCTCCTCCACCGCACCTGCGTCGGCGGGATCGGCGTGATGAGCCAGCTCGAGGCGGAGGCGCCGTTCCACGCCATCTTGACCGAGTACCTCCCCGGCTTCGCGGACCCCTCAGAGGGCTAGGTACATCACGTGCAGGCCGACCGGCCCGCGCGACCGTGACTCGAACGCACCCGGGACGGTGCCGATGATCTCGAAGCCGAGCGACTGCCACAGGCGCACGGCGGACGTGTTCGTCTCCACGACCGCGTTGAACTGGATGCCGCGGAATCCCTGGTCGCGGTGCCACTGCACGACGTACTCCGCGAGGCTCCGGCCCACCCCGCGCCCGCGCGCGTCCGTGGACACCATGAACGACGCGGTGCCGACGTGGGCGCCGCGACCCGGCCGGTTGGGGCCCATGGTCGCGCTGCCGAGGACCCGGTCGTCCTCGACCAGCACGACTGTCTGCCCGGGCGGGTCGTAGAGCCACAGGTCGCGGGCCTGCTCGCTGGTCAGATCGGGCGGGTAGGCGTAGGTCTCCCCGGCGTCGACGATCTCGCGGAAGAACGGCCAGATCTGCGGCCAGTCCTCTGCCGTGGCGGGGCGGATCACGTGCCGGTGCTCCCGTCGACGGACTGCCGGATCAGGTCGGCGTGGCCGTTGTGCCGGGAGTACTCCTCGATCATGTGGACCAGCATCCAGCGCAGGTTGATCCCTTCCCCGGTCTTGGAGTGCCTGCGGGCGCCGATCTCGTCCAGCGACCTGGCGGCGGTGATCACCTGGTCGGAGTTCTCGACACACCGGTCGAACAGGCCGCGCAGCTCCTCGGGAGTGGCACCGGAGGCGCTGTGCCACTCCCAGTCGTTGTCGGCCTCCCAGTCGACGTCGTCGAACGGCGCCGCCGGCGGTCGCCCCGCGAAGCTGACGCCGAACCACCAGTCCTCGACGTAGGCCATGTGCTTGAGCAGCCCGCCCAGCGTCATGTCCGACGGCGGCAGCGCGGTGTCGAGCTGCTCGGCGTCCAGCCCCTCGGTCTTCATCCGCAGCGTGTCGCGGGTCCAGTCGAGGAACGCGATCAGCGTGGTGCGCTCGTCGGTGGCGTAGGGCAGCTGAATGCGTTGGGTGCTCACGGGAGGCACGTTAGCCAGCCGCCGGTGGGTCCAGCATCCCGGTTACGGCATCGCGGGGGGTGATGCAGTACGCCGCCCCGGTCGGGTCGGTGAGCACGGTGAAGTGCGGGTGCTGCCGGAGCACGGTGGCGCCCAGCTCCTGGTGCCGCCGGGTCTCGGCCTCCCGGTCGCTCGTGTAGACGTCGAGGTGGGCGGTGACCCTCGGCCGATCGTCGCCCACCCGCTGCAACAGCACCCGGATCGGCTGGTCGTCGGGCCGGCGGAGGGTCCGGAACTCCTCGAAGTACGTCGAGTCCTCCAGCTCCAGCCCGATGAGGTCGCGCCAGAACTCGCACTCCCGGTCGTAGGCCGGCGCGGCGATGTCGAGGCACACCTGGTCGACGATCGACCAGTGACCGCCCCGCCAGGTCGCGGGCGGCGGGCGCCGGCTCAGCGGCTCGGAGACCTCGCAGTAGTCCAGCCCGCCGGGTGAGCGCCGCACCTCGAACGGCTGACCCGGACGGTGCACGTCGAGGTGCACGCCGCCGGGGCCGTCGACGACCCGCTGCACGCGGAGGAACGCGTCACCCTCCGGCGGCACCAGCGTGGCGAACTCCCCCCGCTCGCCCCGACTCGGTGAGACCGCGTAGCCGGTCACGCCCTCCCAGAACCTCACCCCGGCGTCGTACGACTCCGGCGTGAGGTCGATGAAGGCGGTGAGCCAGGTCGGCTTCACTCGACCGGCTTGCAGTCGTGGCCGCAGCCGTCGGGGGCCGGTGGGCCGTCGGCGTGGGCCGCGGGGCGGTGCAGCACCGCCGTGGCCGGGGTGACCCGTACGTCGTCGCCGGCCCGCGCCGCCGTACCGTCGACCAGCAGCGTGTAGCCGCGCGCTGCGAGGGGCGGGACCAGCAGGGTTGCGGCGGGGTTGGCGTCGACGTTGGCGCCGGTACCGCGCCCGGGCGCGACCACCACCAGCTCACCGTCGGTGAGCACCGGCTCGACGGTGACCGCCTTGACCCGACCGTCGCCCGACGTGGTGAGCAGGTAGCCCGCGCCGAAGTCCGCCAACGCCTTCGCCAGGTCGCCCACCGCCACGGGGATGCTCATGGCGCCACGGTAGTCCCGGGTGGTTTCGAGGCTCGCTGCGCTCGCACCTCAACCACCGCCGGCTGACGGTGGTTGAGGTGCGAGGAGCGCTAGCGAACAGCCTCGAAACCCCACCCCGGTCACCAGACGCCGAGGACGTCGCCGCCGATCCGGATGATGAAGGCCGAGACGACGACGATGAAGAACACCCGCACGAAGCCGGCTCCGCGGGCGACGGCGGTGCGGGCGCCGAGGTAGCCGCCGGCCAGGTTGCAGACGCCCATCACCAGGCCCACCTTCCACAGCACCACGCCCTGCGGCACGAACACGCAGAGCGCCGCGAGGTTGGTGGCCCAGTTGGCCAGGCGGGCCTTGGCGGAGGCCTCCAGGAACGAGTAGCCGAGCAGGCCGACCAGGGTGAACACGAAGAAGCTGCCGGTGCCCGGTCCGAGCGCGCCGTCGTAGAACCCGATGGCCAGGCCCGTGACCATGGCCGCCGCGGTGTGCCGGTGGCCGGAGAACCGGAGCTCGGTCGCCTCGCCGAGCGTCGGCTTGAACAGCACGTAGGCGCCGACGACGATCAGCGCCACCAGCACGATCGGGTCGAACGCGTCCTTGGGGATCAGGAACGCCACGGCCGCCCCCGCCGCGGAGCCGACGAACGCAAGCGCCATCAGCGGCAGGACCGTCTTCGGGTCCGGCCGGATCCGGCGGTAGTACGTCGCCGAGCTCACCGTCGTGCCACAGATCGAGGCCAGCTTGTTGGTCGCGAGCACCTCGACCGGCGTCGCCCCCGGCAGGCCGAGCAGCAGCGCCGGCAGCTGGACCAGCCCCCCGCCACCCACCACCGCGTCGACGAAACCCGCGGTCAGAGCGGCCAGCCCGAGAAGGGCGAGGACCGACAGGGTCGGGTCGTCCACGTCGTCACCCTAGGGTGGAGGGGTGCGGATCGTGTCGTTGCTCCCCTCGACCACCGAGATCCTGTTCGCCGTGGGCGCGGGTGACGACGTCGTGGGCGTCACCTTCGAGTGCGACTTCCCGCCGGCCGCGCGGGAGCGCCGCATCGTGTCGACCTCGGCCATGCCCGAGGGGCTGACGCCCGCGGAGATCGACGCCTACGTCGCCGTCGCCATGTCCCGCGGGGAGGACCTCTACCACCTCGACGAGGGTGCGCTGGCCGGGCTGGACGCCGACCTCGTGGTCACCCAGGACCTCTGCGCCGTGTGCGCGGTCGACGTGTCGGTGGTGGACGACGCCCTCGCCCACCTGGGCTGCACCGCCGAGGTGCTGACCATCGACCCGCACACGCTCGACGAGGTGTTCGCCTCGATCCTGACGCTGGGCAAGGCCACCGGCCACGAAGAGGCCGCCGACGCCCTGGTGACAGCGCAGCGCAGCCGGCTCGAGGCCGTGCGCGCCCGGGTCGCCGGACTGCCCAGGCCTCGAGTGATGCTGCTGGAATGGACCGACCCGCCGTTCGCGCCCGGCCACTGGGTCCCGGAGATGATCTCGGCCGCGGGCGGCGAGCCGCTGCTGGGGACGCCCGGTGCGAGGTCGGAGCGGGTGACCTGGGACGCCGTACACGCCGAGCGGCCGGACGTGGTCGTGGTCGCGCCGTGCGGCTACGACCGCGAGGGCGCCGCGCGGCTGGCCGACGAGCTGGCCTCCTCCGGCGTACTCCCCGATGACGTGCCGCTGCACCCGGTGGACGCGAACGCGTCCTGGGCCCGACCCGGCACCCGGCTCGTCGACGGCGTGGAGGAGCTCGCCGCCCTGCTGCACCCGGACCCCACGTGATCCGCGAGAGCGGCCTCTACGCCACCCGCGACTCGGAGACGTTCCAGGTCGCCTACCGCGCCGGCGGGTACGTCGCGCTGCACCGGTTCGAGGGCGAGCCGCACACCGCCGACCTGGTGCCGATCCGCGAGCTCACCGCACTGGAGCGGATCACCGTGACCGCCGAGTGGCAGGGCAGCCGGGTCGTGGTCGACCGGGTGCGCCCCTCCCGCCTGGTCTGGGTGCGCACCACCGACGTCGCCCTCGCTGAACGGCTCAGCCTCTACGGCAGCATCAGCACCGGATGGGGCACCGCCGTCCGCCTCTACGAGCTCGAGGACATCCGCGAGGAGGTCATGGACCTGCTCGGCTGACGGCTACGGGAGGGTGACCGTGCCCTCCACCGTCTTCGTCCAGACGTGGTTGCCCAGGCCGTCCTCGTACTCCACGGTGCCGCTGCACGTGTAGGTGTAGGTGCTCGACCCCGGGGCCACCGGCTCGAACTCCCAGAAGAAGCTGCCGCCCTGAGGGGTCGGCGGGCACTCCGGGGTGACCAGGTTCTCCGTGGTGGTGTCCTCGGTGGTGCCCGCACAGGTGGTGGTGACCGAGTGCTTGGTCGTCTCCATCTGGATCGCGTTGCTGATCCACAGGTCGTCGGAGTCGGGATCGAAGGCGGTGAACGTGGCGAGCTCGTCGAGGTTGCCCGAACCCTCGTGGGTCGTGTCCCCCACCTCCTCGCACCCGCCGTAGAACTCCGCATGTCGCTCGGTGCTGACGGTGTACGTCGAGTCGGGCGTGTTGACGTAGGTGTCGGGATCGTCGGGGTCCGGCATCAGGCCGAGGCCGAGCGATCCACTGCCGGACTCGTCGATGTGCCACCGCTCGGTGCCGTCGTCGTTCAGCTTGATGTTCTCGTGGGTCCAGCTGAACGAGAGGTTGCCCGCGCAGACGTCCGCGGCGCCCGTCACCCGTCGACCCGGACGCTGCGTGGAGCTGGGACATCCGCAGGCCGTCTTGCCGGTCAGCGTGGGGGCGAAGGTCGTCTCGTCCTCCATGTCCGCGTTGCTGAAGATCAGCACGACGCGCTTGACCTGCTTGGGGCCGCCGTTGATGCACAGGTAGTTCCTCGGCTGGTCGAGGGCGACGACCTTGAACGTGCCGTCGATGTACTCCACGACTGCCTGGAGCTTGGCGTGGGTGTCGCCCGCCCTGTCGTTGAGGATCTCGAGCTCGTCGACCTTCGGGTCGATGTCCAGCTCGAGGTACTGCGCGGCCAGGTGGTTGACCTCGATCGTCGGGTTGCGCGGCATCGCCGGCGGGATCGGCTCGGGGCCGACCGTCTTGGCATGCTTGGCCATGCCGTCCCACTGCTGGTAGTGGTCGACCGGACCCTGGTTCCAGTTGGAGAGCGCGAAGTCGTCCCAGAACTCCTCGAACCCCTTGCCCTGGAGCGCCTTGTCGACGGCGTGGGTCGCGTCCTTGTCGTGGACGTTGTCCCAGATGTCCCGGATCCATGTCTTGCCGAGGTTCTTGGCTCTCCACTGGGCGAGCAGGTAGGCGCCGTAGGCATGCTTGATGGGGTCGTCGTCGTCCAGCGAGGTGTTCGGCGCGTCCAAGAAGTGCGGGGCGGCCTCGAACTCGGTGTCGTCGGGCATCAGCCCGATCCCGTACGCCGGGTCGGTGACGTAGTCCTGCACCCACTGCGCGGTCATCTCGCGCAGCCACTCGTAGTCGCCGCACCAGCCGTCCTGGGGGAACGCGAACTGGATCGTGTGCATGATCTCGTGCGCCAGGTAGGGATCGCTGCCCGCCCACGCCGCGGGCTTGGTCCGCGGCCAGACCATGCGTGTGGAGACCCCGTCGCCGCAGAGGAAGCCGTTGCCGTGCACCGTCGCCGTCTTTGCGTCGACCAGCGCGATGTCCGTGGCCGGACTGTCGCCGTTGCAGAGCTCGTCGGCGTCGGACTTCGGGCCACGGCCCATCAGGGCCGTCAGCTCGGGGAGGATCGTGGTCGCGATCAGGTGGCTCATGTGCGCCGCCTGCGCGGCGTCGGCGGTGTTCCCCTGTGGCCACCAGATGCGGTACTGCCCGCCGGGGACGTCCAGGTGGTCCCAGTCCGAGAACAGCGGACTGCTGCCACTGGTGCCGCTGCACCAGGGTGCCCCGTCGGCCGCGAGGGGCCGGCCACCGTCGTTCGGCTCGGGCGACCAGTGACTGCCCGCGTAGTACGGCGGGATCAGGAACGGGCGGAGCACGTCCTGCGTCGCCGGGCTCAGGTCGGGCCACGAGGAAGCCGCGTCGCCGAGGGCGCCCTCCTCGAGCGCGTCCGGGGTGCCGGCGTACTTGCCAGGGAGCCGCGGGTCCTTGAAGTCGGAGAAGACCTTGTAGGTCAGTCCCTGCTCCCGGGTGAGCCTGCCTGCGGCGATGTCCTCGTCGATCAGCTCGTGGCTGGACATCGGCTCGGACACCTGCACCGGACCCGACGCCTTGCAGTTGTTGCCCTCGGTCTTCTCCTTGACCTTGCGGGTGGCGTCCGCGCAGGCGAGCACGTGGTAGCGACCCGGCGTCGTTGCGGACGGGATCGTCACAGCCGCTGATCCCGACCAGGTCTTCCGGGGCTTGAGCTTCGGCGTCGCCTTGGTCGGCTTGAGTGCGACGTCCCGGCCGACCTTCTGGTCCTTGGAGAGGCGGAACGCCGTGACGGAGCCGGTGGCCTTGAGCGTGCCCCGGTTGCGCACCGTGGCCTTCACTGTCAGCTTGGCCCCGATCGTCGCCCGGGCCGGCGCGGTCACCGCGGTCACGGTCAGGTCGGCCTTCGTGCGCGGGGCCTGCGCCGTCGCCGGTGTCGCCAGTGTCGTCAACGGTGCGGCCAGCCCGGCCACGATCGCGCCGCTCACCACTAAGGACAGCCACTTAGTCCGCACCGGAGCATTCGACACGCTCGCGACCGATCCGTGGCGGGAACGACAGGAACGTACCCAGCCTGGTCTAGGCCGTCCGGCGTCTCGCCTAGTCCTCCCCGAGGATCTCCACCACGGTGCCCGGCTCGCCTCGGGACAAGAGGTCGAGGACGGTGCGCGTCACCTCGGCGGGCGGGATCAGCGACGGGAGCCCGGCCCGCTCGGCCTCGGTCAGCTCCGACCACTCGCGCTCGGCACGCGGCAGGCCGATCCAGCCGGGCACCACCGCGGTCACCCGGCCGCCGGCGGCTTCGGGGTCGGCGAGCGCCGAGGTCAGGCGCACCAGGCCGGCCTTGGCGGCGGCGTACTCGGGAGAGGCGTACGGCGTGGGGCCGAGAGCGGCGCTGGATGCCACGTTGACCACCGCGGGGGTGCCCGGGCGCCGGTCGGGACGGTTGGCTGCCTCGGCCAGCACGAGCTGGGTCAGCTGCATCGGCGCGGTCAGGTTCAGAGCAAGAGCCCTCGACCACGTCTCGTACGGCGCAGCGGGGTACTGCTCCCCCGGCATCCATCCGCCGGCGTTGTTGACCAGGAGGTCGGCTCCACCCAGGTCCCGGGCCCGGTCGGCCACCAGCCGCACGTCGGACTCGAGCGTCAGGTCGGCCCTCAGGGCCCACGCGTGGACCCGGGCCCGGCGCACCATGCTCGCCGTCTCCTCGGCGGTGTCGAGGTCGCGGTCGACCACGAGGACGGCAGCACCGGCCCGGGACAGCGCGATGGCGATCTCACGGCCCAGCCCGGCGCCGGCGCCGGTGACGACGGCCAGCAGGTAGCGGAGCTCCACGTGCCGACGCTAACGGCCGGGACCGTCAGTCGCCGACCCAGAAGCCGCGGCCGCCGAACCAGTCGCCGTAGGCGCTGCGCATCTGGCCCATCGGTGTCGGGCCGCGCGACCCGAGGTAGGAGCCGACCACGGCGGCGCCGAGGTCGTCGAGCTCCGGGGCGACCACCCTGCCCTCGACCCGAGCGGCCATGGAGTCGATGAACCGCGCCAGGCCGGGGTCCTCGCCGAGCCGGAAGAACGTCGTCTGGGCGCCGAGCCGTCGGGAGTTGTCGAGCTCCCGGACGGCGTAGGCGATGGTCAGCGGGCTCGGCGGGTAGGCGAAGTAGACCTCGCCGTCGGGCTCGAGGTGAGAGGTCGGCTCGCCGTCGGTGACGATCAGCAGCACCGGCTGGGCGTTCGGGTGCTTGCGGAAGTGGCGGTTGGCGAGGAGCAGCGCGTGGTGGAGGTTGGTGCCCTTGTCCCACATCGCGTCGAGCGCGGTCAGCTCCTCGATGTCCATGACCTCGGCGTGCCGGCCGAAGCCGATCAGCTGCAGGTCGTCGCCGCGGAACCGCGACCGGATCAGCGTGTGCAGAGCGAGGGCGGTGCGCTTCATCGGCACCCAGCGGCCGTCCATGGCCATCGAGAACGACGTGTCGACCCGCAGCGCGACGGCCGCCTGGGTGCGCGCCTCGGTCTCGGCGACCTCGATGTCCTCCACGCTCAGCATCGGGCCCCCGCCGTCCGCGGCCCGGCGGCGTACGCCGTTCAGGATGGTCCGCGGGATGTCCCAGGGCTCGGTGTCGCCGAAGGCCCACTCGCGGGTCGAGCCCGACTGCTCCCCCGCGGCGCCGGCCTGGCGTAGGTCGCGCTGACCCTGGCGGCCGGACATCTTCTGCGCGACGTCGCGGAGCAGGGCGTTGCCGAGCTGACGCATCGCCTTGGGGGTCAGCATCAGCTGGCCGTCGGAGCCGCGGCGCAGCGTGCCGCTGTCGCGCAGCGCCCGCTCCAGCTCCTGCAGGGTCCGGGCGTCGACCGCGGCGCTGTCGCCGAGCTGTCGGGCGAGCTTGTCGAGGTCGACGTCGTCGAGCCGCGCGCCGGAGTAGGACTGCGCGAGCTGCTCGGCGAGGTCGTCGAGGTCGGCGAGGTCCTGGAGCACTCCGGTGCCGTCGCCGAGTCCGAGGCCCTGCTCGCCGTCGAAGCGCTCGGAGCCGCCCCAGTCCTCGCCGGGCCGGAGCGCCTGCAGGTTGGCGTCCATCCGGGCCAGGGACTCCATCAGCTGCGGCGAGCCGAAGGCCTGAGCGGAGAGCTGCATCAGCTCCTCGCGCTGCTCGGGGCTCATCGAGTTCAGCATCCGCTGGGCGGCCGCGGAGCGCTGGGCGAGCGCGTCGAGCAGCTCGTCGATGTTCTGCGGGTTCTCGGGGAAGAATTCGCCGTGCTTGTCCATGAACTGCCGGAAGTCCTCGTCGGTGTCCTCACCGCGTTGGTGCTTCTCGAGCAGCTCGTTGAGGTCGTCGAGCATCTCGTTGACCCGCTGACGGTCCTCGCCGGTGGCGTTCTCGAGCGCCTGCTTCATGCCGGCGAAGCGCTGGTCGAGCAGCTCGCGGCCGAGCAGGTCCTTGATCCGCTCGTAGTCCTCGCGCGCCTGCCGCGAGGTCCAGTCGTAGTCGCTCAGCTCGCTCACGGCCGCGGCCGTGCTGGGTGGGAGGTTGTCGAGCTGCATCTCCCGGAAGGCCCGGTCGGCGTCGTCCATCATCGCGTCGCGGGCCAGCTGCTTGCGCTCCTCGAGCAGGGCCCGGTCGAGCAGCTCGCGGACCTCCTCGAGCGTGCCGTCGAGGTTGTGACGCTGCAGCAGGTCGCGGCGCCGCTCGGCCACCCGCCGGGCGAGATCGTCGAGCCCGGACTGGCTGCGACCACCGCGGCGGAGGAACTCCCGCATCGCCCGCTCGGGGCTGTAGCCCGCCATCACGTCCTCGCCGATCGCGTCCAGCGCCTCGGCGATGTCGACCGGCGGCGCCAGCGGGTCGCCGCCGTCGTAGCGGCGGAATCGGGTGCGGCTTCTAGCCATAGACGGTCTCCGAGCCGTCGGTGTCCTTGCCGATCTTGCGGGCGAGGTAGAGACCCTCCAGCGCGAGCTCGATGGCGCCGGCCCGCTCGCCGTCGTTGCCGGCGTCGAGGCGGTCGCACACGTCGTCGTAGAGCTCCGACTCACCGAGCACGGGCAGCCCGGCGAGGAAGTCGCGAGCGGTGACCTGCTCGCCGGTGGTGACCAGCGCACCCTCCTCGATGGCCTCGACCAGCAGCCCGAAGTCCAGCCCGCGGAAGTGGGCGCGGACGGTCTCGGCCGTCGCCGTGCGCAGCAGGTGGGTGAGGATCTCCTGCTCGCGGCCCTCCTCACCGGTCTCGAACTCGATCTTGCCGCCGAGCACGTCGACCGCGGTCTCCAGGTCGACCACGCGGGCCACGGCCTCGCCCTCGCCCTGCACCGTTGCCCGGTGCAGGGCGGCGGCGGCGATGGTCTCGGCCCCGGCGATCGCGAACCGGGCGGAGACCCCGGAACGCTGGTCGACCGACGAGGACTCGCGCAGGTTGCGGGTGAAGCGGGCCAGGATCTCGACGAGGTAGTCGGGCAGCTCGGCGACCAGGTGCGCCTCCTGCCGGACCACGGCGACCTCGGCCTCGAGCTCGGTCGGGTAGTGGGTGCGGATCTCCGCGCCGAAGCGGTCCTTCAGCGGGGTGATGATCCGACCGCGGTTGGTGTAGTCCTCCGGGTTGGCGCTGGCGACCATCAGTACGTCGAGCGGGAGCCGCAGCACGTAGCCCCGGATCTGGACGTCGCGCTCCTCCATCACGTTGAGCATCGAGACCTGGATCCGCTCGGCAAGGTCAGGCAGCTCGTTGATCGCCACGATGCCGCGGTGGGAGCGCGGGATCAGCCCGAAGTGGATCGTCTCGGGATCGCCCAGCGACCGGCCCTCCGCCACCTTCATCGGGTCGACGTCGCCGATCAGGTCGGCGACCGAGGTGTCCGGCGTGGCCAGCTTCTCGGCGTACCGCTCGTCGCGGTGCCGCCACGAGATGCGCAGGTCGTCGCCGTACGACGCCACCGCGGCCTGGGAGGCGTGGGTGATCGGGTCGAAGGGATGCTCGCCGAGCTCGGAGCCGGAGATCACCGGCGTCCACTCGTCGAGCAGTCCGACCAGCGTCCGCAGCAGCCGGGTCTTGCCCTGCCCCCGCTCTCCCAGGAGTACGACGTCGTGGCCGGCGATGAGGGCCCGCTCGAGCTGCGGGATGACGGTGTCCTCGAACCCGTGCAGGCCCGGCCAGGGGTCGCGCCCCTCCGCGAGAGCGGCCAGGAGGTTGTCTCGGATCTCGGTGCGGAGCGGCTTGTGCACGTGGCCGGAGGCGCGCAGCTCTCCGAGGGTGGCGATGATCGGAGCAGTCACCACTCGAACCTAGCCCTGCGATCCAACGGGCCGCACTACCCTTTCCGGCGGGGAGGCTCGACGAGGAGGACCCGTTGGCCCGCAGGCTGTTGAAGACCAACGACTCGGCGTGGCTGTTCGCAGAGACCCACCGCACGCCGATGCAGGTCGGCATGCTGGCGACGTTCCGGGTGCCCGAGGACCGGCCGACGTTCGTGGCCGACCTGGTCGCGCACTGGCGGTCGTGCAAGGAGTTCGCGCCGCCGTTCAACCTCCTCTACCGCAGCCTGCCGGTGCCGAGCTGGGTCGAGCTGGACGCCAGCGACATCGACCTCGACTACCACCTGCGGCACTCCGCGCTGCCGGCTCCGGGCTCCCAGCGTGAGCTCGGCGTGCTCGTCTCCCGCCTCCACTCGGCCAGGATGGACCGGCGCTACCCCTTGTGGGAGTGCCACATCATCGAGGGCCTCGAGGAGGACCGGTGGTCGCTCTACCTGAAGGCCCACCACTCCCAGGTCGACGGCGTCGGCGGCATCCGGCTGCTGCGCCGCATCCTCTCCGCCGACCCTGAGGCGCGGGACATGCTGCCGCCGTGGACCATCGGCACCCGCGGCCCCGACCAGTCCGGGTTGTCCGCTGCCATCCCCCGGGCCGAGCCGGAGGAGCGGGCGGGTCCCGTGGAGCTGGTGCGCGACGGTGTCCGCAGCACCGTCGCGGTGGCCGGCTCGCTGGGCCGGACGTACACCGAGAGCGTGACCGGGCTCGGCGCCGACGCCGACCGCGCCGTGCCGTTCCGCGCACCGAAGACGATCTTCAACGGCAGGATCCACACCCCGCGTCGGTTCGCCACGCAGCACTACCCGATCGATCGGATGAAGGCGGCGGCGAAGGCTGCCGAGGGCAGCCTCAACGACGTCTTCCTGGCCGTGTGCGGCGGCGCCGTGCGTCGCTACCTGATCGAGCACGACGCGCTCCCGGTCGACGACCTGATCGCCAACGTGCCGGTGTCGGTACGCCGCGGCAACGACGCGAAGGTCGGCAACGCGATCACGTTCCTCTACTCCCGGCTGGGCACCGACGTGCCCGACCCGGTCGAGCGCATCCAGGCGATCCGGACCTCCACCCGGCTCGGCAAGGAACGGCTGCCCGAGGTGGGCAGCGGGGCGATGGACCTCTACACCGCAGGGCTGATGGCGCCGTTCATCGGGCAGGCGATCCTCGGCTTCGGCGGCCGCGGCCGACCGGCGTCCAACCTGGTGATCTCAAACGTCCCCGGACCGGCCGAGCCGCGCTACCTCGACGGCTCGCTGATGGAGGAGATCTATCCGGTCAGCCTGCTCTTCAACGGCCAGGCGCTGAACATCACGGGGGTGTCGTACGCCGGCGAGTTCAACATCGGCTACACCGGGTGCCGCGACTCTATCCCGAGCCTGCAGCGGATCGCGGTCTACTCCGGGGAGGAGCTCGCCGCGCTCGAGGAAGGGCTGGGGATCTGAGCACCGTCGCACTCTCCGTGGTCGCCGGCGCGCTCGCGGTCCTGCTGGCTGTCGCCGTCGCGCTGCTCGTGGCCGCCCGGCGCCGGATCGCCGCCGACGCCCGCAGGATCGAGCAGCTCGAGTCCGACCTGTCGGCCGCGCTGCGCCCGCGGCCGCCCGCCACGCCCACCGAGCGGGCGGTCAGCCGCGTGCTGCGCACCGTCGGGAAGGTGCGCGAGCACGGGGTGGCCGGCCTGCTGCAGTCGTCGATCGAGGACCTGCAGGCGTGGGCCCAGGAGGAGCGCGCCGAGGTGCTCACGATGGCGGCGGCCGACGGCACGGTGACCCTGTTCTTCTCCGACATCGAGGACTCCACGGCCCTCAACGACCGCCTCGGCGACGAGGCGTGGGTGAAGGTGCTGGCCGCCCACGACACCCTGCTGCGGAGCCGGATCGACCGTTACCGCGGCCAGGTCGTGAAGACCGCGGGCGACGGGTTCATGGTCGCGTTCCGCGACGCCGAGGCCGCCTGCCGCGCGGCGCTCGGCATCCAGAAGGACCTCGGCCGCACGCTCGATGCGCGGCTGCGACAGGTGCGGGTGCGGATCGGTATCCACACCGGTCGCGTGGTCAGCCGGGACGGCGACTACTTCGGTCGAAACGTCGCGATCGCGGCCCGGATCGGCGACCTCGCCGACGGCGGCGAGGTGCTCGCCAGCACCGCCGTCCGCGACGCGCTGGACGCGGATGCCGCGGTGGAGCTGCAGGAGACCGGTGAGGTCGAGCTCAAGGGGCTCCCCGGCACCCATGTCATCTGGCGCGTGCGGCGCCGCCCTTGAACCACTCGTCCTCGAGGAGCGCGTAGGTGCAGCCGTCGAGCCAGCCGAGCTCGGCGTGCCAGGAGTCACGCACGCCGTACTGCTCCAGCTGCATGCCTACCTTCTCCAGGACCCGGCGCGAGGCGAGGTTGTCGGCGTAGCAGCCGGCGTAGACGCGGTGGACCCGGAGTACCTCGAAGCTGATCCGGAGCAGCTCCGCGGTGGTCTCGGTGGCGTACCCCTGGCCGGCGTAGGCGGGGTCGAAGATGTAGCCGATGTGCGCCTCGGCCGCGAGGGTCGGCTCTCCCTTGTCCTGGCCGAGGGCGTCCTCCACCTCAAGGTACGCGGTACCGATCACGACGCCGTCGAGCTCGACGACGGTCGAGTGGTCGCGCGGGTCGGTGAGCGACTTCATCCACCCGGCGCGGAACTTGTCGGGGTCGACCACGGTCTCCATCAGCCACTGGTAGACGTCCGGCTTGTTGCGGAACTCCAGCAGCCGGTCGATGTCGTCCTCCGTCACCTTGCGGAGCAGGAGGCGCTCGGTGTGCTGCGGCCAGGACACGTCCGGGTTGGTCACCGGAACTGGATACCAGCGTCGCGAAGAGCCCCGCAAAGCAATTAGCCTGCGCGACGCGGATCAGCGCCGGTCGCGGAAGACCGGGTCACGGCCCTCCTTGCGGGCCCGGGTGGCCTCCTCGAAGTTGTCCGTGAGCAGCCGCAGGTAGAGCTGGCCGAGACCCTCCGAGGTCAGGTGCGCCTCCAGCGAGGAGGACGCGATGCCCGCCTGGAGCGACTTCTTGGTGAGCTCGACGCCGGGCTGGGACAGCCGGGCGATCCGCTGCCCGGTCTCGATGGCCGCGGCCACCACGTCGTCGTGCACGGCGGAGACGAGGCCGATCCGCTCCGCCTCGTCGGCCGCCACGTCACGGCCGGTGAGCATCATCTCGGCGGCCCGGGTCGAGCCGATGGCGCGCGGCAGCAGGAAGCTCAGCCCGAGCTCGCTGGCGGTGAGCCCGTTGTTGATCCCTGCCGCGCGGAAGTACGCCGCCGGCGCCGCGAGCCGCAGGTCACACGCCAGCGCGAGGCAGAGCCCGCCACCGATCGCCGGCCCGTCGACCGCCGCGATGAGCGGCTGCGGCAGCCGGCGCATGGTCAGCACGACGTCCTCGAGGTAGGACATCG
>DASTDJ010000286.1:0-11140 GCA_035710425.1 Nocardioides sp.
CACCTGGCGCGACAACACCTACCCCGGCGCGGAGTGCGACGTCCCGAGCCAGCTCTACTCCTACTCCTTCGCCCCCAACCCCGACTGGTCGCGGTCCTTCTCGCCGCAGCCGGAGATCCAGGCCTACATCAAGCGGGTGGCAGAGCGCTCCGGCACTCTGGACCGGTTCGTCTTCGACACCTCGGCCGACGACGCGACCTGGGACGACGCGCAGCAGCGCTGGGTGGTGACGACGTCCGGCGGCACGTACGCCGCCCGCACGCTGATCAGCGGCGCCGGCGGCCTGTCCGAGCCCAAGCTGCCCGACATCGAGGGGATCGAGACCTTCCAGGGCGAGCTGTTCCACTCCGCCCGCTGGAACCACGACGTCGACCTCACCGGCAAGCGGGTCGCGGTGATCGGCACCGGCGCCTCGGCGATCCAGATCGTCCCGGCGATCCAGGAGCAGGTGGGCCACCTCGACGTCTACCAGCGCACCGCGCCGTACGTCATGCCGCGCAACGACCGGCCCTACACCGGCCTCGAGAAGGCCGCGTTCAAGCGGATCCCCGGCGTGCAGTCGCTCTACCGGACCGCGATCTACTGGGGCCGCGAGGGCTACGTGCCCGGCTTCACGCTGCAGCCCAAGCTCGCCTGGCCGGCCAAGCAGCTGGCGCTGAAGAACATCGCACGCGGCATCGACGACCCCGAGCTCCGCGAGAAGGTGACGCCGACGTTCGAGATCGGCTGCAAGCGGATCCTGATCTCCAACACCTACTACCCCGCGCTGAACGCTGACAACGTCGATCTCGTCACCGACGGGATCGCCAAGGTCACCGGCGACGCGGTCGTCACCAGCGACGGCGTGGAGCGCCCGATCGACGTGCTGATCGTCGCCACCGGCTTCTACACGACGGAGCTGCCCATCACCGAGCACATCACCGGCCGCACCGGGCAGACCCTCGCCGACAAGTGGCGCGAGTCGGGCATGGCCGCCTACAAGGGCACCGCGGTCGCCGACTTCCCCAACCTGTTCTTCATCGTCGGCCCCAACACCGGGCTGGGACACTCGAGCATGGTGTTCATGATCGAGTCGCAGGTGACCTACCTGGTCGACGCGATCCGCACCATGCGCGCCCACGACTACGCCACCGTCGAGGTGACCGAGGACGCGGTGGCGGAGTACAACGCCGACATCCAGCGCCGGATGAAGCGCACCGTGTGGACCACCGGCGGCTGCGCCAGCTGGTACCTCGACTCCCACGGCAACAACACCACGCTGTGGCCCCGGACGACGTTCGCGTTCCGGGGACAGACCGCGAGGTTCGACATCGACGCCTACCGGGTCGCGGCCCGGACCGGCACCCAGCAGGAGGTCATGGCATGAAGACGCTCGATGACAAGGTGGTCGTGATCACCGGAGCCGGCTCCGGCATCGGCCGGGCGCTCGCCGTCGACCTCGCCCGCCGCGGCGCGCTGCTCGCGATCTCCGACGTCGACGACGAGGGGCTGGCCGAGACCGTCGACCTGGTCAAGGGCGCCGGCGCCAAGGAGGTCCGCAGCGACCATCTCGACGTCGCCGACCGCGCCGCCTTTACGGCGTACGCCGCCACCGTGGCCGACCACTTCGGCCGGGTCAACGTGGTGATCAACAACGCCGGTGTCGCGCTGGCCGGCGACTTCGCCGACCTCGAGTACCCCGACCTGGACTGGATCGTCGGCATCAACTTCTGGGGCGTCGTCCACGGCACCAAGGAGTTCCTGCCCCACCTGATCGCCTCCCGCGACGGGCACGTCGTCAACATCTCCTCGCTGTTCGGGCTCATCTCGATGCCCGGCCAGAGCGCCTACAACGCCACCAAGTACGCCGTCCGCGGCATGACCGAGGCGCTGCGCGAGGAGATGCTGATCGCCGGCCACCCCGTGGGCGTGACCGCGGTGCACCCCGGCGGCATCAAGACCGCGATCGCCCGCAACGCCAGGGTCTCCGACCACGAGGACAAGACCCAGACCGCCAAGCTGTTCGACGAGAAGCTGGCCCGGATGACCCCCGAGCGGGCCGCCGAGATCATCATCAGGGGCATCCTGCGCAACCAGGCTCGGGTGCTGGTCGGCATCGACGCGCACGCCCTGCACCACTTCGCGAAGCTCACCGGGTCGCGCTACCAGGACGTCGTCGCCCGGGCCTCGAAGCGGGTGCTCCCGGCCAAGGTGGTCTGATACCTGGGTGACACCAGGCACCACCATCCAGGTCGTAATGACCAAGTGGGGCGAGCGGCCGCACTGGGAGTTCGCCGCGACGTACTTGGGCAGCGACACGCACGGCGACTGGCTCGGCATCCCCGCCGGTACGACGATGACCCGGCCGGGCATGGACTACGTCGCCCCGGTCGCCCAGGTCGGGCTGGTGCCCGGCCCCGGGACCCCGGTCGAGCGGGGCTGGCTGGCGACGTTCCACGACGAGGGCGGACCGGTGCAGGTGTACGTCGACATGACGACGCCGCCGGAGTGGGACGGGGCGAGCGTGCGGGCCGTCGACCTGGACCTGGACGTGATCCGGGATCCCGACGGGACGGTGTGGGTGGACGACGAGGACGAGTTCGCGCGGCACCGCGTCGAGCTCGGCTACCCCGACGACATCGCCGGGCTCGCAACCGCCTCCCGTGACCGGATCCGTGACCTGGTAGCCCGAAGGGCGGCGCCGTTCGACGGTGGCGCCCGGCGGTGGTTCGCCGAGCTGTTCCGTCAGTCCGAGTGACCCTCGCCGATCGAGTCGCGCCGGCTCCGGCGAGTGCGGCCGCGGCGGCCGAGCACTTGGATCGGCCCGACCAGACGCGGCCCGGCGAGCCGCGACTCGACCCGCCGCGCCTCGCGCCTGAGCGGCTGGGCGACGTACTCCCCCAGGATCACGCCGGCCGCGAGGGCCAGCGCGACCGAGGCGGCGCTCATCAGCGCGACCAGGCCTTCGGAGGTGTTGAACCGGTCGCCCTCGGCGAGCAGCGACAGGCCGCGGAAGATCGACAGGCCGGGCAGCATCGGCACCACGGCGGAGACCACCAGGATCAGCGGCGGGACCCGCAGCCGACCGGCCAGCGCGAAGCCCACCAGGCCGACGAACAGCGCCGCCAGCCCCACCGACCAGGTGCGACCGAGGCCGGGCTCCTGGATCGACTGCGAGATGGTCATCGCGACCGCCGCGACCAGCGCCACCGGGACCAGCATCCGCTTCGGTGAGTACGACGAGAACGCGAACGCCGCCGCGGCGACGGCCGCGCCGAACGCGGCCACGCCGACCTCCTGGATGCCGACGTCGCCAGGGCTGATCGTCGGGATGTCGACCCCGGTGGTCGCGGCCAGCCCCAGGCCGCCGCTGACCCCGGCGATGATGCCTGCGGTGGCCAGCAACGCCTCGGTGAGCCGGGCCCCGGCGGTGATGTAGAACCCGGTGAGCGCGTCCTGCAGTGCACCCATGAACCCGATCCCCGCGAGCAGCATCACGATGTTGGCAGTGACCACGAGCTCGACGTCGACCTCCAGCTCGGTGGCCGCCGCGCCGACCGCGATCAGCGTGGCCAGGCCTCCGCCGGCGATCTGCTGGTAGAAGCCCGGGATCCGGCGACGGGCGATGCTCATCTGGAGCCGGTCGATGCCCATCGCCGCGATCGCCGCGAGCAGCACGACCACCCAGTCGCCGCCCAGCTGGACGCCGACGCCGGCGCTCATCACGCCCCAGCCGAGGGTGACCGCCCAGCGCGGCCGGTCGTGGCCGGTGGAGGTGATGTTGCGCAGCTCGGCGCGGGCGCCGGCCAGGTCGGTCTCCCCGCGGAGCACCGCGCGGACCAGGTGGTCCACGCGGGTGAGGTCCTGGTAGTCGATCACCCGCTGCTGGACGTGGCGGGTCGCGATCAGCGGCCACTCCTCCGGGCTGCCCTGGTGGCTCATGGTGAGCGCGGTGAAGGTGACGTCGACCTCCGCCTGGTTGGCCCCCAGGCTGCGCGCGAGCGACAGCATGGTGGCGGCGACGTCGGCGGCGCCGGCGCCGGACGAGAGCAGCAGGTCGCCCACCCTGAGACAGAAGTCCAGGGTGAGAGTGAGCTCGCGGGTCTCCGACACACGCCGATGCTCGCAAACCAAGGGCTGGGACCCCAACGTCGCGGCGCGTCGATCGAGCGTTGGGTGCGCCACACTGGCGGGGTGCGCATCGAGTTCGCCGCCTCGCCGGAGCCGACGCTGGGCGTGGAATGGGAGTTCGCGCTGGTCGACCGGCGTACTCGTGACCTGCGCAACGACGCCGCACACCTGTTCGCGCGGGCCAAGGCTCGGCTGCCCGACCCGAACCGGCTGCACAAGGAGCTGCTTCGCAACACCGTCGAGGTGGTGACCGGGGTGTGCCACACGGTCGACGAGGCGATGACCGACCTCCGGGAGACGCTCGCGGTGGTGGTGCCGTCCGGCGACGAGCTCGGCGTGGACCTGTTCGGCGCGGGCACGCACCCGTTCGCGTCCTGGACCCAGCAGGTGCTGACCGAGGGGCACCGCTACGAGGAGCTGATCAACCGCACCCAGTGGTGGGGCCGGCAGATGCTGATCTGGGGCGTGCACGTGCACGTGGGCATGCCAGACCAGGCGCGGGTGATGGCGGTGCTGACCGCGATGCTGCGCTACTACCCCCACCTGCAGGCGCTCTCGGCGTCCTCGCCGATCTGGGCCGGGGTGGACACCGGCTACGCGTCCAACCGGGCGCTGATGTTCCAGCAGCTGCCCACGGCCGGGCTGCCGTTCCACTTCGAGACCTGGGAGGAGTTCGAGGCGTTCGCCGACGACCACTTCACGACCGGGGTGATCGAGGTGCTGTCGGAGATCCGCTGGGACCTGCGCCCGGCGCCGCACCTCGGCACTCTGGAGAACCGGGTCTGCGACGGCGTCTCCTCCTTCGACGACCTGGCCGCGTTGGTGGCGTTCTGCCAGTGCCTGGTGGTCGACCTGGACGAGCGCCTGGCTCGGGGCGAGACGCTGCCGACGATGGAGCCGTGGCTCGTGCAGGAGAACAAGTGGCGGGCCGCGCGCTACGGCCTCGACGCGATCGTGATCCTCGACGAGAAGTGCAACGAGCGGCTGGTCACCGACGACCTGCGCGACGAGGTGGAGCGGCTGGCCCCGGTCGCCGAGCGGCTGGGCTGCTCCGCCGAGCTGGCGTCGCTGGCGGAGATCCCGGCGCGCGGGGCGTCGTACCAGCGGCAGCGGAGGGTGGCGGCCGAGACCGACGGCGACCTGGTGGCAGTGGTGGACTCGGTGGTGCAGGAGCTGCGGAACGCGTTGTAGGGCGGGGGGTCACCGCCGGCCGGGGGCGTCGTACCCGCCCTCGGGCTCGACCATCTCCAGCCGGACGCCGAGCAGCCGGACCGGCTTGCGCTTCTCGATCCGGTCGAGCAGGGCGACCGCCTCGTCGGCGAGCACCTCCGGGTCGTTGGTGGGGGTGTTGATCTTGTGGATCCGGGTGAGGGTGTCGAACGGCCTGAAACGGATCTTGAGCCCGACCCGGAACGCCGGGCGACCCTCGCGGTCGATGTCGTCGACCACCCGGCGGGTGATGCGTCGGATCGCCGCCTCGACGTCGGCCCAGTCGGTGAGGTCCTCCTGGAACGTCTCCTCACGGCCGTGCGCGCGCGGCACCCATGGCGTCGCGTCGACCGGGCTGGTGTCGACCCCGCGGCCGAGCCGGTGGAACCACGGCCCCATCGTCGGCCCGAACTCGGCTGCCAGCAGCCGCGTGTCGGAGGTGGCGAGCTGCTCGACGGTGTCGATGCCGAGGGTCGCCAGTCGCTTCGAGATCTTCGGCCCGATCCCCCACAGGGCCCGGGTCGGCCGTTGGCCCATCTCGTCGAACCAGGACTCGTCGGTGATCACGTAGATCCCCGGGTCGGGCTTGCCGAAGTCGGTCGCGATCTTGGCCTGAAGCTTGTTGTTGCCGATCCCCACGGAGCAGTGCAGCCGGCTCGCGGCCAGCACCTCGTCCCTGATCCGCTGGGCGAAGTCCCGCGGGTCGCCGAGGTCGGGCTGGGCGGCCGGCGCTGCCTGGGAGGGACCTCCCCCCACCCCCTCCGCCGGTGACCGGTCCGCGGCCACGAAGGCCTCGTCCCAGCCGAGCACCTCCACGACCACCGGTCGCCCGCCCCACTCGAGCGAGCGGAGCGTGTCCATCACCACCGCCGAGGCGGCGTCGTACGCCGGTGCGTCGACCGGCAGGAAGATCGCGTCCGGGAGCTTGCGCGCCGCCAGTCGCAGCGGCATGCCCGAACCCACGCCGTGCTCCCGGGCCTCGTACGACGCGGTGGAGACCACCCCGCGCTCGGTGGGGTCGCCGCGGCCGCCGACCACCACCGGGAGGCCGGCCAGCTCGGGTCGGCGCAGCACCTCGACCGCTGCGATGAACTGGTCGAGGTCCACGTGCAGGACCCATCTCGTCTCCGTCACGTCAGGACAGACCTCGTCCGGCACCGGTCCTCATCGCGGCGGCGGCAACGCGTCGGTGGACTCCATCTGGTCCATCCCGGTGAGCAGCAGCAGGTCGACCACGATCGAACGCAGCTGCGCCAGGATCGCCTCGGCGGCCAGCACCTCAGAGCGCTCGACCCGGCCGGTCGCCTCGCCCACCCTGAGCAGCGCGGGCTGTGCGGCTGTCGCCATCCGGTCGGCGCGGAGCTCGTCGGCCACCTGGTCGGCGGCCGAGGCGAGGTCGAGGGCCAGTCCGGCGTACGACCGCGGTACCTCCCGCCGGTGGTAGGCGGTCACCGCGACCTGCCGGACCAGGACGCGGGTGCTGCGCAGGGCCCGATCCAGCGGGTCGACCAGCTCCACCATCCGCCGCAGGTTGCCGCGGTGCCGGACCCGGAACGGCGACGCCGACACCACCGACATGCCCTCCTCAGCAGCCACCTGCAGCTCGCGGATCAGCGTGTCGGTGGAGCGGGCGTCGGCGAGCAGGTCGAGCCCATGCTCCATCTCGCCGTCGACCATGACCTCCGCTGCGGCGCGCAGCAGGTCTGAGATCTTGCGCACCACCTTCGCCGCCTGCTCGCGCGGCCTTCGCAGCGGCGCCGCCGGCACCACCGTCGCGCCCACAAGTGCCACCGCGCCCCCGATCAGTGCGTCGGTCCAGCGGGTCAGCGCTTGGCTGGGCTCCGGCGCCAGCGATGCGATCACGATCGACTGCACCGTGGCCTGGATCACGAACAGCTGGCCGGCATCGAGCAGGAACGCGGTGCTCATCGACAGCGCCACGATCAGCATCAGCTGCCACCAGCCGGACCCCAGCTGCACCACCAGCAGGTCGGCGATCAGCACCCCGATCGCGACGCCGAGGGTCACCTCGGCCACCCGGCGCAGCCGCTGGCCGTAGGAGGTGCCGAGGCTGACCACGGCCGCGATCGGGGCGAAGAACGGGGTCGGGTGGTCGAGGAGGTCGGCGGCCACGAACCACGCGACCCCCGCCGCGACGGCGCACTGCAGGATGTGCCACCGCTTGTCGGCGAGGCGGGCCACGCGGGCCCGGGCAGAGAGCCGCCCGCGGCTCCACATCCGGTCGAGCGGCCGCGCCTCCATGCCGCAGATCGTGCCAGGTCACGGCGAGGACTACTTGCTGCGCAGGGCCTGCTGGTAGTTGATCGCCCGCTTGATGTCGCCGAGGTCGCGGTACCAGACCCGGATCTCGGTCCGGCACTTCACCCGCGCCAGCCGGGTGTCGTACTCGGAGCACTCCGCCCGGGCCTCGCTGTTGGTCGGCGGGAACTGCGCGGTGCCGTCGTAGTGGTGGATGCTGAACCCGTTGTACTTGTCGCCGGTGACCTCCACGATGGTCTTCGGGTGCGGCACGTAGGGCTTCTCCTGCTCGTCCTGGTCGGCGGCGGCCAGCCCGCCGGAGCCGAGGGCGAGGGCACCGAACGCCAGCGCGGCGAGGGTGACGGCGTACTTCTTCATGGATCCTCCGAGAGGGTGAGACGCCGGCGAGTTCCGGCGTGCGGAGGACGCTAGGAAGAAGAAGAGACCAGAGACCGCGGCGAGGGCCGGACCTGTGGAGAGGTGCCGGACGACGCCCGGCTGTGGACGGGAACTGGCCCGCTAGCGTGCCCGGGTCACCGTGATCGTGACGTTGGAGCAGGAGGAGGCGAGCGAGCTCATCGCCGCCTTCTCACCGTTGTCCACGGTCAGCCGCCAGCGGACCTTCACCGCCACGAACTCCCCGAGGTAGCGGCACTTGTCGTACGTCGGCAGCCACTGCGCGATGTCCTGGTCACCCTTCGCCTGGTTGACGTCGTCGGTGACGCCGACCAGGGTCCGGTAGTCGCCGAGGTCGTTGGCGAAGTCCCGGCGTACGGCGTCCGTCCAGCTCCGCGCTCCGGAGTCCCACGCCTCGGCAAGCGGCACCATGTGGTCGATGTCGACGTCGGAGGTCTGCGTCCAGGACACCCGGTCGTAGTAGGAGAACCAGCGCCCCCCGCTCAGCGAGCAGCCACTGCCGACGGTCACCGGGTCGTCGGCCTCGGCGATCAGCACTTCGTTGCGGGCGTGACACCCGTCCCCGTCCGCGTCGACCCAGTGCTGGAACCGGTCGCGCGAGTAGCCGGTGCGTACCTCGGTCGCGACCGGCAGGTCGGCGATCGCGGTTTGCAGCGGAGCGGAGTAGGTGTCCGCGTGGGCTGCGGAGGGGACCGCGACCACCCCCGCGACCACCGAGAGGACGAAACCGAAGGGCACCAGCAACCGACGAACCATGAGGACTCCCGAGACGGAGGGCGAGGGCAGCGAACGCCGAGAGCCTGCGCCCGCCGCCCCGCCACCCGCAAGAGGCGCGGCCAAGATCAAGGGTGAACCCTCAGCGAACAGCACGCCGACGGCGTACTTGTGGCGACGGTCCCACCACGACAGGATCGGGGTCCGACGAAAGGGGCCCCGCGTGGTATCTCCCATCGACCCGACCGCAGCAGGATTCCTGATCGCCGAGAACCGCAACATGCCGATGCACGTGGGCGGCCTGCAACTGTTCAGGAAGCCCGAGGGGGCCGGGCGCAACTACGTGCGCGAGATGTTCGAGCAGATGCGCGACGTCGAGGAGATCGCGCCGCTCTTCCTGAAGCGGCCGCACCGCTCGATCAAGACCGGGGGCCAGCTGGTCTGGGTGCCCGACGAGCAGTTCGACATCGAGCACCACGTGCGGCACAGCGGGCTCCCCAAGCCCGGGCGGGTCCGGGAGCTGCTCGAGCTCTGCTCCCGTCTGCACAGCACCCGCCTCGCCTGGGAGCGGCCGCTGTGGGAGGCCACCATCATCGAGGGACTGCGCGACGGGCGCGTCGCGATCTATACCAAGCTCCACCACGCGCTGGTCGACGGCGTTTCCGCCATGCGGCTGGTGCAGAGCGTGCTCAGCACCGACCCCGACCAGCGCGGCATGCAGGCGATGTGGGCGGCGGGCGTGACCGGCGCCAAACCCAGCAAGGCGGCCTCCGACGCGGAGCACAGCCTGTCCGAGGTGCCCGTCTCCGCGATCCGCTCCGCGCTCGGCATCACCGCCGAGGCGGCCGGACTGCCCAGCGCGCTGATCAAGACCGTCACCAAGGCGGTCAAGAACGAGACCTCCGCGCTCTCCCTCAACGCGCCGCGCACGATGTTCAACCAGAGCATCACCGGGTCGCGCCGGTTCGCGGCGGACGACTGGCCGGTGGAGCGGCTCCGCGCCATCGGCAAGTCCACCGGCACCACGATCAACGACGTCGTGATGGCGATGTGCTCCGGCGCGGTCCGCAAGTACCTCCTCGAGCAGGACGCGCTCCCCGTGGACCCGCTGGTGGCGATGGTGCCGGTCGGGCTGAAGGCCAAGGAGTCGCAGAGCGCCTCGGCCGAGGGCGGCAACGCCGTCGGCGCGGTGATGGTGCAGCTGGCCACCGACCTCCACGACCCCGAGAAGCGGCTGGCCGCGATCCACAAGTCGATGAAGGACGGCAAGGAGGCACTGTCGTCGATGACGCCGATCCAGATCCTCGCGATGAGCGCGATCGGACAGGCGCCGGCGATCCTCACCCCGATGTTCCGGATGCAGGGCCTGGTGCGGCCGCCGTACAACCTGATCATCAGCAACGTCCCCGGCCCCCGCACCACCCACTACTGGAACGGCGCCCAGCTGCTCGGCAGCTACCCGCTCTCGATCCCGATCAACGGGATGGCGCTCAACATCACCTGCACCTCCTACGACGGCAACATGGCCTTCGGCCTCACCGGATGCCGGCGCACCGTGCCCCACCTGCAGCGGCTGCTCGCCCACCTCGACTCCGAGGTCGAGGCGCTGGAGAAGGCAGCCGGAGTAGCGTAAGCCTTGACTTACCGTAAGTCACAACTTACGGTAGGTGCATGACCGCGGCCGGAGCTCTCGACGCCCTCGGCGACGCCACCCGTCGCGAGATCGTCGGCCTGCTCGCCCGGCGTCCCTCGTCGGTGCAGGAGCTGGCCGACCGGCTGCCCGTCTCCCGGCCCGCGGTCTCCCAGCACCTCCGGGTGCTCCATGCCGCCGCCCTCGTCACGGTGGCCGCGCACGGCACCCGCCGGGTCTACCGGCTCGACCCCGCGGGCGCCGCCGCCGTCCGCGACTACCTGGACCGCATGTGGGACACCGCGCTCGACAGCTTCGAGGCGTACGTCGAGGCGGCCACGACCAAGGAGGACCGATGACCGACACCCTCACCGCCGTCGTCAAGGAGCGTGCGCTCCCCTGCCCGCCCGAGGTCGCGTTCGCGCTGTTCACCGACCGGATCGACGAGTGGTGGCCGGTCGAGCCGCACAGCGTCGCCGGGGCCCGGGTCGCGTCGATCACCGTCGAGCCGCTGGAGGGCGGCTACGTCTACGAGACCGACGAGGCGGGCGTGCGCGTCGACTGGGCCCTCGTGACGCTGTACGACGCCCCGCACCGGCTGGTCATGGACTGGTACCCCGGGCGCACCCCCGACGAGGCGACCCGGGTCGAGGTGACGTTCACCGAGGCGGGCGAGGGGTGCTTGCTGCGGCTCAGCCACACCGGCTGGACCGACGATGCCGCCGAGCGCCGGGCGAGCTACGACACCGGCTGGGACCTCGTGCTCGACGCGCTGGTCAGGTCGTTCCCCGAGGGAGCGGT
>DASTDJ010000287.1:0-6782 GCA_035710425.1 Nocardioides sp.
GCTCGAGGAGATCGTCGGCGAGATCACCGACGAGTACGACCAGGACGAGGTCGAGGTCGAGCACCTCGACGACGGAGCCGTGCGAGTGCCGTCGCGCTATCCCGTCGACGACCTCGACGAGCTGTTCGGCTTCGACGTCGAGGAGGATGACGTCGACTCCGTCGGAGGACTGATGGCCAAGCACCTGGGCCTGGTCCCGATCCCCGGCTCGACGGTCGAGGCCCACGGCCTCCGCTTCGAGGCCGAGGAGACCGCCGGCCGCCGCAACAAGATCGGCACCGTGCTGATCCGCCGGCTGCCGCCCCCCACGAAGCCGGACGCCGAGTCGGCGCAGGCGCACGCGAAGTAGCGACTCGACCCTCCTAGGGTGGGACCCATGGAGCTGAGCGCGGAGGACCGCAAGCTGGTCACCCTGGCCCGGGCCACCCGGGCCCGCACCGGTGCGGCGGAGGGCGCGGCCGTCCGCGACTCCGACGGCCGGACCTACGCCGCCGCCACCGTCTCGCTGCCGTCGCTCGAGCTCAGTGCCGTGCAGGTGTGCGTGGCGATGGCCGTCGCGTCCGGCTCGCGCGGCCTGGACGCGGTGGTGGTCCTCGGCGAGGCGACCGAGCTCTCGGCGCCGGACGGGGCCGTCCTGCGCGATTTTGGCGGCGACGGCGTCGTCGTACATCTCGGCGACGCGAAGGGCTCCGTCTCGGAGACGGTCACCGCGTGAGCGCGCTGCCCGCGGAGGCGATCCGGCTCGACGAGGACGAAGTCATCAGATTGGCAGAGGTGACATCGGGCGCGGCGCGCTAATCTGCGGGACGTGACACTCGGGAGTGCCTGGGAGGAGCATGAGCGCGCGGTCCAACGGCTGCGCGCCTCGTATGCCGCCATCCCGCAGGGCGAACCGGTCCGGCTGGCCAAGCGCACCACCAACCTCTTCCGCCCGCGTACGACGACCCAGGCACCCGGCCTCGACGTCTCCGGGCTCACCGGAGTCATCGAGGTGGACCCGGCGGCCGAGACCGCAGAGGTGCAGGGAATGTGCACCTACGAGGACCTCGTCGACGCCACGCTCCCGCACGGGCTGATGCCGCTGGTCGTGCCGCAGCTGCGCACGATCACCCTGGGCGGCGCGGTCACCGGCCTCGGCATCGAGTCGACGAGCTTCCGCAGCGGGCTGCCGCACGAGTCGGTGCTCGAGATGGACGTCTTCACCGGCGCCGGCGAGGTGGTCACCACCAGGCCGGGCGACGACCTGTTCGACACGTTCCCGAACTCCTACGGCTCGCTGGGCTACGCCACCCGTCTGCGGATCCGGCTGGAGCGGGTGCCCTCCCACGTCGCGTTGCGCCACGTGCGATTCGACGACGCCGGTCTGCTGGCCAAGGCCGTCGCGGAGATCGTCGAGACCCGCGAGCACGACGGCGAGCGGGTCGACGGGCTCGACGGGGTCGCGTTCGCGCCGGGGGAGTACTACCTGACCCTGGCCCGCTGGTCCGAGCAACCGGGGCCGACCTCCGACTACACGGGCCGGCAGATCTACTACCGCTCGATCCAGGAGCTGTCGCGAAGTGGGGTGGGCGTCGACCTGCTGACGACCTACGACTACCTGTGGCGCTGGGACACCGACTGGTTCTGGTGCTCCGGCGCGTTCGGGGCCCAGCACCCCCTGCTGCGCCGGCTGTGGCCTCGCCGCTGGCGCCGCTCCGACGTCTACATGCGGATGCTCGGGCTCGACCGCCGGTTCGACATCGCCGACCGCCTCGACCGCCGGGCCGGGCGCCCGCAGCGCGAACGGGTGATCCAGGACGTCGAGGTGCCGGTCGAGCGGCTGCCCGAGTTCCTGGACTGGTTCGACGACGAGGTCGGGATGCGGCCGGTGTGGCTGTGCCCGCTGATCGCCTCCCGCGACTGGCCCACCTACCCGCTGGAGCCCGACCGCACCTACGTCAACGTCGGGTTCTGGGGCACGGTCCACGTCGGGCCCGAGGCGGCCCAGGCGCCCCGCAACCGCGCGATCGAGACGAAGGTGCACGAGCTCGACGGCCACAAGTCCCTCTACTCCGAGGCGTTCTACGACCGCGGCACCTTCGACCGGCTCTACGACGGGGCTCACCTGGCCGCCGTCAAGGAGCGCTACGACCCCGATGACCGGCTGACCTCTCTCTACGACAAGGCGGTGCGACAACGATGAAGAAGCTCTCGATCGCCGAGGCATTCGACCAGCTGCTGAAGGAGCCGTTGCCGCTCCGGTTCACGGCCTACGACGGCAGCGCCAGCGGTCCCGAGGACGCGCCGTTCAAGTTCCACCTGCACAACGAACGCGGGCTGGCCTACCTGCTCACCTCGATCGACGCCGACCTCGCGATCGGCCGGCCCTACGTCACCGGCGACCTCACGCTCGAGGGCGTGCACCCGGGCGACCCCTACGAAGCCCTGGTGATGCTGCAGAAGGGGCTGAAGTTCCGCAGGCCCTCGCCGGCCGAGCTCGTCACCCTGCTCCGGTCGATGGGGCTCTCCCACCTGAAGCCGCCGCCCCCGCCGGTGCAGGAGGCGCCGTCGCGGATGCGGCGGATCTTCGAGGGCTTCCGGCACTCGATGGGCCGCGACGCCGAGGCGATCCACCACCACTACGACGTCTCCAACGCCTTCTACGAGCTGGTCCTCGGACCCTCGATGACCTACACGTGCGCGGTCTACCCGACCGACGACGCCACGCTGGAGGAGGCGCAGTTCACGAAGTACGACCTGGTGGCCCGCAAGCTCGACCTGCAGCCGGGCCAGCGCCTGCTCGACCTCGGTTGCGGCTGGGGCGGCATGGTCAGGCACGCCGCCAAGGAGTACGGCGTCAAGGCTCTCGGCGTCACCCTCTCGCGCGAGCAGGCCACCTGGGCCCAGCAGGCGATCAAGGAGCAGGGCCTCGACCACCTCGCGGAGGTGCGCCACCTCGACTACCGCCTGGTCGAGGAGGGTGACTTCGACGCGGTCTCCTCGATCGGGCTGACCGAGCACATCGGCGTGCGCAACTACCCGTCGTACTTCGGGTTCATCCGCGACAAGCTGCGTCCGCAGGGCCGGCTGCTCAACCACTGCATCACCCGCCACGACAACAATTGGCGACACACCGGCAAGTTCATCGACCGCTACGTCTTCCCCGACGGTGAGCTGATCGGTTCCGGCCGGATCATCACCGAGGCGCAGGACGCCGGGCTCGAGGTCCAGCACGAGGAGAACTTCCGGGTCCACTACGCCAAGACCCTCGCCGGCTGGTGCCACAACCTCGAGAAGCACTGGGACGCCGCGGTCGCCGAGGTCGGCGAGCAGACGGCGCGGGTCTGGGGGCTCTACATGGCGGGGTCGCGGCTCGGCTTCGAGCGCAACGAGATCCAGCTCCACCACGTGCTCGCCACGAAGACCGACGACGACGGGGTGAGCGGCTACCCGCTGCGGCACGCCTTCTGACCCCGGGTCATAGGGTTCGGGTGTGAGCACCCGGGCCAGGCAGTACGACGCGAAGGTGTTGCGTCGTACCCCCGTCTCGGACCACCTGGTGCGGCTGGTGCTCGGCGGCCCGGGTCTCACGGCGTTCGAGTCCACCGGCGTCGCCGACGAGTGGGTCGGGCTGGTCGTGCCCGGGCAGTTCCAGAGCCGCTACTACACGGTGCGCTCGTGGCACGACGGGGAGCTGACCGTCGACGTGGTGATCCACGAGGAGGGGTTGGTCACCGAGTGGGCCAGCAGCGACTGCGTGGGCGACATGGTGACGATCTCCGAGCCGAAGGGGTCGTTCGCGCCGCCGGACGACGCGTCCTGGCTGATCCTGGTGGGCGACCTGACGGCGATGCCCGCGATCGCCCGGATCGTCGAGACCGTCGGGCTGCCGACCCAAGTGCGGGCTGAGGTGCCCGACGACCTCGGCGACTACCTCACATCGTCGCCGGCGGTGACCGTCGACTGGTTGGAGCAACCCGCCGACGGGAGCAGCCGCCTGGCCGAGGTCGTGGAGGGCATCGAGTGGCCCGACGGCGAGGGGTACTTCTGGATGGCGGGCGAGTCCGCCCAGATGCGAGCAATCCGCAAGCACCTGATGCGAGAGGTGCGCCTGCCGAGCACAGCGTACGACGTGATGGGCTACTGGCGTGCCGGTGGAGTCCGCCAGCCCCGCGCCGTCGATCCCGGCCCGATCTGGCGGGCCGGCAAGGCGGCGGGGAAGTCCGACGACGAGATCTGGGCCGACTACGACAGGGCGCGTGATGGCTGAACCGGAGCAGGGGCACAAGAGCGGGTTCGTGTCCTTCGTGGGCCGCCCCAACGCGGGCAAGTCCACGCTCACGAACGCGTTGGTCGGCCAGAAGGTCGTGATCACCAGCGACAAGCCGCAGACGACCCGTACCGTCGTCCGCGGGATCGTGCACCGTCCGGACGCCCAGCTGATCCTGGTCGACACCCCCGGGCTGCACCGGCCGCGGACGCTGCTCGGCGAGCGGCTCAACGACCTGGTGCGCACCACCTGGTCCGAGGTCGACGCGGTGGCCGTGTGCTTCCCGTCCGACGAGAAGATCGGCCCCGGGGACCGGTTCATCGTGACGGAGCTGGCCAAGGTGCGCCGCACCATCAAGCTCGCGATCGCCACCAAGACCGACCTGGCGACGCCCGAGCGGATCGGCCAGCACCTGCTCGACATCCAGGCACTGGGTCAGGAGACCGGCACAGAGTGGGCCGAGATCGTGCCGGTGTCCGCCGTTGCCGGCGACCAGGTGTCGCTCCTCGAGGACCTGCTGGTCGGGCTGCTCCCGGAGGGTCCGCAGCTCTACCCCGACGGCGACCTCACCGACGCGCCCGAGGAGATCCTGGTGGCCGAGCTGATCCGCGAGGCCGCGCTCGACGGCGTACGCGACGAGCTGCCGCACTCGATCGCGGTGGTGGTCGAGGAGATGGGGCTGCGCGAGGGTCGCGACGAGGACAAGCCGCTGCTCGACATCCACGCCAACCTCTACGTCGAGCGGTCGTCGCAGAAAGGCATCGTGATCGGCCACCGCGGGTCGCGCTTGCGGGGGGTCGGCACGGCTGCGCGGAAGCAGATCGAGGCCCTGCTCGGGACGCCGGTCTATCTCGACCTGCACGTCAAGATCGCGAAGGACTGGCAGCGCGACCCGCGGCAGCTGCGCAAGCTGGGCTTCTAGCCCGCTCAGTCGGGCACCCAGCAGAGCCCGTACGTCGTACCGGCGTTCCACTGGGCCTCGGTGGGCCACTCGTAGCCCCACTGGAAGTCGAGCGGGTCGTCGGCGTTGGCGTTGCCGGCGCTCTCGCACTGCTCCTGGCCGCGGGCCTCGGCGGCCGCGACGCCCGGGTAGACGGCGGTCTCGAAGGTGACCACCGCGACCGCGCGCCACGAGTGAGGACCGCTGCACAACACCCGTTGGAAGTCTCCCGATCCGGGGGCGGCGGTGCTGCACATGCCCCAGCGGGCCCGGCCGTCGGGCGTGCTGAGCTCGCCCCGGAGGTCGCCGTCGAGCGGCGCGAGCTTCTCGCTGCCGGCCACCGCGATCACGTCACAGCGGTACCAGTCGGCACCCGCGTCGGACTCCTCGACCGTGGGCGTGAACCACACCGCGCGCAGCATGCTGAGCCGCTGCTGGGTGAGCGAGCCGCCGACGTAGTCGCCCAGGAGCCCGGGGCAGGTCTCGGCCACCTGCTCCTTCACGCGCTGCGAGTCGACCGCGACCAGGTGACCGGCGACGACGGTGTCGAGGTCGCCCACGGCGTAGGTGACCGAGGTGTGCTCGCGCCGGCAGTCCCTGGGCGCGGCATCACTGGTGTAGGCGAGGGCGGCGTCGAACGAGAGCCGGTAGCACGCGCCCTGCTTGGGCCGTGGCGCCTCGGTGGCGCTCGGCAGCGGGCTGGGCACCGAGGCCTCCGGGTCGGCCTGCGGCTCCTCGTCGCTGGTGCACGAGGTCAGCAGGAGCAGGGCCGCGAGGGCGACGGCGCCGCGGGCGAGGCGGGAACGCATCAGTCGGTGGTCTTCGCCCAGCACACCGAGCGACGGTTGCCGGCCTCCCACTCGGCCTCGTGGAACCAGGTGTAGCCGAACTGGTAGTCGACCGGGTAGTTCAGCCAGGCGCCGACGGAGTCGGAGCAGTAGTCACGCGAGGTCACCTCGACGATCCGGTCGCCCGGGTAGGGGTCGTCCGGCTCACCCAGCTTGATCGTGGTCACCGCCCGCCACTGGTGGTCCTCGGTGCACGGCACCTTGATGCCCTCCGCCACGCTCGGACCGTCGGCGCAGACCAGCCACCGGTCGTCGATGCGCCCCTGGAGCAGCCCCTGGGCGGTCTCCGGGAGCTCGACGAACTCCTCGCTCTGGTCGCTGCCGCCGACGATGTCGCAGCGGTACCAGCGGGCGCCCTTCTCCCAGGCCTTCTCCGAGGGCCGGAACCACGCCCAGCTGACGATGGTGCGCAGCACCAGGCTCTCGTCGGCGCCGAGGAACTTCTCGAACTTCTCCGCGCAGGTGCGGTAGGCGAAGCTGCCCACCGCGTCGTCGTCGTAGTCCGCGTCGTCGAGGTCGTCGGACAGTTCGCCGACGGCGTACGTCTGCGCCGTGTGCGGCTCCGAGCAGTCGATGGTCTTGGTGGCGTTGCTGCGCTGGGCGACGTCGTCCGGCGTGAGCTCACGGCACGCCCCGAGCTCGGGAGTCTCCACCGAGTCGACCTGGTCGGGGTCGGTGTTGCTGCCCTGCCCCTCGTCGCCGCACGCCGAGAGGGCGAGCAACACGGGTAGGGCCAGGCCCAGGA
>DASTDJ010000288.1:0-14516 GCA_035710425.1 Nocardioides sp.
AGTGCTCGACCGAAACCACGCCGCCCCATCCGACGCGGTCGGATGGGGCGGGCCGCTGTGCGCCTCTCGGGGGACAAGGTGCGGCCCGCAGCGGGCGGGCCCGCGCGGCGCAGGCGGCACACGCACCCTGGCACCGGCGACCCCGGCGTGGGGAGATATTTGCCTGCGTGTCGGCGAGAGGAAACAACCTCGACCCGCTCCGGGCGGTCACCTTCTGGGGGTGAGGCGGCTCTTTAGCGCTGGGCAGATGCTCGGCGGGTGAGCGACACCCGATCGCCCACCCTCATCACGAAAGAGAGACGGCCGTGAGCTTCTGGGACGTCATTTGGTTCATCATCATCAGCTACCTGTTCATCGCCTACCTGATCCTGATGTTCAACATCATCCGCGACGTGTTCCGTGACCAGGAGATGTCGGGCGTGGCAAAGGCCGTCTGGCTGGTCGCGATGATCTTCTTCCCGCTCGTGACTGCCGTCATCTACCTGATCGCCCGGGGCAAGGGGATGGCGAAGCGGGACTACCAGGCGCGTCAGCAGGCGCAGACACAGCAGGACGAGTACATCCGGTCCGTGGCCAGCACGACGTCGCCCTCGGCCGAGATCGCTCAGGCCAAGTCGCTGCTGGACTCAGGCGTGCTCACCCAGGCTGAGTTCGAGGCGATCAAGCAGAAGGCCATGGCCTAGGGATCGTCCCTACGGCCGGCCACGGTCTCCGTTCCGGCTCCCCACAATTGGCGATAACCCGGCGCATTCCTGGAACTCGGGCCTGCTTGTTCGTTGACTTGCCCTCAGACGAACACATGCCAGCCTGAGGGGGACGCGCATGGACACCACTCGCTGCACTCAGCACGCGCCTCGTCGGGGGGCCAGCGAGCGACACCAACGGGGCGTGGGTCTGCCGGCGGTGGTCCACCGTCAGCGTGGACGGCCGGCGCCCGCCAGTCGCCCGGCGCTCGAGAGCGACCCGCCCTGCCCCTGTGGGCGGCCGGCGCTGGTCATCTTCACGACGCAGGACTACGGCGACGTCGTGTGGTGCGGCGCCTGAGCCGGTCGCTGGTCAGTCCAGTACTCCTGCAGTAGAACTGGTTGATGACGAGTTACGTGCGGAGGTACCTGCGGGTCTATCTCCTCGACGACCACGACCTCGTCAGGCGCGGACTGGCCGACCTGCTCCTGCCCGCCACGGACATCGACGTCGTCGGCAGCTCCGGGTCCGCTCGCGAGGCTGTGCGGGCGATTCCGGAGCTCGAGGTCGACGTGATGGTGCTGGACCTGCGGCTCCAGGACGGCACCGGCGTCGAGGTCTGCCGAGCGATGAGGTCGGTCGACCCCTCGATCACCGGCCTGCTGCTCACCTCGTCCGAGGACGACGAGGCCCTGATCGCTGCCCTGCTGGCGGGGGCGTCGGGGTACGTCATCAAGCTGGCGAGCAACTCCGACATCATCTCCGCGATCCGGAGGGTCGGGTCGGGCAAGTCGCTGATGGATCCGGCATCGGCCGAGCGCGTCTCCCAGGAGCTCTTGACGGTCGAGCTGCGGCCTCCGCTCGCCGATGACGAGCGGGCGATGCTCGGTCACGTCCTCGGCGGGCTGACAGACACCCAGATCGCCGAGCAGATGGGGATTCCGCCGGAGCGCGCGTCCAACGAGATCACTGGCCTCGTCACCAGGATCTTCCGTCCTGAGACAGGGGACGGGCCGGCCCCGCCGCCTTCGGAGGGCAAGCACCGCCGCCCCGACGGTTGAGCCACGGAGTACGAGCCCGGGCGATGACGGCTCCGACGGCGGCGCCGTACACGGCGTGGTCCGCGAGCTGCGGACCGAGCGGCAGCGTGCGAATCCGTTCGATCCGTCGACCGACCGTGCCGAGGTCGACCGCCGCGATGGCCAGACCCGCGGCCGCGCCGGCGAGCACCGGACGTCGTCGCGGCAGCACCCGCGCAAGGACGACTCCCCAGAAGAGCGAGATCGCGCCGTGAGCGACGGCAGCCGACATCAGCAGCCGCCCGCGACGCTCCTCGTGCGGGAGCAGGATGGCGCCGGCGGCGTACGACGCCTCGAGCGGGTCGCGTCCCGTCACCAGGGCGTGGGCGGTCGAGGGGATGCCGCCGGCGATCGCGCCGACGGTCCCCGCGACCAGGCCCACACGGATGTCACTCGCCCGATCCATGGAACTGCACGCAGCACCCGGCGGCAAGGCGACGCCGAGGGATCGCTACTGACGGGCCAGCAGCTTGACGATGTCCGTGCTGCGCGCGTAGCGCACGTCACCCACGGTCGCGCCGGAGTAGACAGCCTGGTAGCTGGCGGGGGTCATCCAGCCGATCTGCAGGATGTCCTGGAAGACACGGGGGCCCCCGCACTTCGCCACACCCGCGGCGTCGGTGGTCCCCCAGCAGACGGCGTAGCTCCCGGCGTACGGCCGCCCGACCACGAACGCCACGACCTGGCCCGCCAGCGGAGCGCCGGTCGCGGTGTCGGTCAGCTTCGCCCTCGGCAGCAGGTTGACGTGGACACCCAGCGCATTCGGGTGCCCGGCCACCAGCGTCGTCGTGCGATCCTCGACGGCCGCCGCGGGTGCCGCGCTCGCCGGCGATGGCCCGAAGGTCGCGAGTGCGGCCAGCGCCATCATCACGACCAGAAACAGACGTCCACGTGTGTGCCCCATGTTCTCCCACCTCGTTCGACGGAATGACCTCGTGAACGTAGCGACCGACAGCCGTCGGGGCAGCAGGTCTGCGACACCCACGGGAGCATGCGCAAAGCCGCAGGTCCACGACGGTGACGTGGTCTAGAGCGGATGAACAGGCGGCCGCGGAGTAGCGCTGCCTCCTAGCGCGGTTGGATCCGTCGGCCGGCCTCAGGCGGTGGTTCGACGCACGCTTCCCGCACCCTGGCCGCAACGTCGTCGGGGAACGGCGCCGAGCTCCGCCCGACCACGTGCACCCCGAGGACCTCCTCGGTGGCACGCAACCGGCCGTCGACCCAGAGCTCGTGCCAGATCCACAGCAGCTTGCCGGTGGCGCCGATCACGGACGAGCGCACCTCGAGGTCGCTGCCGGCGGAGACCTCGTCGAGGTAGCGGACGTGCGCCTCGACGGTGTACAGGGAGGCATCGTTGGCGTCGCGGTACGCCGGTCCCAGCCCGACCAGGTCCATGACGGCATCGGTGGCGTGCCCGAAGACCAGCACGTAGTAGGGCTCGGACAGGTGGCCGTTGTAGTCGATCCAGGCGTCCTGGACCGGCTCACGCCAGACGACGAGCCGGGTCGTCACCCGCGGGCCAGTGCGCGCAGGATCGCGATCACGCCACTGTCCCGCTCCCGCACGAGATCGTCGATGCTGCGGCCGTCCGCCTCGCGCTCGCAGCCCTCGACGACGGTGTCGCGGAGCTCAGGGGTCAGCTCGGCCGCGACCAGTCGGGTCCACGGGGACTGCAGCGACGGACCGAAGTGGTCGAGCATGTGCGCCATGCCGCCCTGGCCCCCGGCGAGGTGGAACGTCAGCAGCGGGCCGTGGATCGCCCACCGCAGCCCCGGGCCGTCGGTGACGGACAGGTCGATCTGCTCGACGGTGGCCTCGCCCGCGGCGACCATGTGCAGCGCCTCGCGCCACATCGCCTCCTGCAGCCGGTTGGCGATGAAGCCCGGCACCTCGCTGTCCATGGTGATGACCGACTTGCCGACGTGCCGGAAGAAGTCCGAGGTCCAGGCGACCGTCTCGGGTGAGGTCTTCGCGCCGCCGACCACCTCGACGAGCGGGATGAGGTACGGCGGGTTGAACGGGTGCCCGACCACCGTGCGCTCGGGGTGGGCGCACCTGACCTGCATCTCGCTCATGCCGTAGCCGGACGTGGAGGACGAGATGACCACGTCCACCGGGGTGGCCGCGTCGATGTCGGCCAGGAGCGTGCGCTTCAGCTCGAGGTCCTCGGGGGCGCTCTCCTGGACGAAGTCCGCCGCCGCACAGGCGGTGGCCAGGTCGGGCTCGACGGTGAGGTGGTCGAGGCTCGCTCCCTCGGCGAGGCCGAGCTCCGTCAGCGCCGGCCACGCGGCCTCGACCAGGTGGCGCAGCCGGGCCCCGGCGTCCTCGGCCGGGTCCCAGGCAACCACGCGGTAACCGCGAGCCAGGAAGTAGGCGACCCAACCGCCGCCGATCACGCCGGCGCCGACACAGGCGACGGTCCGGACCTGCTCCGGCGCCGTCCGGGTCATCGGCGCTTCAACGCGAGGATCTCGCGCCCCTCCTCGGGAGTGGCCACGTGTGCGCCCATGCTCTCCACGATGGTCCTCGCGCGCTCGACCAGCTGCGCGTTCGTGGCCTTCACGCCCTTGCTCAGGTAGAGGTTGTCCTCGAGCCCGACCCGGACGTGCCCACCGAGCAGCACCGACTGGGCCACCCACGGCATCTGCATCGGCCCGAGCGCGAACGACGCCCACACCGCGTCCTCCGGGAGCTGCTTGACCATCGCGGCCAGGGTCAGCGGGTCGGCGGGCGCGCCGTACGGGATCCCCATGCAGAGCTGGTACATGGCCGGTTCGTCGATCAGCCCTTCCTCTACCAGCGTCCTGGCGAACCACAGGTGGCCGGTGTCGAAGATCTCCATCTCGCAGCGGACGCCGAGCTCCTGGATCTTCTTCGCGCCCTCACGGAGCATGTCCGGGGTGCTGACGTAGACCAGGCTGCCCTCGCCGAAGTTGAGGCTGCCGCAGTCGAGCGTGCAGATGTCGGGGAGCAGCTCCTCGACGTGGGGGAGCCGGTCGACACCGCTCACCAGGTCGGTGCCCTCGAGGAACGTCGTGGGGTCGCTCGGATCGAGCACCAGGTCGCCACCCATCCCGGCGGTGGTGTTGACGATGACGTCGACGTCGGAGGCCCGGATCCTCTCGACGACCTCGCGGTAGAGGGCGACGTCCCTGGACCCCTTCCCGGTCTCGGGGTCGCGCACGTGGACGTGGACGATCGTGGCCCCGGCGCGCGCCGCGGCGATTCCCGACTCGGCGATCTGCTCGGGGGTCACCGGCACGTGCTCGGAGCGACCGACGGTGTCGCCGGCCCCGGTGAGGGCGCAGGTGATCATGACGTTGCGGTTCATGGGGGACTCCTTGGGGTGTGTCAGTCGATCCTGGGGCTGTCGGCGAGCAGCACGCGGGTGTACTCCTGCTGCGGGGTCTCCATGACCCTCACCACCGACCCCGCCTCCACGAGCCGGCCCGCCTGGAGGATCTCCACGCGCGCCGCGATGGAGCGGACCAGCGCGAGGTTGTGGGTCACGAACAGCATGCTGATGCCGCGCGTCTTCCGGAGCCCCTCGAGAAGGGCGACGATCGACCCCTGCACCGACACGTCGAGGGCCGAGGTGATCTCGTCGCAGATCATCACGTCGGGCTCGGCGGCCAGCGCGCGGGCGATCGCGACGCGCTGCCGCTCGCCGCCTGAGAGCCGTTCGGCCTGGTAGTTGAGCATCCCCGAGCCGAGGGCAACCTGGTCCATGAGCTCGAGCACGCGCTCGGTGGCTGCCTTTCCCTTCGCGATGCCGAACAGCTCCATCGGCCGCTTGATGATCTGCTCGACCGTCAGCCGCGGGTTGAGCGAGAGGTAGGGGTTCTGGAAGATGTACTGGATCCGTCTGCGGTCCTCCGCGCCGCGCCGGCGGGCGCTTCTGGCCAGCTCTCGACCCTCGAACGCCAGGGTGCCGGTCCACTCCTTGTGGAGGCCGCCCACGGAACGGGAGATGGTGGTCTTGCCGCTGCCGGACTCGCCGACCAGCGCGACGACCTCACCGCGGGCGAGGTCGAAGGACACGTCGTGCACGACCTGCTTGCGCCCGTAGAAGACGTCGAGGCCCCGCACCGACAGGATGACGTCCCGCGGCTTGTCGGGGTCGGCGTCCGGCACCGTGCCGCGGTTGATGTCCCAGCGACCGATCTCCTCGGCGCGAAGGCACCGAGCCTCGTGGTCGGTGGCGAGCATCCGCAGCTCCGGGACCTGCTCCCGACACGCATCGACCACGAACGAGCAGCGGTCGTTGAACCGACAGCCGTCGGGGCGGGCACCAGGGGCGGGCGTCCGCCCCGGGATGCCCTTGAGGTCACGGGCCTGGCTCAGGTGGGGGATCGAGTCGAGCAGCGCCCTCGTGTAGGGGTGCAGCGGGTTGGTGAAGATCGCGTCCCTCGGCCCGAGCTCGACGACCTGCCCGGCGTACATCACCGCGACCCGGTCGGCGATGTTGGCCACCACTTCGAGGTCGTGGGTGACGTACAGCGCGCTGACTCCGTGCGTGCGGCACAGCTCCGCCATCGTGTCGAGCACCAGCTTCTGGGTGGTGACGTCGAGACCCGTGGTCGGCTCGTCGAGCACGAGCACCTTGGGCTTGGGCAGGAAGGCCATCGCGAGGGCGACGCGTTGCACCTGACCGCCCGAGAGCTGGTGGGCGTAGCGCCTGAGGAACTCGTCGTCGTTGGGCAGCCCGACCTCGGCCAGCCCATCGCGTGCACCCTTGAGCCGGGACTCGGCGGAGCCGATGCCGCGCAGCTCGAGCAGCTCGACGATCTGCTTGCCGATCCGGATGCTCGGGTTCAGGGCCGATGCGGGGTCCTGCGGCACGTAGGCGATCTCCTGACCGCGCAGCTGCCGGACCTCCTTCCACGGGAGCTTGAGTACGTCGCGTCCCTCGATCAGCACCTTGCCCGAGGAGATCAGGGCGCCGGCCCGGGAGTAGCCGAGCAGCGACGTGCCCACCGTGGTCTTGCCCGATCCGGACTCGCCGACCAGGCCGACGACCTCGCCGGGCCGCAGCACCAGGTCGATGTCGTCGACGACGTCGACGGGCCGTCCGGTCAGGCTGACGCCGAGGTCCTCGACGACCAGCCCGCCGGTCGGGGTGGCCTGCTGCCTGTCGTCGGTGCGGGCTGACGTCATCAGTCGGAGCTCCTCTGCGAGAGCTGGGCCAGGCCGTCGGCCATCAGGTTCGTGGCGATGGTGAAGATCGCGATCATCAGCACCGGCGCGAGCACGGCCCACGGCTGGGTGGACAGGCCGAGCCGGTTCTCGTTCATCATCTGGCCCCAGTTGGCAGCACCCGGGTCGGCCGCGAACCCGAGGAACCCGAGCGCGGCGACCAGGGCGATCGAGTAGGTGAGCCGGAGACCGGCCTCGGCAAGCAGCGGGCCGGTCATGTTGGGCAGCACCTCGGCGAAGACCACTCGCGACCGCCGCTCGCCCAGCGCCTCGGCGGCGACCACGAAGTCGCGCGAGACGATGCCCAGCGCAACGCCGCGAGCGACGCGAGCCACGCGCGGTGCGTGCGAGGCCCCGACCAGCACGACGACGACCCAGGCGCTCGGGTTCTCGACCGCCGTCAGCACGACGAGCGCCAACAGGATCTGCGGGAACGCCAGCAGCACGTCGTTGAGCCGCATGATGACCTCGTCCCACCAGCCTCCGGCGTACGCCGCGACCACGCCGATCGCGATCCCCAGGACCATGCCCAGCAGCGTGGCCAGGATCGAGATGATCAGGATCCCCAGGCCGCCGTACATCACCCGGCTCAGGACGTCCTGGCCGAGGTAGTCGGTGCCGAGCACGCCGTCCTTGGAGTACGGCGGACCGGCGGTCTCGTTCTCGCCGTAGGGCGCGAAGAACGGCGCGAAGATCGTGAACGCCACCATCATCAGGGTGACGACGAAGCCGAACGTGAACCGCTTCTGCCGTAACGCCCGCCGGAAGAACGAGGGGGTGCTGGGTGCGCTCGCCGTGGTGCTCACGAGGAGATCGCCGTACGCGCGCGGGGGGTCAGCAGGATGGAGAGGACGTCCGCGACCAGGTTCACCACGATGTAGACCGCGGCGATGATCATGCTCAGCGCCTGGACCATCGGCACGTCGTGGTTGCGGACCGAGTCGACCAGCTGGCGGCCGACGCCCGGGTAGGCGAAGAGGGTCTCGACGAGGACCACGCCCCCGGCGAGCCAGGCGAGCTGGAGCGCGATGACCTGGATGCCAGGTACGACGGCGTTGAGCAGCGCGTGCTTGCGCATCACCACGCGTTCCGGGATGCCCTTGAGCCGGGCCAGCTCGACGTAGTCGCTGTCCAGCACCTCGAGCAGGGTCGCCCGCACGATCCTTGAGACGTACGGCGTGACGGCCAGCACGAGGGTGGCGACCGGCAGGACCATGCCGTTCGGGTCGTCCCAGGGGTGCCCGCCGGTCGGCGAGACGATGGTGACGGCCGGGAAGATGTGGAACACGGTGGTCGAGAACAGCGCGACCAGCAGGATGCCGGTCACGAACTCCGGCACGCCGGCGAGCGCGAGCAGGATCGTCTGGATGACGGTGTCCGGCCGGCGGCGCCGGTAGTGCGCCGAGATCATCGCGATGCCGAACGCCAGCGGGATCATCACCAGCGCGGCGAGCAGCACCAGCACCAGGGTGTTGACCACGTTGCTCGAGATCTGTTCCCACACCGGCTGCTGGTTGGCCAACGAGGTGCCGAAGTCACCGGTGAACAGGCCACCGAGCCAGTCGAAGTAGCGGGTGACGATCGAGTCGCCGACGCCGAGCTGGGCCTCGAGCTGCTCGCGGCGAGCGACGTTGGACTCGTAGTCGCGGCCGAGGATCGCGCGCACCGGGTCGCCGAGGGAGACGGTGGCGAGGAAGACCAGGACCGAGACCAGCCAGAGACTGAGCACCGCCAGCCCGACGCGGCGCGCGAGCCACAGGGCCCAGGCCGCCCCGCCGGAACGACCTCGGGGAGGCGCGACCTCCTCGAGCGGATCAGGGAGGGCGACCTGTGTCATCTCAGACCGAGACCTTGCTGAACTTGTAGTTGCCGAGCGGAAGGTACTTGCTTGGTTCGAGCCCCTGCACGTTGGCGCCGTAGGCGTCGACCTGCTGGCGGAAGCCCCAGATGATCAGGCCGCCCTCTTCGTACTCGATCTCCTGCGCCTGGTGGAGCAGGTCGTTCCGCTTCGCCTCGTCGAGCTCCTTGGCCGCCGCGTTCACGAGGTCGCGGTGCTCCGCGCTGTCCCAGTGGGTCTCGTTGTAGGTGCCGCCCTGCTCGGGCGGGAAGGTGCCGACCACCGCCTGCGGGATGTAGTTGCGGGTGTTCCAGAAGTCCTGGGCGAAGGTGTAGGACAGGTAGTCGTCGTCGTAGAACGGCGTCTTCTTGGTGACCTTGACCTCGACGCCGGCCTCCTTGGCCTGCTCGGCGAACAGGTTCGCCGCCGCCGGGGCCACCGAGCTGATGTCGTCGCCGGTGAACAGCTCGACCTGGAGCCCGTCCTGGCCCGCCGCCGCCAGCAGGGACTTGGCCTGGTCGATGTCCTGCTCGCGCTGCGGCAGGTCGCTGGCGTAGGCGACGTCGAGCGGGGCGTACAGGTCGTTGCCCAGCGAGCCGTAGCCGCTCAGGGTCTGGTCGATCATCGCCTGGCGATCGACGATCAGCCGCATGGCCTGGCGCACCCTGACGTCGTCGAACGGCGCCTGGTCGACGCGCATCGTGAACGGCACCCACTGGCCGCCCTCCGCGATCAGCACGCCACCGCCCGCACCCTCGATCGTCTCGACCAGGTTGTAGGGCAGGTTGTCGACGGTCTGGATCTGGCCGGCCTGGAGCGCGTTGACCTTCGCGTTGTCGTCGGTGAAGTCCTGGATGACCAGCTCATCGAGGAAGGCCGCGTCGCCCCAGTAGTCGGTGTACTTCTTGAAGGTGCTGGTCTTGCCGGCCTGGAACGACTCGTACTTGAACGGGCCGGTGCCGACCGGGTTGGCGGGGTCGAACTCGCCGCCCGGGATGATGCCGAGGGTGTACTCCGCGAGCAGCGAGTCGAGGATCGCGTACGGCGTGTTGAGCACGATCTCGAGCGTCTGGTCGTCGACCACCTTGCTGGACTCGAAGTCGATGATCTGCGAGAGCTGGCCGCCGGCCGACAGCGGCGCCTTGGGGTCGGCAACGCGCCGGATGCTGAGCCACGCGTCGTTCGCGGTCACCGGCTGGCCGTTGTGGAAGGTCACGTCCGGGCGCATCGTGACGGTCCATGTGATCGCGTCGTTCGACGCCTCGACCGACTCGGCGAGTGCCGGCTCGAGCTGGTAGTCGTTGTTCCAGAACAGCAGCGGCTCGTAGAGGTTGCAGCACCGCGCGATGTCGGCCGCTTGGACTGGCTGGTGCGGGTCCAGGGTGTCCTTGGTGCCGCCACCGGTGGCCCCGTGGATCAAGGTGCCACCGGCGCTCTGTGGACCCCCGTCCCCACCGTCGTCCCCGCAGGCCGCGAGGAAGCCGCTTCCTCCGACGGCCATCGCGCCGAGTCCGGAGTACTTCAGGAGCTGCCGCCGGGAGAAACCCGGGTTCTGTCGAGGCTGGTTCACTTCGTGACTCCTCTGTTTCACTATCCGAACAACGGCTAGATGATCAAGGAACATAAAGTGGTCCCGAGATGGGGTCAATGGCTGGAGGAAGGTTTCGCCGTGGCGTCTCGTCATACGCAACAACGACTGCCTGGCGCAACGACGGCCGCTCGCGAGTCCGGCGCCGTCCAGTCCGTCGAGAGGGCGGCCGCCCTGCTGCGCGCCGTGGCGCGGGCGTCCGGCCCAGCGGCCTCGGCCACCGCGCTCGCCGAGACGGTCGGGCTGAACCGCACCACGACCTGGCGGCTCCTCTCGACGCTCGAGCAGCAGCGACTGGTCAGTCTGGACCGCGCGACCGGGTGGTACTCGCTGGGGTTCGGGCTCGTCGACCTGGCGGGACGGGCAAGCGACACCTCACTCGCCCGGGCGGCGCGTGCCGTGCTGCAGCGGATCGCGAGCGAGACCGGTGAGACGGCGGCGATGGCGGTCGTGCGCAACGGTGCGCTGACGTACGTGGCCGAGGCCGTCGCCGGAGCGGTCGTCTCGGTCACCTGGCAGGGGCGGCCAGTCCCGCTGCATGCGACATCGACCGGCAAGGTGCTCCTGGCATTTTCACGTCCCGACGAGGTCGGGGAGCTCCTGGCCCTCCCGCGGGGTGGCCGGCTGCGGCGCTTCACCTCGACGACGATCACCTCGCGCGCCGCGCTCGGGGAGGAGCTCGCGCGGATCCGTGAGCGAGGGTTCGCGGTCTGCAGCGGTGAGTTCGAGGAGTCCGCGTGGGGTGTGTCCGCGCCGGTGCTCGACGCCGCGGGACGGCCCGTCGCGGTGCTCAGCATCTGGGGCCCGCCCGAGCGGATCACCGCCAAGCGCTTCAACAACCTCGGCGGCCTGGTGGTCGCGGGCGCCGAGGAGCTCGTGGGTCGCACCCAGAGCTAGCGGCCCTTCCAGATCGGTTTGCGCTTCTCGGCGAAGGCACGGAAGCCTTCCTGGCCGTCCTCCGAGGTGTAGAGCGTCGCGACCGTCGGGAGCTTGCTCGTCGTGACCAGGTCCATGGCCTCCTGGAACCGCAAGGACTCCGCCACCCGGGCCGTCTCCTTGATCGCGGCGAAGACCAGCGGCGGTCCGGAGGCCAGCAGTCGGGCGGTCTCCCAGGCCCGGGCCCGTACCGCCTCGTCGTCGGGCAGCACCTCGTTGACCACGCCCCAGTGCGCAGCCTCCGACGCCGGCATCCAGCGTCCGGTCAGGAGCAGCTCCATGGCGACGTGGTACGGCATCCGCTTCGGCAGCTTGATCGTCGCCGCATCGGCGAGGGTGCCGGCGTTGATCTCGGGCAGTCCGAACTGGGTCGACTCCGAGGCGTAGATGAGGTCGCACGAGAGCGCGAGCTCGAAGCCGCCACCCATCGCGAGGCCGTGGACCGCGGCGATCACGGGCTTGTTGAGGTCGGGCAGCTCCTGGAGGCCACCGAAGCCGCCGACGCCGTAGTCACCGTCGACCGCGTCGCCGTCGGCCGCCGCCTTGAGGTCCCAGCCGGCGCAGAAGAACTTGTCGCCCTCGGTGCGCACGATCGCCACCCGGAGGTCGGGGTCGTCGCGGAACGACGCGAAGACCCGGCCCATCTCCCGGCTGGTTGCGAGATCGATGGCGTTGGCCTTCGGCCGGTCGAGGGTGACCTCGAGCACGCCGTCCTCGACGCGGGTCTGCACGGAGTCACTCATGTCAGGCTCCCAACGGCCGCAGCAGCGACCGGCTGATGATGTGTCGCTGGATCTCCGACGTCCCGTCCCAGATCCGCTCGATGCGTGCATCGCGCCAGATCCGCTCCAGGGGCAGCTCGTCCATCAGCCCCATGCCGCCGTGGATCTGGATCGCCTCGTCGGCGACCATCGCCAGCATCTCGGTCGCCTTGAGCTTGGCCATGGCGATGTCGGAGTCGGTGGCCGTGCCCTGGTCGTACTTCCACGCGGCGTACAGGGTCACCAGCTCGGCCGCGCGCAGCTCGCTGGCCATGTCGGCGAGCTTGAAGCCGATGCCCTGGAACCTCCCGATCGGCTGGCCGAACTGCTCGCGGGTGGCCGCGTGCTGGACGGAGAGCTCGAGCGCCCGCTCGGCGCGGCCGAGGCAGGACGCCGCGACCTGGAGCCGGGTCGAGCCGAGCCACTCACCGGCCAGCTCGAAGCCCTTGCCCTCCTCGCCCAGCAGCGCGTCGGCCCCGACGACCACGTCGTCGAAGTCGATGATGGAGTTCGTGTAGCCCCGGTGCGAGACGTTGCGGTAGCCGTCGTGCACGGCCACACCCGGGGCGTCGAGGTCGACCAGGAACGTCGACATCTCGCCACGCCCTGCCGAGTCGGTACCGGTCACCGCCACCAGGATCACGAAGTCGGCCTCGTCGGCGTGGCTGATGAAGTGCTTGTTGCCCTTGATCCGCCAGCCGTCGCCGTCGCGGGTCGCCTTGGTGCGCATGCCCCGCATGTCGGACCCGGCGCCCGGCTCGGTCATGGCCAGGCAATCGACCTTCTCGCCGCGCACGCAGGGGTAGAGGTACTTCTCACGCTGCGCCTCGGTGCCCGCCAGCAGGATGTTCGAGGGCCGCGGCACGCCGCAGTAGTGCAGGGCGTAGTTGGCCCTGCCCAGCTCCTTCTCGAAGAGCACCCACGTGACCGTGTCGAGGCCCGCCCCGCCGACCTCCTCGGGCATGTTGGCGGCGTACAGGCCGGCGGCCAGCGCCTTCGCGCGGATCTCGGCGACGAGCTCGGGCCGCAGCACGCCGGTGCGCTCGACCTCCTCCTCGTGGGGGTAGAGCTCCTTCTCGACGAAGGTGCGCGTCACCTCGACGATGCTGCGCTGCTCGTCGGTCAGCCCGAAGTCCATGGCGTTCCTTCCCCAGATCCTGCCAGTGCAGCCGCGGCGGCGCCGCGGCCGGTCCGGACGGCGCCCTCCATGTAGCCGGCGACCCACTGGTCCGAGCCGCAGACGTAGAAGGGCGGTTCGTGAGTGCCGTGGAGGGGCCCGACGGCCTCGACGTCGCCAGGGCGCCAGTTCGTGACGTAGCCCTGCGTCCAGGGGTCGGTGCCCCACAGGCGGGTCCAGGTCTGCAGCGGCACGGTCGCCTCCGGCCCGTAGAGCTCGGCGACCTGGGTGAGCGCCTCGCGGGTCCGGGTGTCGGGGTCCGCGGCCGCGAACGCGGCGTAGCGCTCGGGCGGGACCAGCGCCGAGAGGACGCCGGGCTGCTGCGGCCAGGTGGAGCCGAGGACGCCCTCGCTCTCCGCGAGTGCGTTCTGCCCGCGGGCCCGCCAGAACGGCTCGTCGTAGGCCGCCACGAACTTTGCGGCCCAGGCGTGTCGTTGCCGGCGCAGCGACTCGAGCCGCGCGTCGCTGACGCCCTGGATGTCGATGTCCCGTGCCGGGCCGGACGGTACGGCGAGGACGACCGCACCGGCGCCGACCTCCTCGCCCGCGCTCGTGGTGACCACGCTGCCCCGGGCGTCGACGCGGATGCTGCGGACCGGCGTGGAGAGGCGCACGTCGCCCAGGCCCTCGGCCATCGTCAGGGCGACGGTGGCGGAACCCTCCGCGACCCGGAGGTTCTCCCACTGCTCGACGTCGTAGCTGCCCGAGGTGCCGCCCACGGCGCCCTTGCGGGCGTAGGCGAACATGCTCTGCCGTTCGATCGAGCCGTCGGCGAGGCCGAGGTGCACCAGCTCCCAGAGCCGCAGGACGCCGGGCGAGGCCCCGACCTCCCGCAGCCAGTCGCCGACGCTGAGCCGGTCGAGGCGGCTGAGGTCCGGGCACGACCAGGGGTCGTCGGGATCGATGCCGGCGAGCACCTTCTCGAGGGCGGCCTCCACGTCGTCGTACGACGCCCGGTCGGTCGGCGTGCACCAGGTCGGCCACTCGCCGACGTCGATCGAGCCGGGGACCTGGCGGGTGAGCGCGCCGGGCTCCGCGACGTACGACGCGGTCAGCGTCAGGCCGAGCTCATCGACCAGGCCGAGGTAGCTGGTGTGGGCGTTGCCCACGACCTCGCCGCCGAGCTGGACGCGGCGGCCGTCGGCGAGCTCGACCTGCTCGACCCGCCCCCCGACCCGGGGCCGCGCCTCGAGCACCGTGACCTGCGCGCCACCGGCCTCGAGGTCGCGCGCGGCGGCCAGCCCGGCCAGTCCGGCGC
>DASTDJ010000289.1:0-3799 GCA_035710425.1 Nocardioides sp.
GCCGACACGATCGCGGACGCCATCGACCCCGAGTCCGACGTCCATGCGACGGGCGAGCACCGTCGCCGCCTGGTCCGGGTCCACGTCCGCCGGGCGCTGGAGCAGGTGCTCACGCCGGACCCCACCAGCCACTCCGGAGTCGCCCGATGATGCGCACCCAGATCCGCCTGACCGTCAACGGCGTCGAGCACGAGCTCTGGATCCGCAACGACCGGACCCTGCTCGACGCCCTCCACGACGACCTCGGTCGCCCCGACGTCCGCTACGGCTGCAACGAAGGTGTCTGCGGCACCTGCACGGTCCTCGTCGACGGCCGGCCGGCCAGCGCCTGCCTGACCTACGCCGTCCAGGCCGAGGGCCGCGAGATCACCACGCTGCACGGGTTCGCCGACCCGACTGATGACCTGCATCCGCTGCAGCGCTGCTTCCTGGAGCGCGGTGCCTCGCAGTGCGGCTTCTGCACCCCCGGGATGATGCTCACCGCCGCCGCGCTCGCCGAGCGCGCGCCTGACGCGGACCGCGACGACATCCGCTACGAGCTGGTCGGCAACCTGTGCCGCTGCACCGGCTACACCGCGATCGTCGACGCGGTCGAGGCCTGGGTCCGCGACGGCGCGCCCGACACGTCCGACGACGTCGAGGAGCCGCGGGAGGCCAGCGCATGACCGAGCCCACCACGCGCCCCGACAAGGGCAAGCGCGTCAAGACCGACAGCCGCGAGGAGTACTCCGTCGTCGGCACCTCGCCGGGTCACCACGACTTCGTCGACAAGGTGCGCGGGACGCTGCTGTACGCCGCCGACTGGAAGCTCCCGGGCATGGTGTTCGGCAAGGTCGTCCGCTCCGAGGTCGCCAGCGGCCGGATCGTCGCGATCGACGTCGAGGAGGCGGAGCGGCTCGACGGCGTGGTCGCCGTGCTGACCGCCGCGGACGTGCCGCACAACGCGGTCGTCGAGCACGCGAGCGGCGGGCTCGGCGAGGTGACGGTCGAGCAGCCGGTGCTCGCCTCCAACCGGGTGCGGTACGTCGGCGAGCCGATCGCCGTGGTCGCCGCCGTCGACCAGGAGACCGCCGACGAGGCGGCCGACCTGATCCGCGTCGAGTACGAGCACCTGGACGGGGTCTACTCGCCGGAGGAGGCGCTGGCCGACGGCGCCCCGCTGGTCCACGACGCCGGCAACGTCCTGGTCAACTGGCAGCTCCAGCGCGGTGACCTCGACGAGGCGTTCGCCAAGGCCGACGTGGTCGTCGAGGACGTCTACCGGACCCAGCACGTCGAGCACGCCTACCTCGAGACCGAGGCCGGGGTGGCCTGGATCGAGAACGACGTCGTCACCCTCCGCGTCTCGACCCAGGTGATCGAGCACGCCACCGAGATCGCCCGGATCCTGGGGCTGCCCGACAGCCGGGTGCGGGTCATCGCGTCGTACATGGGTGGCGGCTTCGGCGGCAAGGAGGACATGACCGTCGAGCCCTACCTCGCGCTGCTGACCTGGCACACCCGCCGGCCGGTGCGCATGGTGTGGACCCGGCAGGAGTCGATCCTGGCCAGCACCAAACGCCATCCGTTCACGATGCGCTACCGCACCGGCGCCGACCGCGACGGCCGGATCGTCGCGATGGACGTCGACATCGTCGGCGACGCCGGCGCCTACCCGTGCCTGAGCGCGCGGGTGCTGTTCGCCGGCGCGGCGCTCTCGACCGGCCCCTACAAGGTGCCGGTGCTGCGGGCCAGGTCCCGCGCGGTGTTCACCAACAACGTGCCGACCAGTGCGTTCCGGGGGTTCGGGGCGATGCAGGTGGTGCTCGGCTACGAGTCCCAGCTCGACGCGCTCGCCGACGCGGTCGGCGTGAGCCGCGAGGAGATCCGGGACCGCAACTACGTCGAGAAGGGTGATGTCGTCGCGTCCGGCGAGCCGATCACCACGGCCGTCGCGGTGACCGAGACCCGGCAGCGGGCGCTGGCACGGTTGGGCGAGCAGTCCGCGCCGTCCGGCCCGGGCAAGGCGGTGGGCCAGGGGTTCGCGAACAGCATGCAGCCCTACGGCCGGACGATCTGGTTCCGCGACCACGCGGCCGCGTGGGTCACCCTCCAGTCCGACGGCACGCTGCTGATCCGCAGTGGGGTCACCGACCTCGGCGCCGGCCAGGCCGCGAGCCTGTGCCAGATCGCGTCGGAGGTCCTCGGGGTCGGCCTCGACGACATCAGCGTCTACATCGGTGACACCGCGCTCAACCCGCCCGCGGGCGGCACCTTCGCGACCCGTCAGCTCTACATGTCCGGCAACGCCATCCTCCGGGCCAGCCACGCGCTGCGCGACCAGCTCGCTCCGGTGGCGGCGACGCTGCTGGACGCCGAGCCCGACGAGCTGCGGTGGAAGGACGGCAAGGTCGCGACCTCCTCGGATGGCTCGGTCACCCTCGCCGACGTCGCGCGCGCCTGCCAGGACGCGGGTGTCGACACCTCGGTGCTGCACACGTGGCGGGCGCCGGCGGGTCGCTTCGACCCCGAGGTGGGCCAGGGCGGCACGTTCCCCGACTACACGTTCGGCACCCACGCGGCCGAGGTCGAGGTCGACCTGGAGACCGGCGTCGTACGACTCACGAAGTACGCCGCGTGCCACGACGTCGGCCGGGCGATCAACCCGGTCCGGGTCCACGGCCAGATCCAGGGCGGGGCCGCGCAGGGCATCGGCTACGCGCTCAGCGAGGACTGCCCGAGCGTCGAGGGCAACCCGGTGTCGACCCTCTTCGCCAACTACCTGATCCCGTCCACGATGGACATCCCCGACCTGTGGGTCGACATCGTCGAGAGCGGGGAGGGCCGCGGCCCCCTCGGTGCCCGGGGCATCGGCGAGCCGCCGATCGGCCCGCCGGCCGCCACCATCGCCAGCGCCGTGGAAGCCGCCATCGGCCGCCGCCCCACCCAGCTGCCCATCACCCCCGAGCGGGTCCTGGCGCTGCTGACCGACCCGCCCGTCAACGAGGAGGACCGATGAAGCTGCACCACAGCACCCGGGTGGAGGCCGGGCCCGACGAGGTCTGGGAGTTCCTCCAGGACACGCGGTCGGTCGTCGCCTGCCTGCCCGGCGCGGAGCTCACCGACGAGCTCGGTGACGACAAGTACGCCGGAGCCCTGCTCGTCGGGATCGGCCCGCTGCGCCTCAACTACAACGGCCAGGTCGACGTGACGCGTCGGGATGCGGACGCCCGCACGCTCGAGCTCGCCGCGTCGGGCCGCGACCGGCGGGGCAGCGGTTCGGTGCGCGCCGACGTGCGCGTGGCGGTCACCGAGGACGGCGACGCCAGCCGCCTCGAGGCGACCACGGACCTGAACCTCACCGGCCGGATCGCCGCCCTCGGCCGCGGCGTCCAGGACGTCTCGCAGCAGATGTTCCAGGACTTCGCGGGCCAGCTCGCCGTACAGGTGGCCGGCCCGGAGCCGGTGGCCGAGCCGGTGGGCAGGTCGGCCGGCAAGGCCGGCGACCGGCCCGCACCGGCCGCCAGCTCGACCGCCACGGCGACCGACCGGCGCGCGGCCCGCCCGGCACGCGCGGCGACCGCTGCCTCGAACGAGATCAAGCTGACCCGGCTCGTCGTCAACGTCACCCGCCAGCGGCTGGCGGACCTGTTCCAGAGGTGGAGCGAGCGGCTGCGTCCCTGACCCTCAGGCCGAGGAGCTCAGCGGCAGGCCGTGCCGCTCGAGCATCCGCTCGACCCGCTCGCGCTCCATGTCGTGCTCGCTGCCCTCAGGCAGCGTGCCGAGACGCTGCTCGAGCTCGAGGGTGCGGCAGGCCGTC
>DASTDJ010000290.1:0-46892 GCA_035710425.1 Nocardioides sp.
ATCCAGGACAAGGAGAAGTATCACGAGGCGCAGATCCTGCGCCGGATCGCCGAGCCGGACCGGGTGGTCAGCTTCCGGGTCTGCTGGGAGGACGACAACCACAACATCCGGGTGCAGCGCGGCTGGCGGGTGCAGAACAACAACTCGATCGGCCCCTACAAGGGCGGCCTGCGGTTCCACCCGAGCGTCAACGAGTCGATCCTGAAGTTCCTCGCGTTCGAGCAGACCTTCAAGAACGCCCTGACCGGGCTGCCGATGGGCGGCGGCAAGGGCGGGGCCAACTTCAACCCCAAGGGCAAGAGCGACCACGAGGTGATGCGCTTCTGCCAGAGCTTCATGACCGAGCTCTTCCGCCACGTCGGCCACGACGTCGACGTACCCGCCGGCGACATCGGGGTCGGGAGCCGCGAGATCGGCTACATGTTCGGCCAGTACAAGCGGGTCACCAACCAGTTCACCGGCGTGCTCACCGGCAAGGGTCTGGAGTTCGGCGGCTCGCTGATCCGACCCGAGGCCACCGGGTACGGCGCCGTCTACTTCCTCGCCAGCATGCTCGCGACCCGCGGCGAGGGCCTCACCGGCAAGACCGCGGTGATCTCCGGGTCGGGCAACGTCGCCACCCACGCCGCGGAGAAGGTGTGCCAGCTGGGCGGCACCGTGGTCACGCTGTCCGACAGCCAGGGGTTCGTGCACGACCCCGACGGGTTCGACCTGGAGAAGATCCAGTGGGTCAAGGACCACAAGACCAAGCGTCGCGGTCGGATCGCGGAGTACGTCGACGCGTTCCCCAAGGCGACCTTCCACGAGGGCCGGACCCCGTGGGGCGTGGCCTGCGACGTAGCCCTGCCGTGCGCGACCCAGAACGAGCTGCACGGTGACGACGCCAAGACGCTGGTCGACAACGGCTGCTTCGCGGTGAGCGAGGGTGCCAACATGCCGACCGACCTCGACGGCGTCCACGCGTTCAAGTCCGCCCGGATCCTCTACGCACCGGGCAAGGCCGCCAACGCCGGGGGCGTCGCCGTCTCCGGGCTCGAGATGAGCCAGAACTCCGAGCGGCGACCCTGGAAGGAGGAGCAGCTCCAGCAGCTGCTCCTCGACATCATGGAGGGCATCCACACCCGCTGCGTCGAGTACGGCCGGGTCAGCGACGACTACGTCGACTACGTCAGGGGCGCCAACATCGCCGGCTTCAAGAAGGTCGCCGACGCGATGCTCGCCTACGGCGTCGTCTGAGCACCCGCGAGGAACGGTCAGCCACCGTCCGAGGTCTCGCGGCGACGGGCGACCAGCCGGGACAGCTCGACCCGGCTGGAGGTCCCGGTCTTGCGCAGGAGGTGAGACACGTGCGAGGAAACGGTCTTCTCGCTGATCACCAGGCGCTCGGCGATCTCGGCGTACGTCGCCCCCGCGACGACGAGGTCGAGGACCTCGCGCTCCCGCGCCGTGAGGCCGGGGAGCGCCTCGGCAGGCACGGCGGGCGCCACATCCGGCGCCGGCGGCACCCGCGCGATCCGCGCGAGGGCGTCCAGGTCCTGTGCGATCGAGGCCGCTCCCAGCAGGTCGGCGAGCGCCCGACCCTTTCGCCAGGCTTGGATGCCTGACGGGCGCGCCGATCGGGACTCGGAGAGGAACGCCTCCGCGGCTCTCCACCACGCATAGGCGCTGACCCAGGGCAGTGATGCCCGATCGCTCATCGTGGCGACGTCGGTCCACATCGCGCCGGCGCGGGCGTCGCGTCGTGCGCGAGCGACCTCGGCGTCGTACCACGCCTGCATGGCCTTCGTCAGCGGCGTGGGCCCGGCGTCGGGGCCGTCGACCAGCACCCGGGGAAACTCCTCGAGCAGTCGGTCCAGGTCCGCCGGGCCGAGCAGCCCTTCCGCTCCGTCCACGCCTGCGCGGTCCCGGTCGGCCTCGAGCCGGTCGGCGACCGCTCGCGCGGCCAACGGGACCAGCCACTCGCACAGGTGCGGCGGCAGTCCATCGGCGCGCGCACCTGTCATGGCTTCGCCGAACGCCACCTCCGGCTGCCCCGAGCAGATCGCCACCAGCGCGGATGCCGTCGCGATCGGGACGTTGCCGTAGCTGCCGGTGCCGCCGAGCAGCTCCCCCGCCCGGTCGAGGTGCATCCTCGCCTGGGCGGTCCGCCCCTGCCACGCGTCCAGCATCGCCGCCGTCACCCGGGACTGGGCATCGACGAACGCGTACGGGTCGGACCCCAACGTGATGCGCAGCAGGTCGCGACAGGCCTCCCCGTCACCCATCATCAGTCGCGCCTGGGCCTCGAAGACCGCGAGATCGGCGACGTGCAGGTGCGGTGCACCGCGTGCCTCGAGCTCATCGCGTCGGTGGAGCAGCAGATCCGCGGTCGCCTCGTTCGGGTGCGGGGACATGGCGTTGCACTGCCACAGCACAGCATTGGTGTAGGCGCGCCAGTCTCCGGCGACGAGGGCGCTCTCACAGGCCTCGCGAGTGTCCGCCAGCGCCTGCCGGGACCTGCCTTCCTGCACCGCGACCATCCCGCGCGCGGTCAGCGCGAGAGAGAGTGCACGCGGGTCGCCCGCACCACGGGCGATCTCGACGGCACGCGTGGCATGGCGACCGGCATCCGGGTCGGCGAGCCACACACCGCTGCGCGCGAGCTCGGCCAGGGCGGCGGCGTGCTGCCACGATGCGGGTGCTGTCGCCGCGAGGTCGACGGCGGCCCTGGCGTCGTCGAGGCCGGGCAGGCCGGCACCGGTGAGCACCAGGAGCGGGCGGCGGCGTACTCGTAGCTGACTGGCGATGAGCGGCCGCTCGGCGGGATCGACGAGCCGGACCAGGGCCTCCACCGCCTGCAGCTCCTCGTCGACCACCCCGGTGGCCTCGGCCGTGACCCGGAGCCGGTCGAGCAACACCTCGAGCGAGTCAGTGGCCCCGGAGATCCGCGGGTGCAGGTCGATCGCTCGCTGCAGGACTCGAAGGAGCTCGCGGGAGGCACGGGTTCGCTCCGCGACCTCCCAGGCACGCAACGCCCACCGGTACGCCGATTCGAGATCCTCCGCTCGGTGGTAGTAGTCGCTGAGGGCGACGGCCGACTCGAGGGTCACGGGGTCGCCCGAGTCGATCGCGGTCTCGAGGGCGCTCGCGTAGGCCGCATTCCACTCCCGTCCGCGGACGACGTCGAGCCCGCCCGCGAGCACCTCGGCCTGGAGGGGGTGGTGGAACCACAACGTGTCACCCGCCTGGCGCAGCACGTGGCCTCCGAGACCCTCCTGCACCGCCGGTGTCACCGCACCCATCCCGAGGCCGTCGGCAACAGCGGTGAGCAGCCGCACGGTGACCGGTCGGCCGGCGACGGCCACCAGGCTGGTCATCTCCCTGGCCGGGCCGCTCAGCTCGCGCCACGACCTCATGACGGCCGTCGAGAGGTCCTCGGGCAGCCCTTCAGGGAGTCGCCGCGCACTCGGTCGGAGCCCACCCGCGAGCAGCCTGGTCAGATAGGGGTTCCCAGCCGCCCGGCCGAAGACATCCTCCACCAGGCTCTGGTGCGGCACCGATCCCATCAGAGTGGTCAGCACCTGCTCCGTGGCGGTCCTGTCCAGGCCGCCGACCTGCAGTCGGCTGACCCGGGGAAGCCGGAGCACATCGGCCAGCCACCGGTGCAGGGGATGGTCGTCGGGAAGGCCCTGGTCCCGGGCGGTGACGGCCAGCGCCAGTGGACGCCCGGTCGGTCCGGCGGCGAGATAGTGCAGCACGTCCAGCGTGGACTGATCCGCCCACTGCACGTCGTCGACGAACACGATGACGGGCGTCGTGGCGGTGAGGTCGTCCAGGTAGGCGTCGAGGGCGCGCGGCGCCTTGTCGACCACCTCCATCTCGGCGAGGCACGCCTCGTGGCCGGGTGCTCTCGACTCACGGAGCGCCGAGCGCAGCGGCAGGAGCGGGACGGTGAGCGTCTGCAACGGGAGGCAACCCCCGACCAGGAGCAGCGCGCGATCAGAGAGCTCGGCGCAGGCGGCCTCCACGAGAGCTGTCTTGCCGATCCCGGTGGGCCCGGTCACCACCAGGGTGCGGCTGTGCCCTCCTGCCGCCGCGGACAGGACGGCATCCGCGGAGGCGAGCTCCTCGGCGCGGCCGGCCAGCTCCGCACTGGTTCGCAAGGCCATCCCCCAGTGTCACATCGAAAGCGCGACGCAGCGGCGGCCCAGGTGGCGCTGCCGCTGATCTGAGGGGTGCGGGGGCCGGATCTCAGGATCGTCGCCCGATGTGGGATCCCGGGGGCCCGCTGATGGTGGATGCATGCCCACCACACCGCACGAACGGAGCGAGATCATGAACACCACACTGGGCCGGTTCGCCGGCCTCGCCGCGGCACTGACGCTCGGCATCCTCGTCCCTGCCACCGGTCCGGCCGCGGCGATCCCCGAGCCCGGGCCGGCGATGTCGCAGTCGTCGTCCGCCAACCGCGTCGGCTCCTGCCCGTTGGAGCGCGTGGACCACCAGCTGGTCAGGTGCGACGACCTCACCGGCGCGGGCGCGCCGGCGCCGGCCTCGGTCCCGGCCAGGGCTGGGAGCTGAGACGGGCAGCCGGCAACGCCGAGGTCAGCGGAAGCGCCGCAGCCTGAGGCTGTTGGTGACCACGAAGACCGACGAGAACGCCATCGCGGCACCGGCCAGCATCGGGTTGAGCAACCCGGCGGCGGCCAGCGGAAGCGCGGCGACGTTGTAGCCGAACGCCCAGAACAGGTTGCTCTTGATCGTCGACAGGGTCCGCCGGGACAGCCGGATCGCGTCGGCGGCCACCCGCAGGTCGCCACGGACCAGCGTCAGGTCGCCGGCCTCGATGGCGACGTCGGTGCCGGTGCCCATCGCCAGCCCGAGGTCGGACTGGGCGAGCGCGGCGGCGTCGTTGACGCCGTCGCCGACCATCGCGACGACCTTGCCCTCGTCCTGGAGGCGCTTGACCACGTCGACCTTGTCGGCGGGGAGCACGTCGGCGATCACCCGGTCGGCGTCGATGCCCACCTCGGCCGCGACCGTGCGGGCGGTCGCCTCGTTGTCGCCGGTGAGCAGCACCGGGGTCAGGCCGAGGTCGCGGAACCGCGTGATCGCCTCGGCGGAGGTCGGCTTGACCTCGTCCGCCACGACCACGACGCCGCGCGCCTTGCCGTCCCAGCCGACCGCGATCGCCGTACCGCCCCGCGCTTGGGCGTCGACCATGGCGCGCTCCAGGTCCGGGGTGAGGTACTGCGACCACTCCTCGAGCAGCCGCGGCCGCCCGACGAGCACGGCGTGGCTGACCTCGTCGTCGGCGACGACGCCCTGGACGCCGAGTCCCTCGACGTTGGCGAAGTCCTCGACCTGCGGCAGCGGGCCGGCCGCGCGGGCCGCGTCGGCGACGGCCCGGGCGATCGGGTGCTCGGACGCGTCCTCGAGGGCGCCGGCGAGACGCAGTACCTCGTCGGCGGACTCGCCCTCGGCGGCGACCACGTCGCGCAGCCCCATCCGGCCGGTGGTGACCGTGCCGGTCTTGTCGAGCACGATCGTGTCGACCCGGCGGGTGGACTCGAGGACCTCGGGGCCCTTGATCAGGATGCCGAGCTGGGCACCCCGGCCGGTGCCGACCATCAGCGCGGTCGGCGTCGCCAGGCCCAGGGCGCAGGGGCAGGCGATGATCAGCACTGCCACGGCGGCGGTGAACGCCGCGGGCAGCCCGTCACCGGTGCCGACCCAGAACCCCAGCGTCCCGACGGCCAGGGCGATCACGATCGGCACGAAGATCCCGGAGACCCGGTCGGCGAGCCGCTGCACCTCCGCCTTGCCGTTCTGCGCGGCCTCGACGAGCTTGGCCATCTGGGCGAGCTGGGTGTCGGAGCCGATCCGGGTGGCCCGGACGACCAGGCGGCCGCCGGCGTTGACGGTCGCGCCGACGACGGCGTCGCCGACGCCGACCTCGACCGGCACCGACTCACCGGTCAGCATCGACGCATCCACTGCGGACGCGCCCTGCTCGACGACGCCGTCGGTTGCGACTTTCTCGCCGGGCCGGACGACGAACAGGTCGCCCACGGCCAGCTGCTCGGTCGGGATCCGGGTCTCGACGCCGTCACGGAGCACGGCGACGTCCTTGGCGCCGAGCTCGAGCAGCGCCCGGAGGGCGGCACCGGCGCGGCGCTTGGAGCGGGCCTCGAAGTAGCGGCCGGCGAGGATGAACGTCGTCACCCCGGCGGCGGCCTCGAAGTAGATGTTGCCGGCGCCGTCGGTGCGCTCGACGGTGATCTCGAACGGGTGGGTCATGCCGGGCGTGCCCGCCGTGCCCCAGAACAGCGCGTAGAGCGACCAGCCGAGCGCCGCGAGCGTGCCCATCGAGATCAGGGTGTCCATCGTGGAGGTGCCGTGGCGCAGGTTGGTCCACGCGGCCTTGTGGAACGGCCACGCGCCCCACACCACCACCGGCGCGGCGAGGGTGAGGGAGAGCCACTGCCAGTTGGTGAACTGCAGCGCAGGGACCATCGCCATCGCGATCACCGGCACGGTCAGCACCGCCGAGATGATCAGGCGCTGGCGCAGCGAGCGCACCGGGTCGACGGCGGCCGTCTGCTCCGGCTCCTCGCCCCGCGGGCGCGGCACGGCCGCGTCGTACCCGGCCTGCCGGACGGTGTCGACGAGGTCGTCGGCCGAGACGCCCTCGGGGAAGGTCACCTTCGCCTTCTCGGTGGCGTAGTTGACGCTCGCCGTGACGCCGTCGAGCTTGTTGAGCTTGCGCTCGATCCGGTTGGCGCAGGAGGCGCAGGTCATCCCGGTGATCTCCAGCTCGACGCTGTTCGAGAGCTCAGTGGCCATGATCGCCTTCCTCCTCCTCGTGGGGCGTGTCCGCGGGGGTCTCCTCCGGCTGGGCCGACGGGACCTCACCGGCGCTGACGGCGAACGCCGCGGTGCGGACCACGCCGTCGTGCTGGAAGTCCAGGTAGAGCCGGTAACCGCCGTCGCTGGGAACCGCGGCGTAGAACACCACGTCGGGACCGGGCTCGGTCTCGCCGTCGCCGGGGCTGCCGTCGGGGTGCACGTGCAGGTAGGCCAGGTCGCCCTCGCGCAGCGCGACCAGGTGGCCGTAGGCGCCGAGGTAGGGCTCCAGGTCGGTGACCGGTCGGCCGTCCTTGCTGACGCTCAGCGTGAGCCGGGCGTCGGCGCCGGCGGTGAGGTCGCCCTCGAGGGTGACCGTGTAGCCGTCGACCTGGGCGGTGCGGACCTCTGAGCTCGGCGGCTCGGGCTCGTAGTCACCGGCCACCGAGAGGTCGGCACCCAGTGTGAGTGCTTCCGCACCGGTCGCCTTGAAGTCGGCGAACAGCCGCCAGGCACCGGGGGTGAGGTCGAGGCGGGCGCGCCACGTGCCGTCGGCGTCCAGCACCGGGTGGACGTGCTGGAACCCGGTGAAGTCACGGCGGGTGGCGATCAGGTGCAGCTGCTTCTCGTGCTCGACGTCGTACGCCGTCACCGGCTGACCGTCGGGGCCCTCGATCGTGAACGCGACGAGGACCTGCTTGCCTGGCTGAGCCTTCTCCTCGGAGAGGCGGAAGGTGTAGCCGTCCTGGGAGATCATCAGTCCTCCGGGGATGTCGGCCGCCGGCGCGGTCTCGGCGGTGTCGCCGTGGCCGCCGCCGTGCTCGTCCTCGGAGCCGCCTGCGACGTGCTCGTCGTCGTGGCTCACCGGCTCGTCGGCGACCGGGCCGACCGCGTTGCCGATGCCCAGGGCTCCGACGAAGACGACGGCCAGGCCGACGACGAAGACAGCGACCTTCGTGGGCGTGTTCATGCCAGCTGGTAACCGGCCTCCTCGACAGCGGCGCGTACGGCGTCGTCGTCGAGGGACTGGCTGCTGGTGACGGTGAGCGTGCCGGTCTCGAGAACGACCTCGACGTTCTCGACGCCCGGGATCTCCTGGACCTCCTCGGTCACGGAGGACACGCAGTGGGCGCAGGTCATGCCGGTGACGGTGTAGTTGCTGGTGTCGCTCATGGCGGTTCTCTCTCTCAGGTCGGGGTGTTCGGGTGATGGGTTGCGGTCAGGAACGGACCAGCCGGGCGATCGCGTCGGAGGCTTCCTTGAGCTTGATCTCGGCGTCCGGCCCTCCTGCCTGGGCGGCGTCGACCACGCAGTGGCTCAGGTGGTCGTCGAGGAGGGTCAGGGCGACGGCCTGCAGGGCCTTGGTCATCGCGGACACCTGGGTGAGGACGTCGATGCAGTACTTGTCCTCCTCCACCATCCGCTGCAGACCGCGGGCCTGGCCCTCGATCCGGCGGAGGCGCTTGAGCACGTCGTCCTTGTGCTGCTGGGCGACGTATCCGTGCTGGTGTTCGGTCATCTCGGGCTCCTGGGGTGCTGGTCTTGACGGAGATACTATACCCCCCTATGGTACTTGGCAAGGGGCAATTCCGACGAAGGAGAACCATGAACCCGCGCAACGCGATGGCCGCCAGCGCGACGCTGCACTGCCTCACCGGGTGTGCGATCGGCGAGATCCTCGGCCTGATGATCGGTACGGCGGCCGGCCTGTCCGACGGCGTCACGATCGCGCTGGCGGTCGGGCTCGCCTTCCTGTTCGGCTACCTGCTGTCCACCGTGCCGCTGATCCAGGCGGGGCTCGGGTTCTTCGCCGCGCTGAGCCTGGTGTTCGCAGCGGACACCCTGTCGATCGCGACCATGGAGGTCACCGACAACCTGGTGATGTGGCTGATCCCCGGCGCGATGGAGGCCGGGCTGGTCGAGCCGATCTTCTGGATCGGGATGATCATCGCCCTCAGCGCCGCCTTCGTCGTGGCCTTCCCGGTCAACCGCTACCTGATCGACAGGGGCAAGGGCCACGCGCTGACCATGCAGCACCACCCCGACCACCAGCACGACCACCACTGAGCCAGGAGGCTCCGATGAACACCACCACCCTCGCCGCCGGCGTGATCGGGTTCCTGCTCGGCGGCCTGACCGTGTCGATCGCGGCCGAGCTCGAGGACGAGCCCGACCCGACCCCACCGCCGTCCCACGGCGCACCCCTGCGCTAGGTATCTACCCAATTGTGGGGATCCGCCCGGGTCATCCGCACGCAACCATGCGCCGGTGCGGCTCGACGGCTGCGGCGGCGCCGCCGAGGTCGCGGAGGAGACCGGTGCCGCCCGAGCGTCCCCCTGCTTGTGAACGGATGCACAAGCGTACGCTGGAGTGGTGGCTGTCTCGGTAGACCTGCTCACCACGCTGGCGACGGAGCCTGACGGACTGCTCCCAGCGCGGAACCAGATGGCGCTGTCGCTCGGCTGGCACATCGTTCTGGCCTGCTTCGGTGTCGCCTTTCCGGCGATGATCTTCGTGGTCCACCGGCGTGGCCTCCGGCGGGACGACCAAGTGGCCCTGGACCTGGCCAAGCGCTGGTCCAAGGTGTCCGCCGTCCTGTTCGCCATCGGCGCCGTCTCCGGGACGGTGCTCAGCTTCGAGATGGGGCTCCTGTGGCCCGGGCTCATGGGCCCGTTCGGCGACGTGCTCGGCCTCCCCTTCGCCTTCGAGGGACTCTCGTTCTTCGTCGAGGCGATCTTCCTGGGCATCTACCTCTACGGCTGGGGACGACTGCCCGAACGGCTGCACCTGCTCATGCTGCTCCCGATGATGGTCGCGGGGGTGGTGGGCTCGTTCTGCGTGCTCTCGGTCAACGCCTGGATGCAGAACCCGACCGGCTTCCGCCTCGTCGACACACCGGACGGCTCGATCAAGGTGACCGACGTCGATCCGTGGGCCGCGATGTTCAACGACGGCGTGTGGCTGATGTTCGCGCACATGTGGGTGGGCGCTTTCGTCGTGGTGGGATTCGTCGTGTCGGGCGTCTACGCCGCCGGAATGCTGCGCGGGCGCCGGGATCAGCACCACCGGCTGGGGTTCATGGTGCCGTTCGCCTTCGCGACCGTCGCCGCGCTCGCCCAACCGCTGGTCGGCCACGTCCTCGGTCTCCGGGTGGCCGAGACCCAGCCGGCCAAACTGGCGGCCTTCGAGCTGGCCGAGACCACCGAGCAACCCGCGCCGCTACGGCTCGGCGGTGTGTGGGTCGACGGCGAGCCGCGGTTCTACCTCGAGATCCCGAAGATCGGGTCTCTCATCGCCCGGAACAGCTTCGACAAGCCGGTGCCGGGACTCGACTCGATCCCTGAGGACGAACGACCGCCGGTCACCCTGACCCATCTCGCGTTCCAGACGATGGTGGGTATCGGGACCCTGCTCGCCCTGTCCGTGCTGGTGTTCTGGTTCCTCCGCCGGCGCGGGCGAGATCCACTGGGCAACCGGTGGTTCCTGCGCTATGCCGTGATCGCCGGCCCGCTGGCGATCGTGGCGTTGGAGTCGGGCTGGATCGCCACCGAGGTGGGGCGACAGCCGTGGGTGGTCTGGCAGGTCCTCCGCACCACCGATGCCGCGGGCGACAGTCCGTGGATCTGGTGGTCCCTGACCGGGACCGTCGTCGTGTACGCCGGGTTGACGACCGGCGCCACCGTGGTGTTGCGCTCGATGGCGCGCCGGTGGCGGGCCGGCGAGCACGACCTGCCCAGCCCCTACGGCCCGGAGGCACGGTGACCCTCGAGCTGACCGTCGCCGCTGCGCTCTTCGCGGGCGTGGTGGTCTATGCCGTTTTCGGCGGCGCCGACTTCGGTTCCGGTTTCTTCGACGCGACCGCCGGCGGCGATGTCCGTGGCGCGGAGGTCCGGACCCTGATCGACCACAGCATCGGTCCGGTGTGGGAGGCCAACCACGTCTGGCTGATCTACGTGCTCGTCATGTGGTGGACCGGCTTCCCGGAGTCCTTCGCAGCGACCATGACCACGCTCGCCGTACCGCTGATGCTCGCCCTGCTCGGGATCGTGCTGCGCGGTGCGAGCTTCGCGTTCCGGAAGTACGCCGCCACCCTGGGCCAGGCCCGGGTGTTCGGTGTCGTCTTCGCCGGGTCCTCGCTGATCACGCCGTTCTTCCTGGGCGCAGTCGTCGGGGCCATCGCCTCGGGACGGGTGCCGGCTGACGGCGGCGGCGACCTGTTCGGCTCCTGGCTCACGCCGACGTCGATGCTCGGTGGCGCGATCGCGGTCGGCACCTGCTCCTTCCTCGCCGGCACGTTCTTGGTGGCGGACGCTCGGCGGGCCGCGAAGCCCGATCTCGCCGAGCGGCTTCGATGGCGGACTCTGGCAGTCGGCGCGGTGACGGGTGCAGTGGTGCTCGGCGCCCTGGTCCCTCTTCGCGCCGATGCTCCAACGCTCTTCGACGGGCTGTCCGGACGAGCGGCGCCGCTCATCGTCGCGTCGGCAGCAGCAGGCGCCGCCACCCTCGTGCTGCTCTGGCGCCGGAGCTACTCACTCGCCCGGCTGACGGCGGTGGCCGCGGTCGCCGGCGTGGTCCTCGGCTGGGGCGTCGGGCAGTATCCGTGGCTGCTCGTCGACGAGGTTCGGATCGAGGACGCCGCCGGGGCACCGGCCACGCTGACCGGTCTGCTGGTCGCGGTGGTGCTCGCAGGCCTGATCGTGGTTCCGGCGCTGAGCTATCTGTTCTGGCTCACCCAGACGGAGCGTTGGACCCGGCATTGACCCCTGCCCCCTCACTCCCTGGGCAGCGGCCCGCCCACCACCGACCGGAGCGTGTCGATCGCGTCCCAGTCGTTGAGGTGCATCCCGGCCACCACGGTGCCGGCGCGCAGCCAGAACACCCTGAGGTTGAGCGCCTCGCGGTCGCCGCGGATCACCACCTCGTCGTAGCCCTCGGGGCCGACGTGCCCGACGTACTCCATGCCGAGGTCGTACTGGTCGGTGAAGAAGTACGGCATCCGGTCGTACGCCGTGTCGTCACCCAGCATCGCGCGGGCGGCGAGCTTGCCCTGGTGGATGGCGGCGTCCCAGTGCTCCACCCGGAGCCGGCCGACCAGCGGGTGGTCGTGGCGGGCGACGTCGCCGGCCGCGAACACGTGCGGGTCGCTCGCGCGGAGCCGGGCGTCGACGAGGACGCCGTCGTCGCAGGCGAGACCGGCCGCGCGGGCGAGCTCGTCATTGGGCACCGCACCGATCCCGACGAGGACCAGGTCGGCACCCGAGAGGATCTCGGCGTCGACGGAGGTGCCGAGCCGCAGGTCGACGCCGTGCGCTCGGTGGAGCTCGGCGAACAGGGCGCCCACCTCCGGGCCGAGCGCCGCCTCCAGCGGTTGCGAAGCCTGCTCGACCACCGTCACCTCGGCACCGGCCTCCCGCGCCGCCGCTGCGACCTCGAGCCCGATCCAGCCGGCTCCGACGATCACGATGCGCCCGGCCAGCCGGTCCTTGAGCGCCACCGAGTCGTCGAGGGTGCGCAGGTAGGTCACGGGCACTCCCGCGTCGTCGGCGACCGATAGCCGCCGCGGGGTGGCGCCGGTGGCGAGCAGCAGCCGGTCGTAGGGCAGCTCGCGGTCCGCGAGGGCGACCCGCCCACGATCGAGGTCGAGGGACTCGACCCGGCTGCCGAGGACCAGCTCGACCTGGTGCTCGTCGTACCACTCCGCGTCGTGGGCGAACACCGAGTCGGGCTCGGCGGTCCCGAGCAGCAGGCCCTTGGAGAGCGGCGGCCGCTCGTAGGGGAGGTGCGACTCGGCGCCCACCAGGGTGAGGTCGTCCTCGTAGCCCTGGGCGCGCAGCTCCTCGACGGCGTTGGCCCCGGCGAGCCCGCCGCCGACCACCACGATGTTCATGCGCGGCTCCTGGTGAGGGAGAGGAACTCGGCCCGGCTGCGCGGATCGTCGCGCAGCAGCCCGAGCAGCGTGGATGTGACTGTACGCGCGCCGGGCGCCCGGGCGCCGCGGAGGCTCATGCAGGTGTGGTCGGCCTCCACGACCACGCCCACCCCGCGCGGGGCGAGCTGCTCCTGCAGGTGCCGGGCCACGGCCTGGGTCAGCCGCTCCTGGGTCTGCGGTCGCCGGGCGTGGAACTCCACCATCCGGGCGAACTTGGAGAGGCCCAGGATCCGCTCGCCGGGAAGGTAGCCGATGTGTGCGGTGCCGACGAACGGCAGCATGTGGTGCTCGCACAGCGACTGGACCGGGATGTCCTCGACGACCACCAGTTCGTCGTACCCCTCGTCGTTGGGGAACGTCGTCAGGTCGAACTCACGCGGGGTGGTCAGCTCGAGCAGGGCGTCGGTCATCCGGCGGGGCGTGTCGGCGAGGTGCTCGTTCGTCAGGTCCATGCCGAGCGCGCGGAGCAGGTCGGTCGCGGCGCGCTCCGCGGCCGAGGGATCGGCGGTCTGGGTGACGCGGGCGATCCGCGGCCGGAGGGGAATGGCGGTCACGATTCCTCGTTTCTAAAGTAGAGTTCTCTTGGTTTTAGACTGCCGTGCCGTCTAATGTCAAGGAATCTCTGCTTTAGAAGGAGCAGCCGTGGAGCTCGGTCGCCAGGCAGCCGGCATCGGCGTCCTCGCCGACGCCACCCGCCGGGCGCTCTATGAGTACGTCGTGGCGCACCCCGGTCCGGTCGGTCGCGAGCAGGCAGCCGCGGCCGTGGGCCTGCCGCTGCACCGGGCCAGCTTCCACCTCGACCGCCTGGTGGCCGAGGGACTGCTGGAGGCGGAGTTCCGCCGGCTGAGCGGTCGGACCGGGCCCGGCGCCGGCCGGCCGAGCAAGCTCTACCGCCGTGCGGACCGTGAGTTCTCCGTGTCGCTGCCGGAGCGGCGCTACGACCTGGTGGGCGACATCCTCGCCGCGGCCGTGACCCGGGCCGCCGGCGGCTCCTCGCTGGAGCAGGCACTCGACGACTGTGCCCGCGAGGAGGGGCTCGAGGTGGGCGGCTCGGCAGCGGACCGCGACGACGCGGGCTCCCTGGCCTCGCTCGCCGAGGTGCTGGCGACCCAGGGCTACGAGCCGCGGGTCGAGCGCGACGCCGTCGTCCTCGCCAACTGCCCCTTCGACTCCCTGGCCCGCAAGCACACGTCACTGGTGTGCGGGCTCAACGAGTCCTTCGTCCAGGGCGTGGCCGACGGGCTGGGATGCCCGGCCACCGCCTGTCTCGAGCCCTCGCCCGAGCGGTGCTGCGTGACGGCCCGTCACGCCCCGACGGGCTGAGGCTCCAGCGCGGCGTCGACCGCCGCCTCGGCGTGCACCCGCATCGAGTCGAGGAGCGGGACGGGCACGTCGTCGGGCCCGAGCAGCAGCTCGATCTCGGTGCAGCCCAGCACGATCGCCTGGGCTCCGCGCGCGGCCAGGTGGGCCGCGATCCGGCCGTAGGCCGTCCGCGACTCGGACCGCACCTCCCCCTGGGTGAGCTCGTCGAAGATCACCCGGTCGGCCAGCTCGCGATCGCCGGCCTCCGGCACCTCGACGGTCAGTCCGGTGCGCGCCAGCCGGCCGACGTAGAAGTCCTCCTCCATCACCCAGTGCGTACCGATCAGCCCGAGGGTGTCGTGTCCCTCGGCGCGAGCGCGACCCGCGATGGCGTCGGTGATCCGGAGCAGTGGGATGTCCACCGCGTCCTGCACCTCGTCGGCGACCCGGTGCATCAGGTTGGAGCAGATCAGCAGCACGTCGGCGCCGGCCGCCTCACACCTGCGTCCGGCGTCCGCCAGCAGCTCTCCCGCCTCGTCCCAGGCGCCGCGCTGCTGCATGACGCGGACCTTCGAGAAGTCCAGCGACTGCAGGGCGATCTGCGCCGACGCGTGGCCGCCGTGGCGCCGCTGCACCTGCTCGTTGATCACCTGGTAGTACGCCGTCGTGGAGTACCAGCTCAGTCCGCCGATGAGTCCGATCGTCTTCATGTGGACCATCGTGCGGTGCGGGTGAGATGAAAGGTAGACACGAACTTCTTGGACGGCTCATAAGCGGTGCTTATGGAGTTCGCGGATCAGCGCCGCGTTGGCCGGCACCGTGTCCGCCCCGTCGCGATGGGCGATGCCGAAGCGGCGTACTCCCCACGACCTGCTGGGCCGCACCTGCACGGCGGGGTTCCGGTACGCCGCGGTGGCCGACCGCGGCAGCATCGAGATCCCGAGGCCGGCGGCCACGAGGTTCTGCACCACCACGTAGTCGTCGCTCACGTGCCTGATGTCGGGCGTGAAGCCGGCCGCCTCGCAGAGCCCGACGAGGTGGGCGCGACAGCGGTCGCAGCCCGCGATCCAGGACTCGTCGCTCAGCTGCGCCATTCCCATCCGGCGCTTGCCGCCGCCTGGATGGTCGGGCGGCAGCACCAGGTCGACCGGCTCGGCCCCGACCGGGACCCAGCGCAACTCGCGACTGCCGGCGACCGGGTCGGCGTCGTACCCGAAGACCAGAGCCAGGTCGGCGTCGCCGCGTTCGAGGAGGGCGACCGCCTCGGGCGGCTCCATCTCGGTGAGGGTGACATCAATGTCAGGGTGCCTCCGGCGCAGGCCGGCGAGTGCGCCGGGCGCCCACGTCGCGGCCGCGGTCGGGTAGGCCACCAGGCGCACCAGTCCGCGGCGCAGGTCGCCGATCGCGGAGAGCTCCTCCTCCGCCATGTGCAGGTGACTGGCCACCGCGTCGGCCCGGGCCAGCAGCACCCGGCCCGGCTCGGTCAGCTCGACCCCGGTCGACCCGCGCAGCAGCAGCGCGCTCCCGGCCTCCCGCTCCAGCGCGCGTAGATGCTGGCTGACGGCCGGCTGGGTCCAGCCGAGCTGACGCGCCGCGGCGCTGATCGACCCGGCGCGGGCGACGGCCCGGAAGATCAGCAGCCGGCGCGGGTCCATGGCGGCACGGTGCCACACTGACGAGCATGGCCGCCGAGATCCTGCGCTACGCCGCCTTCACCGACGACCCCGAGCGCGGCAACCCCGCCGGCGTCGTGCTCGACGCGAGCGGGCTCTCCGGTCCGGAGATGCAGGCGATCGCCGCCGACGTCGGCTACTCCGAGACCGCGTTCACGATCCCCGGCGACGGTGCGATCGCGACCCGCTACTTCAGCCCGCAGGCCGAGGTCGACTTCTGCGGCCACGCCACGATCGCGCTGGCGGTCGCGACCGCCGACCGCGACGGTCCGGGTCCGTTGTCGCTCGACACCGCTGCCGGCCGGATCGACGTGGACGTCGTCGCCGGGCCAACCGGGCCGGTGGCCACGTTGCGGAGCGTTCCCACGTCCACTCGCCCGATGACCGACGACGAGCTGACCGCGCTGCTGTCCACGCTCGGCTGGTCGCGGTCGGACCTGGACGACGGCTACCCGCCGCACGTCGCCTTCGGTGGGGTGCACCACCCGGTGCTGGCGGTGCGCACCCGGGAGCGGCTCGCCGACCTCGACTACGACTACGACGCGCTGCTCTCCCTGATGACCGACAGCGGATGGACGACCATCCAGCTCTACTGGTTCGAGGACGAGCAGACGATCCACGCGCGGGACCCGTTCCCGGTCGGCGGGGTGGTGGAGGACCCGGCGACGGGCGCCGCCGCGGCCGCGCTGGGTGGCTACCTGCGGGAGCTCGGCTTCGTCACCCAATCGACCCGGCTGCGGATCATCCAGGGCGAGGACATGGGCCGGCGCAGCGAGCTGCTCGTCGACGTCGACCCCGCCGAGCCGACCGTGCGCGTCTCGGGCGGCGCCGTACGCATTCCTACAGGTGGTTGAGCGTCCAGCGCGGTCTCAGGACAGGCCGAGGATGGTCCCGTCGTCGGCCAGGTCGATCCGCGAGGCTGCCGGCTCCCTGGGCAGTCCGGGCATGGTCATCATGTCGCCGCACACCACGACGACGAAGCCCGCTCCCGCCGACAACCGGACCTCGCGGACGTGCAGCTCGTGGCCCGAGGGGGCGCCCCGCAGGGTCGGGTCCGTCGAGAACGAGTACTGCGTCTTCGCCACGCACACCGGCAGCACGCCGTACCCGTCCCTCTCGAAGCGCAGCAGCCGCCGTCGGGCCTTGGCGTCCCAGGTCACCTGCGAGGCGGCGTAGACGCGGGTCGCGATGGCCTCGACCTTCTCGGTGAGGGACAGCTCGTCGGCGTAGGTGAAGGAGAACGAGTACGGCGACGGCTCGTCGAGCGCCTGGAGCACGCCCTTCGCGAGATCCTGTGCTCCCGCCCCGCCGTCGGCGAAGTGGGTCGCTGGGAAGGCGCTGACGCCGGCGGACTCCGCCAGCTCGACGACCTTCGCCACCTCGAGGTCCGTGTCGGTCGGGAAGCGGTTGACCGCGACGAGGCAGGGGACGCCGTAGACCTCGCGCAGGTTGTCGAGGTGGCGGCGCAGGTTCACCATCCCCGCCTCGATCGCGCCGAGGTCCTCCCCGTCGAGGTCGGCGAGCTCGACCCCGCCGTGGTACTTCAGGGCCCTCACCGTGGCCACGACGACCGCCACGTCGGGCCGCAGGCCGGACTTGCGGCACTTGATGTCGACGAACTTCTCCGCGCCGAGGTCCGCGCCGAACCCGGCCTCGGTGACCACGAGGTCGGCGAGCCGCAGACCGGCGCGCGTGGCCATGACCGAGCTGCAACCGTGCGCGATGTTCGCGAACGGGCCGCCGTGCACGAACGCCGGCGCCCCCTCCAGCGTCTGCACGAGGTTGGGTGCGAGCGCGTCGCGCAGCAGGGCCGCCATCGCGCCCGCCGCGCCGAGGTCGCGCGCGGTGACGGGCTTGGTCGCCCGCGAGTAGCCGATGACGATGTCTCCGATGCGGCGCTTGAGGTCGGCCCACGACTCGGTGAGACAGAAGATCGCCATCAGCTCGGACGCGACCACGATGTCGAACCCGTCCTGCCGGGGGAAGCCGTTCACGTGGCCGCCCAGACCTACGACCACCTCGCGCAGCGCGCGGTCGTTCATGTCGAGCACGCGCTTCCAGGTCACGCTCCGCACGTCGATGTCGAGCTCGTTGCCGTGGTGCACGTGGTTGTCGATCAACGTCGCCAGCAGGTTGTTCGCCGCGGCGATCGCCGCGAAGTCTCCGGTGAAGTGCAGGTTGATGTCGGACATCGGCACCACCTGGCTGTAGCCGCCACCGGCCGCGCCGCCCTTCATGCCGAAGACCGGACCCATCGACGGCTCGCGCAGGCAGGCGATGGTGCGACGGCCCAACCCGTGCAGCGCATCGGTGAGACCGACCGTCGTCGTCGTCTTCCCCTCCCCGGGTGGGGTGGGGGACAGCGCGGTCACCAGGACGAGCCGGCCGAGCGGCCGGTCGGCGAGGGACGCGAGGTAGACCGGGTCGACCTTCGCCTTGTAGTGGCCGTACGCCACGAGGTGGCGCTCCTCGATGCCGAGGGTCTCGGCCGCGACCTCCCTGATGGGGCGCAGCGTGGCGGCGTTGGCGATCTCGATGTCCGACAGCACTGTCGTCCACTCCTCCCTGCCCCACCGCGCACGGTAGCCCAGCACCGTGGCCACGGTCGACGATGTTTGGCGGAGCGGCACCCCGGAGAGGCTCCCGGTCGACATCGGAACGATCGACGGAGGTCGTCAATGCTCGTCCGCACCGCAGTGTCCACCGCCGCCTGCCTGGCCGCCGTGCTGTGCACGGTGCCTGGCCCGGCGAACGCCGACGGCGGGGACGGCGTCCCCGTCTTCCACGACCGCGTGGTCAAGCGCGACCGGGCCGGAGACGTGGCCGGCGACGGGACGACCCCGATCGACATCCGGAAGGTCACCTACGACCACTACAAGCTCGGGGACAGCGAACGGCTCACCGTCACGGTTCGCTTCGCCGGCCGGGTACGCCGGGGCTCCGAGCTGAACCTGGGCACCTCGACCGGCGCCGGCGGGTACCCCCTCGAGTTCAGGTCGACGGTCGGCGGGGGCTTCCGGCTCGAGCGCGACGACCGCGTGGTCCGGCGCCCCCACGTGCGCCGAGAGGTCGAGGGACGACAGGTGACCATCACGATCCCGTGGCGCAAGCTCGGCTCGCCCCGCAACCTGGTCGGCCTCCACTTCTGGGCCATCCTCGACTCGCCGTTCGGCGGTATCGACAAGGCCTTCAAGCCACGCGCCGTCCTGCGCTGACCGGTCGCCGCCTCCGACGATGGACGGCGAGCGCCCGAGCAAACGGGTGCCTTGACGAGACGACTCGCTGGGTCTCGATACGACCAACGACTTCGTTGGTCGAGTAGCGCGAGCGAGGAACGAGCGAGCGCGTATCGAGACCACTCACCGGTGGTGGTTTCGAGGCTCGTCGCCAGCGCTCCTCACACCTCGACCACCGTCACGCCCGGTTCCCGTTGACCTTCCGGGGTCTCGATACGCCCCGGCCTCGCAAGCTCGGCCGGGGCTACTCGACCAACGAGAAAGAGGGCCCGCGCGCCGCTCAGCAGCATACCGACAGAGGCTCCGGGTCAAGGGCGCCGAAGGGAATCCTTGACCCGGAGCGTCGGTCTGCTACGCGCGCGGGCCTCCGGTGCCCGGAGCAACGGGTGGTTTCGAGGCTCGTCGCTGGCGCTCCTCACACCTCAACCACCGTCACGCCCGGTTCCCGTTGACCGTCCGGGGTCTCGATACGCCCGGCCTCGCAAGCTCGGCCGGGGCTACTCGACCAACGAGGAGGAGACTGCCTGCGCTTCGCCCGGACTACCAGGTCACCGCGACGTACTTCGACTCCAGGTAGTCGAGCATGCCCTCGTGGCCGCCCTCGCGGCCGATGCCGCTCTGCTTGGTGCCGCCGAAGGGGGCGGCGGGGTCGCTGACGAGGCCTCGGTTGAGACCGACCATGCCGGAGTCGAGGGCCTCGCTGATGCGGAGACCTCGGGCGAGGTCGCGGGTGTAGACGTAGGACACCAGGCCGTACTCGGTGTCGTTGGCCATCCGGATCGCCTCGGCCTCGTCGGTGAAGGTGACGATCGGGGCGACCGGGCCGAAGATCTCCTCCGACAGCATCGCCGCTCCAGGAGGTACGTCGAGCAGCACGGTCGGCTCGTAGTAGAAGCCGGAGCGGTCGGGTCGTCGTCCCCCAACTACGACCCGACCGCCGGCCTCACTCGCCCCCCGAACCAGCTCGTGGACCTTCTGCACGGCGTCCTCGTTGACCAACGGACCGACCTCGGTGTCGTCGGAGGTGCCCGGCCCGACCTTCAGCGCTGCCATCCGCTCGGCCAGCCGCCGTCCGAACTCGTCGGCCACGGCCGCGTGCACGTAGAACCGGTTGGCGGCGGTGCACGCCTCACCGGCGTTGCGCATCTTGGCGATCATCGCGCCGTCGACGGCGGCGTCGAGGTCGGCGTCCTCGAGGACCAGGAACGGCGCATTGCCGCCGAGCTCCATCGAGGTGTTCACGACCTGGTCGGCGGCCTCGCGGAGCAGCACCCGGCCCACCTCGGTGCTGCCGGTGAACGAGAGCTTGCGCACTCGCGGGTCATGCAGCATCGCCGACACCACCGCGCCGGAGCGGCGAGCGGGCAGCACGTTGACGACCCCGGGCGGGACCCCGGCGTTCTCGAGGATCCGAGCCATCAGCAGCGCCGTGAGCGGGGTATCGCTCGCCGGCTTGAGCACCATCGTGCAGCCGGCGGCGAGCGCCGGTCCGATCTTGCGGGTGGCCATCGCGGCCGGGAAGTTCCAGGGCGTCACGAGCACGCACACGCCGACGGGCTGGTGCTGCACCATGATCCGGTTGGCCCCGGAGGGCGCCGTCATCAGCGAGCCGGACGCGCGGACCGCCTCCTCGGCGTACCACCGGAAGAACTCGGCGGCGTAGGCCACCTCACCGCGGGCGTCGGTGAGCGCCTTGCCGTTCTCGAGCGAGATCAGATGGGCGAGCTCCTCACTGCGGCGGTTCATCAGGTCGAACGCCCGCCGGAGCACCTCCGACCGTTCGCGCGGCGAGGTGGCGGCCCACGACGCCGCCGCGCCCGAGGCCGCGTCGACCGCCGCCAGCGCGTCGTCCACCGTCCCGTCGGCGACCGATGCGATCACCGCACCGGAGGCCGGATCGAGCACGTCGAACCGGCCGCCGTCCCTGGACGGGACGACCTTGCCGCCGACGTACAGGTCGAGAGGCAGGTCGGGGATCATGTCCAGGCTGAAGTCACCCATGGCGGGCCTTTCGGGTCAGTAGGGGTTGGCGATCACGAGCTCCTGGGCGGGGAAGAGGGTGAGGATCCGCGGCCCGTCGGGCGTGATCACCACCTCCTCCTCGATCCGCGCCGCCGAGAAGCCGTCGCTGGCCGGGCAGTAGGTCTCCAGGGCGAAGACCATGCCGACCTGCAGCTCCACGGGCTCCGTCATGCTGTTGAGGCGGGAGATGATCGGGCGCTCGTGCAGGCCGAGGCCGAGCCCGTGCCCGAACTGCAGCCCGAACGCCGCCAGCTCGTTGTCGAAGCCGAACTCGGTCGCCTTCGGCCACACCGCCGCCACCTCGTCGGTGCCGACGCCCGGCTTGATCATCCGGATCGAGGCATCCATCCACTCGCGGGCCTGGGTGTAGGCGTCGCGCTGGCTCGGGGTGGCGCTGCCGACCGCGAAGGTGCGGTAGTAGCACGTCCGGTAGCCGTTGAACGAGTGGATGATGTCGAAGAAGGCCTGGTCGCCCGGCCGGATCAACCGGTCGGTGAAGTTGTGCGGGTGCGGGTTGCAGCGCTCGCCGGAGATCGCGTTGACCGCCTCGACCTGGTCGGAGCCCATCTCGTAGAGCCGCTGGTTGGCCAGCGCGACGATCTGGTTCTCCCGGACGCCGGGCTTCAGCGCCTCGACGATGTCCTGGTAGACGCCGTCGACCATCGCCGCGGCCTGGTTGAGCAGCATGATCTCGTCGGCGGACTTGATCTGCCGGGCGTCGAGCATCAGCTGCTGGGCGTCGACGACCCGCAGACCCTGCCGCTCCATCTCGAACAGGAACGGCGGCTCCACGATGTCGACGCCCACCGGGGAGTCGGCGAGGCCGGCGTCCTCGAGGAGGCCGCGGATCTCTCGTACGGCGCTCTCCATCAACCCCGCGGACGGCGCCACCGCACCGCGCAGGCCGAGCATGCCGGGCCGGCAGTTCTCGTCGGGCAGCCAGTTGGAGTACTGCTGGTGGTGCCGGACCGCCGAGCCGAAGTCCCACAACCACGGCTCCGGCGACTCGCGCGTCAACAGCGCGTAGCGGGTCATCTTGTCGCCGAGCGCGCCACCGATCCAGGTCTGGGTCGTGTAGCGGATGTTGTAGAAGTCGAAGAGCAGGAACGCCCCGCACTCGCTGCCCTCCAGCGCCTCGCGGGCCCGGCCGATCCGGTAGCGCCGGAGCCGGTCGAAGTCGACGCGTTCCTCGTAGTCGACCCCCATGTGCCCCGGTGCGGGCAGCGGCTGGTCACTCATCTCAGTCCACCTGGTCCTGGTCCGCGGCGGAGAGACCGTCGTCGACGGGGGTGCTCTCGGGCTTGAGGGTGAGTCCGGACGCGGCGGCCTGCAGGTCGAGCATGATCGCGAAGTCCTCCTCGACCCGTCCGCTGCTGACCGCGGCCTGGACCGCGGCTCCGGTGGCGGCGGTCACCGGCATGGGTACGTCGAGCTCGTGGGCCGCCGCGAAGCCGAGGTCGAAGTCCTTGCGGAGCAGGATCGGGGTGAACGTCGGCGAGTAGTCGAGGTGCACGAACGCCGGGGACTTGTAGCGGGTGAAGACCGAGCCCATCACCGAGTTGTTCAGGAACTCCAGGAACGCCGCCCGCGGGATGCCGCCCTTCTCGGCGAGCACGGTGATCTCGGCGAGGTTCTGGGTGACCACGCCCAGCATCAGGTTGTGGCAGATCTTCGCGAGGCGCGCGAGGTCACCGTCGCCGACGTACGTCGAGCCCTTGCCCAGATGGTCGAGAAGCGGCGCGACTCGCTCGTAGGTCTCCTCGGGGCCGGAGACGACGAGGGTGAGACCGCCGGCGCGGACCACCTTGCCGTTGCCGCTGACCGGCGCGGCCAGGAAGTCGACCCCGCGCTCCTTGCAGGCCGCGCGCATCGCGACGGACGACTCGGTGGAGACCGTCGAGCAGTCGACCACCACGCCCGGCACCCGGTCGGGGTGGGCCAACAGGCCGCCCTCGCCGACGAGCACCTGCTCGAGGTCGGCGGGGGTCGAGACCATGGTGAAGACGACGTCATGTCCGCGCAGCTCGGCGATGGTGTCGGCGATCGTGCAGCCGAGCTCGGCGAGCGGCTCGGCCTTCGCTCGGGTGCGGTTCCAGACGGTGACGTCCGCACCGGCCTTGGCCAGTCGACCTGCCATCGCCGCACCCATCCGGCCGGCGCCGATCCAGCCGACCGTCAAGGTGTCGTGGTCCCAAGTGTGGTTCATCTGTTCCCTCTGCAATCGATTGCTCTGACTCTAGGCCAGCGGCGTTCTCACGGTCAAGCAGGCACTGTCGGTGACGCTCCTTCGGGTGATGATAGGTCCTGCAAACGAATGCAAGTTGAGGGGGTCCTAGCCACGGCTCGCTCCCGCCCCCGCGAGCTGTTCCCGCATCCAGACCCACGTCGCGGGCCCCCACTCCCGCTCGCTGCGCGCCGCGATGTGCCCGTCGTCGGCATAGACCCGCGCCACCCGGCCGGTGGGCGGCCCACTCTCGAGGGCCAGGTAGAGCTCGCCGATCGGGGAGAGGTGGTCGTGCTTGCCGTTGATCAGCAGGGCCGGCACCCGGAGCTTGTCGAGCAGGCCGTTGTGCTTCAGCGACCACTTCAGGAAGTCCTCGCGCTGCTGCTCCTCGGTGATCGTGTCGGGCGTCGCCGGCCGCTGGTCACGCGGGCCGAACCAGTGCTCACCGCGAGCGTTGCGGAACCGTCGCCACTCGGCGCGCTCCTCCTCCGTCCCCTCGTAGCCGACACCGCCCGGGGCGATCGACGCCACGGCACGGACCCGGTCGTCCAGCGCTGCGAGCCGCAGCACCCACTGGCCGCCACGGCTGACCCCGAAGGCGCCGATCCGATCACCCTGCACCTCCGGGCGCGACCCCAGCAGGTCAAGGGCGCTCTGCCAGGCGACGATCGACTCGGGCGCGTGCGGATAGGTGGTCTGCCCGGTCCCCGGGCCGTCGACGACCAGCGCCGCCAGACCCTCCTTGAGCGCGCCGAGCGCGTAGTGCTCCCGATCCTCCTTGAACATGTCTGCTCCGCACATCACCAGGACGGCGGGGACCGGCGCGTCTGCCGACGCGTCCGGCGGGAGGTAGAGGTAGCCGGCTGCAGAGTGGCCGTCGTGCTCGATCGTCAACGTCTCCCGGCGGGTGTCGGTGAGGGCGCTGGCCCGACGGAAGCACTCGAGGTAGTTGTCGTAGCACTCGCTCTTGAGCGGCCCCATCTCCGCGGGCGAGAACGGTGTGCCGCCGTGGTACGGCGACGGGAAGCGGCCGATGCTGTAGTAGGACTTCGCCTGCAGGAACAGCTGCCTCGCGGTGGCTTCGTCCCCGTCGGCCAGTGCCTGCTCGGCCTGCTCGACGTGCCGTCGAGCGACCTCGCTCCAGACCGGGACCCATTCCTCGTCCACGGTGTCGCTCAGCTTCGCGACGGTCTCGACCAGCAGGTCGATGTCGTCGAGGAGGCTGAACCACCGGCGGTAGAAGCCGCCGACGGCGACGGTGAACGGATCCTCGTCGGCGCGCACGGGGAGGTGCGCGAGCCGGTCTGCCTGCGGAGGAGTGGTCGTCGTCATCGATGTCCTTTCGTTGTCCGTCGATCGACGGGGTGGACCTCAGGCGGTCACGTGTTGGGGTGCGCCGGTCTCGGGCTCCCGCAGCTCGGTCGCGAGGATGCAGCTGGTCCGGTGCAGCGGGAGCACCTCCAGCAGCTGCACCCGGTCCCGTTCCCGGAACCGGACGGTGAGGGTGGCTCCGGACCTGGTCAGCTCGACGATGGCGTCGCGCATCGGCTCGGGGGCCTGGGTCTGCAGCAGACCCAGCGCGCGGCCCGCAGTGTCGTCGTCGGCCAGGGTGATGTCTCCCTCGAACGGCGTCCGCGCGGTGTGGTCCTTCACGCCGTCCGGGAGCTCCGGGTGGTTGGCGAGCAGGTCGACGGCGTCCGCGAGGTCCCAGCCGCACAGCGGGGTCACCACCGGGCAGCGGGTGTGGAAGCGGCAGCCCTCGGGCGGTTGGGCCGGGTCGGGGACCGCCCCCGCCAGGCCCTTGATCTCCCGGTCGGCGTCGACCAGTGCCGGGTTCGCGTCGACGAGCGCCTTCGTGTACGGGTGCTTGGGCGCGGTGAACAGCTCGGTGGTCGGCCCGTCCTCGGCGACCTCGCCGAGGTACATCACCAGGATCCGGTCGCTGATGTGCTGGATCACGCCGAGGTCGTGCGAGACGAAGACGTAGGTGAGGTCGCGTTCGACCTGCAGCTCGTGCAGGAGGTTCAGGATCTGGGCCTGGACGGAGACGTCCAGGGCGCTCGTCGGCTCGTCGAGCACGATGACCTGGGGGTCGAGGGCGAGCGCCCGCGCGATGGAGATGCGCTGCTGCTGACCGCCGGAGAACTCGTGCGGGTAGCGGTTCAGGTGCTGGGCGCCCAGGCCCACCGCCTCCAGGAGATCCACCACCCGGTCGATCCGCTCCCGGCCGTGGGCCTCCTTGTAGATGCTCAGCGGGCGGCCGACGATGTCGCGCACCAGGTGTCGCGGGTTCAGGGATGCGAAGGCGTCCTGGAACACCATCTGGCAGTTGCGCCGGTAGTCGTGCCGGGCCGGGCCGGTGAGCCGGTCGACGCGGTAGCGCTGGTCGAGTGCGGCGAGCTCGGTCCGCTCCGCCGGGCCGAGCTCGGTCGCGGGCACGCCGAGCAGCTGCTCCACCCTCGCCCGCTCCTCGGCGGGCATCTCGAAGTAGACGCCCCCCTCGGTGGGGTCCAGCAGCGCGGTCAGGCAGCGGCCCAGGGTGGTCTTGCCGCACCCGCTCTCCCCGACGATCCCGAGCGTCTCCCCCTTACGGACGTCGAACGAGACGCCGTCGACGGCCCGGACCTGGCCGACGACGCGCTGGAGAGCACCCTCCTTGACCGGGTAGTGCTTCTTCAGCCCGATCGCGGACAGCACCGGGTGGCCGGCCGCGACGGTGGACTCCGACCGCCTCCCCCGGGCGCTCATGCGACGCTCGTCGTGGTCGAGGACTTGGGGACGTCCGGCATGTCAGTGGTGGGCACCCCGAGCTCGGCGGCGCTCTCGTAGCCGAAGCAGGCCACGCTCTGCGCCTCGGCGACCTCCCGCAGCCGCGGCTCGACGGACCTGCAGACGGCCGCGGCGTGGGGACAGCGGTTGTGGAAGCGGCACAACGGCGCGTCGTCGGTGAACTCCGGCACCGAGCCCTCGATCGCTGCGAGCCGGCCTCGCGGATGACCGACGGACGGCACTGCCGCGAGCAGGGCCCGCGTGTAGGGGTGCTGCGGCGAGTCGAAGACCTGCTGGGCCGGACCCACCTCGGCCATCTGGCCGGCGTACATCACCCCGACCCGGTCGCACACCATGCGGACGACCGACAGGTCGTGGCTGATGTAGAGGACGGCGGCCCGGCGGCGCTGCTGCATCTCGAGGATCAGCTCGAGGATGCGTGCCTGCACCGTGGTGTCGAGTGCGGTGGTGGGCTCATCGGCGATGAGGACGTCGGGGTCGCACGCCATCGCCTGCGCGATCATCACCCGCTGCTTCATGCCACCGGAGAGCTGGTGGGGATGGCTCTCCATCACCTTGCGCGGATTGGCGATCTGTACGTCGGCCAGGGCCTGGGCCACCAGGTCGTCCACCTTCCTGCGCACCGTCCGGGCCTGCGAGCGGAACGGCGGGACCCTGAGCAGCAGCCGCTCCGCGCCGCGGGCGTCCTGGTGCGCGGCCCGGCGGACCGGGAACCAGGCGGAGTCGCCCACCTCGGAGAGGAGCTCTGCGGTGCGGTGCTGGAAGAAGACCTCGGCCACCTGGTCACGGACGCTGAGCACGGGGTTCAGCGACTTCGACGGGTCCTGGAAGATCATCGCGATCCGGAGCCCGCGCAGCTGACGCATCTTCGACTGCGGCAGGTGCAGGAGGTCGAACGTCGGCCGGCCGGTGCCCTCGCACTCCGGGCACCCCGGACCGCCGCACGCGAGGCACACCGCGTTGCCGCTGGACCGGCAGGTCTTGCAGCCGCGGCCCTGGCAGAACGGGCACGCCCCGCCCGGGCGGAACGTGACACTGCCTCCGGCGATGACCGCGGGCGGCATCGGCAGCAGCCCCATCAGGCTGCGGGCGGTGATGCTCTTCCCGCTGCCGGTCTCGCCGACGATGCCCAGGATCTCGTTCTCGTTGAGGTCGAAGCTCACGCCGTCGACCGCGCGCACCACGCGCTTCTTGCTCTGGAAGTGGATCCGGAGGTCGCGCACCTTGACCACCGGCACGGCCTTGTCGGCGGCGGCGCCCTGGGGGTCCTGGGCCGTCGTGGACATCAGTCCTCCGTCCTCGGGTCGAGGGCGTCGCGCAGCCCGTCACCGACGAGATTGAAGGCCAGCGCCCACAGGAAGATCATCAGGCCGGGGAACGTGGCCGCCCACCACCGGCCGGCGGCGATGCCGCGGTACCCCTCACTCACGAGCACGCCCCACTCGGCGAGCCCGGCCTCGGCGAGACCGATGAAGCTCAGGGTCGCGCCGAGAAGCACCACGTGGCCCATCTCGAGGGTGGCCTGCACGCTGATCGGGGTGATCGAGTTGGGCAGGATGTCGCGGCGGTAGATCCGGAACTTGGAGTCGCCGATCGCGGTCGCCGCCTCGACGTACGAGCTCTGCCGCACCCTGAGGATCTCGGCTCTGATGATCCGGGCGTACTTCGCCCACAGCACACACGCGAGGGCGATGATGATGTTGGTGAACGAGGGCCCCAGCACGGCGGCGATCGCCAGCGGGAAGATCAGCTCCGGCACCGACATGAACACGTCGACGACCCGCATCAGCAGCTCGTCGACCTTGCCCCCGATCACCGCGGCGAGGCTGCCGATGATCACGCCGATGAGGACCGAGACGATCACGACGGTGACGGACAGCCGCACCGACAGTCGAGCGCCCCAGACGATGCCGTAGAGGACGTCGCCGCCGTCGGACGTCGTACCGAGGATGTGCCCGCTGGTGCCGGGCGGGGCGTCGGTCTGCCGCCAGTCGCGCGGCATCTGGTAGGGGTCGGGCGTGTTGGCCTCGGTGATGAGCGGGGCGAAGATCGCCATCCCGATCAGCAGCACGATCACGATGGCCCCACCCATCGTGGTGGGCTTCTTCAGCGCCTGCCAGGCCAGGGACCCGGTCCGCTTCGCCCGGACGCTGAACGCGGACTCGCCGAAGCGTCCACGACCTGACCCCGCCCGTTCGTTGATGGCCATCTCAGTCTCCCAGGACGACGCGTCGGTCGAGGCGCGCATAGAGCACGTCGACGATCAGGTTGAGGAGCAGCATCAGGACAGCCATGAACAGGACATAGGCCATCGTGGTGGCTTGGTCACCCTGCAGCACCGCGTCGGCGAGCCACTTGCCCATGCCGGGCCACTGGAAGATGATCTCGACGACCACCGAGCCCTCGACCAGGATGCCGAGCATCAGGCCGATCACGGTGATCGTCGGGATCAGCGCGTTACGGCGGGCATGCCGCCGGACCACAATCCGCTCCGGCAGGCCCTTGGCCCGGGCCGCATCGACGTAGTCCTGGCCAAGCTGCTCGACCAGCGACGACCGCATCATCCGGGCGACGATCGCGGTCGCGGTGTAGCCGAGCACGATCGCCGGCAGGATCATGTGCCAGATCGCGTCACGGAAGGCTGTAAAGCTGCCGGCCAGGATCGCGTCGATCGTGTAGAAGCCCGTCGGGTGGTCGATGCTCGACCAGATCACCGCATCCGATCGCCCGATCGGGAACCAGCCCAGCCCCGCCCAGAAGAAGATCAACATGATGATGCCGAACCAGAAGGTCGGCATGCTCGCCCCGCTGACGGCCAGGACCCGGGTGACCTGGTCGGGCCACCGGTCCCGGCGCCGCGCGGCGAACGTGCCCATCGAGATCCCGAGCGCGATCGCGATCAGGCCGGCCAGGGCGGCCAGCTCCGTGGTCGCCGTCAGCTTGTCGGTGAACACGTCGGCCACCGGGGCGTTCGACACTGCCGACCAGCCCATCTCGCCCTGGAACACCCCCTTGAGCCAGGCGAGGTACTGCACCGGCAGCGAGTCGTCGAGCCCGAACCGCGCCTCGACCCGGTCGATCTCCTCGGGGCTCATCCCCGGCTCGATGTAGGAACCGATCGGGGACCCGCCCACCCGCATCAGGGCGAACACGATGATGGTCGTGATCAGCACCAGGAACGGCAGGATCATCAGCCGCCGGAGGACGTAGTCGCGAACCTTCATCTCGCGTCACGTTCCTTTGCGTGAGAGCGAACCGGCCATGGTCAACGTGCCGGCCGCCTCAGCCCTTGCCGTACAGGGAGTAGCGCAGACCCGGCCGCGGCCACATCGGGTTGGCGATCACGTCGGTGAGCCAGTCGCGGTAGGCCAGCACGATGTTCTCCTGCGCCGGGAGGATGCTCGGCGCCTCGTCGTACATCACCTGCTGCAGCTCCGCGTACAGGGCGGCGCGGGCGTCGAGGTCGAGCTCGCGGTTGGCGGCCTCGATCATCGAGGCGATCTCGTCGGGGTTCTCGTAGCCCTCGGCGAGCCCGGCGAGGGTTCCCCATCGGCCGTCCGGGTGGGCGGAGTCCATGTAGTAGGAGTGCGGGTCCCGGAACTCGGGCGTGGTCCAACCCCACATGGCGACGGGGATCGGCGTGGTCGCCATGATCTCGTCGAAGCGCGCCTCCGGCAGCGCCATCACGTTGACGTGGAACTTGTCGTTGAGCGCCTCGACGCCGTCCTTGAGGATCAGCGACTGGTCCGTGAACACGCTGTCCTCCTCTGCCACGATCGAGACTGTGAAGCCCTTGTCCCACCAGCCGGTCTCCTTGAACAGCCGTTCGGCCTCCTCGGGGTCGTACTCGTAGATCGGAGCGCTGGGGTCGTTGCCGTACATGCCGGACGGGATGAAGTAGCTGCCACGCGTGGAGGCGCCGCTCAGGCCGCCCTCGCGCATCGCGTCGTAGTCGAACGAGTAGTTGAACGCCTGGCGCACCCGCTTGTCGTGGAAGAAGTCGGCCGGGATGTCGTCGCCGTCGGGCAGGTCGTCGACCGGGATGTTCATGTTGAAGCCGATCTGCAGCAGCTGCAGGCCGGGGGTGTCGGGGTTGAGCGTGACGCCGGACGCTCCCTCGACGTCGGGGATGATCGACGGGACGCCCTCGATGATGTCGTAGTCACCGGCGCGCAGACCGAGCGTAGAGACGTTGGGGTCCTGGACGTTGAACCAGCGAACGTCCGTCTTGGCCTTCTCGCCCCAGTAGTCGTCGTTGACCGTGAAGCTCAGCCGTTCGCCGCGCTGCCAGTCCTCGAAGACGTACTGACCGCTGCCGGCCATGTTCTGGCCCATCCACTCGCTCGGGGTGTCGGCCTGGACGCCGCCGTTGGCCTCGACCTGGTCGGGGTTGACGATGCTCGCGGGCATCGAGGCGACCACGTTGTAGAGGAAGGACGCGTCGACCTCCGAGAGCGTCACCACGAACGTCTGCGCGTCGGGCGCCTCCATCGAGTCGATGATGTCGAAGTTCTCCGACTGACCCTCCGGAAGGTTCATGGTCAGGACCCGCTCCCACGAGTAGACGACGTCCTCGGCGGTGAGGTCGCTGCCGTCGTGGAACTTGACGTCGTCCCGCAGGGTGAAGGTGTAGGTGAGACCGTCGGCGGAGATGCCGCCGTTCTCGAGCGTCGGCACCTCGGTGGCCACTGAGGGGATCAGCTCCGTGCCGCCCGGGTCGATGTCGAGCAGCCGGTCGTAGCCCATCAGGATGGCGCTCCGGCCCAGGCCGTTGTCCTCGATCGCCGCCGGGTCGAGCGACTCGGGCTCGTCATCGGTGGCAACGGTCAGCACGTCCGGGTTCTGGACCGGGCCGCCTCCCCCGTCGTCGTCGGCTGCGGGCGAGCACGCCACGCCGACGGCGGAGAACGCGAGAACGGCGATGACGGCCACGCCGCCCTTGAGACGCATCGAGGGAACCTTCACAACCGGCCTCTTCTCACTGGGTGTCCGTCCGAGCCGCGGTCCACAATCGTTTGCTGTGTGACGGTAAACACTCTTGACCCCCGCTGTCAACGGTGGTTGAGCGGGCATTGACAGACCTGCAGGAAGAGGCCCTACTGTTTGGCAAACGTATGGCACGCAATCCTTTGCGTGACCCTGCGCGAGACCATCGCAGCGCCGCTGCCTCGGGCCGACGCCGCCGCAGAGAGGGGGCCGCCGTGCCCGACGCACTGGTCGAGAAGATCCTCCACGTGTGGACGCCCCGGTTCCTCCGGGTGGGCATCCTGATGGAGGACCTCAACGAGATCGCGGCCCGCATCGAGACCTGGGACGACTGGGCCCGGGCCTGGATCGACACCGCCCGGGTGCACGAGGAGCTCGGTGAGAAGTGGCTCGGGCTCGGCGACGACATCGCCGCCGTCGAGGCGCTGCAGCGGGCCAGCATCTACTACCACGTCGCCGCGTTCGTCTACTTCCGCGACCCCGACCTGCACGAGCACGGCTACCGGAAGATGGTCGAGACCTACGACCGGTCGCTGCCGCTGACCAAGGGCGCCATCGAGAAGGTCCGGTTCCCGTTCGAGGACATCGAGCTCGTCGGGCTCCTGTCGAAGCCGGCCGGGGTGGCCCGACCTCCGGTCGTGATCCTGATCCCCGGCCTCGACAGCAGCAAGGAGGGCCGCCACTCGGGGAGGGGCGGCCACCTCGCCCGCGGCCTGGCGGTGTTGAGCATCGACGGACCGGGGCAGGGGGAGATGAGCCTGACCACGCACATCCGGCCGGACTACGAGGCGGCGATCGGCGCCGCGATCGACTTCCTGGAGACTCGGGACGACGTCGACGCCTCCCGGGTCGGGATCGTCGGGTCGAGCCTCGGGGGCTACTACGCCCCGCGGGCGGCGGCGTACGAGAAGCGGGTGCGTGCCTGCGTCGCGGTGTCCGGGCCTTTTCGGTGGGCCTCCCGCGGCAAGCAGATGATGCCGGTCACCCGTGAGGCCTACCTGAACTACCTCGGCGCTGCCGACGACGCCGAGCTGGAGGAGCTCGGCAGCCGGCTCACGCTCGAGGAGGCCGCGTCGCAGATCACCTGCCCTCTGCTGATCATCGCCGGCAAGCAGGACCCGCTCGTGGGCTGGGAGAACGCGGAGCTGCTGCGCGACGCGGCCTCGGGGCCCACCGAGCTGCACGTCTTCGACGAGGGCAACCACTCCTGCCAGAACATCCCGCACAAGGTCATGCCGCTCCAGCACATCTTTCTCGCGAAGCACCTGCACGAAGGGACACCCCGATGACCGACGACGCCAATTACTACGCCCGCTTCTCCGACGACGAGTACCAACGCCGGCACGACGCGACCCGGAAGCTGATGGCGGAGGAGGGGTGCGACGTCCTGGTCTTCTACGGCACCTCTGCCCAGGGCGGGACCGGGCAGGCGGACGTCTACTACCTGACCCAGCACATGGGCCGGCAGGAGAACATCCTGGTCTTCTTCGCGGACCAGGACCCGGTGCTGCTGGTGACCGCCTTCAACCACGTGCCCAACGCCCGCCGTCAGTCGGTGGTCGAGGACACCAGGTTCGGCGGCGCCAAGACGGCCTTCGGGCAGACGATCCTCGACGTGCTCCGGGAGAAGGGCGCGGCACCCACCCGGGTCGGCCTGGTGGGCTGGGTGCCGTTCCAGATCACCGGCCCCCTGACCGGCGGCCTCCCGGGTGCCGAGCTGGTGGACCTGACCGGCCGGTTCCGGACGTTGCGGGTGACCAAGAGCGCCGAGGAGCTCGAGTGGCTCCGCCTCGGCTGCGCCCGCACCGACGCCGCGATGGCGGCGATGGTCGAGGGGATGCGCCCCGGCATGAAGGAGTACGAGCTCGGCTTCCTGCTGGCCGAGGGCTACCGGCGTGACGGCGGTGAGGACTACCTGCACTACATCAGCTCGACGCCGCAGGACGACCCCGATCGGGCGGTGCCGTCCCAGACACCGTCGTACCGGACCCTGCGCAGCGGTGACATCCTCGCGATCGAGCTCAGCATCGGCTACCACGGGTACGCCGGCCAGGCATTGCGCACGATCGTGCTCGACGGCGAACCCAACCAGCTCTTCACCGACCTGTACGCCACGGCCGACGAGGCCTACCGGGCGATGTGCGACACCATCCGGCCCGGCGCGACCACCGGGGACGTCCTCGAGGCGCTCACGTTCATCGACGACCGGGGATACGCCATCATCGACGGTCTGCTGCACGGCTACGGCATCGGCATCCTGCCGCCGTCGCTGCCGACCGAGGGCTACCCGCTGACGCCGACCCGCCCCGTCGTGATGCCGGACACCACCCACCAGCCGTTCACGTTCCAGAAGGACATGACGATCGTGCTCCAGCCCAACGTCGCCACCCCGGACGGCAAGGCGGGGGTCCAGATGGGCAACCTGATCCGGGTGACCGACGACGGCGTGGAGGTCATGCACGCGGGGCCGACCGAGCTGCTACGGGCCTGAACCCCGACCGAGGAGGTCCGACATCGGAGTCGAGGTCGGGGTCGACCTGATCGTCGTGCTGGCCGCGCTGTCGGTCGGCGCGTTCATCAAGGGCATCACGGGCGCCGGGCTGCCGCAGCTGGCGATCCCGGTGATGGCGCTGTTCATCGGGATCGAGGAGGCCGTGATCGTGATGTCCATCCCCGGCCTGGTCTCCAACGTGTGGCTGGTCGTCGAGCACGCGGAGTCGGCACCGCAGTCGCGCGACCTGCCGACGCTGCTCGGCACCGGGATCGTCGGCACGATCGTGGGCACGATGCTGCTGACGACGGTCGACGCCCGCTACCTGTCCGTCGGCCTCGCCGCCCTGATCGTGACCTACGTCGTGCTGCGGCTCACCAACCCGCAGGCGCGGCTGCGCCCGGCGGTCAGCAGGTGGCTCTCGCCACCCGTCGGGCTGGCCGCCGGCGGGCTGCAGGGCAGTATCGGGGTCTCGGGCCCGCTGCTGTCGACGTACCTGCACAGCTTCGGCCTGACGCCCTCGGCGTACATCTTCTCGATCTCGACGCTGTTCCTGGTCTCCTCGCTGGTGCAGGTGGTCACCCTGGTGTTCCTCGGCGCCTACACCACGACCCTGCTCGTCGAGGGGCTGCTGGCGATCGTCCCCGTCGCACTGCTGCTGCCGCTCGGCTCCCGCGTCGCGCGGCGGATCCCGGCGACGGCCTTCTCGAACCTCGTGCTGGCGACGCTGGTCGCGGCGGCGGTCGCGCTGGTGTACCAAGCCGTCGCCTGACTCACCCCACCCGCACCATCCCGCGGGGCGCGGCGTGCAGCCGCTCCGCACCCTGCTCGGTCACGTGCAGGAGCTCGCCGAACTGCACGCCGGCCCGCCCGTCGGTGGTCACGACGTTGGGCTGCACGACCACCGTCATTCCGGTGCGGATCGGCGGGGCGGGTCTCGGGTCCAGATGTCGGCTGCGCGAACCCAGCACCGGCGGCAGGTACCCGCCGCCGAAGCCGTGCACGAGGTCGTCGAGCGTGGTGAAGCCCGCGTCCTCGATCAGCGACGCGGCGTCCTGGATCTCCGCGGCGGTGGTGCCGTCCTGCAGGACCGCGGCGATGGCGTCGAACGCCCGCTCTGCGACGTCGTGCAGCTCCTGGTAGAGCGGCGTCGGATCCGCCTCGACGCTGAACGAGCGCAGCACCTGGCCGGCGTACCCACCGAAGGCGGCGCTGAGCTCGAGCACGACGGCGTCGCCCGGCTCGACAGGGCGCGCGGACGGGTACTGCGCCGGGTTGGCCCGCGCGGGTGCGGCCATGGGGGTGACGCCGAAGTAGTGGATGTGGGTGGTGCCGCCGCGCGGCACGTAGGCGCGCTCGACCAGGTCGCAGAGCTCGTGCTCGGTGAGGCCGCTGCGCAGCGACGCCGTCAGGGCGGCGATGCCCGCATCGGACAGCTCGGCGCCGCGGCGCAGCCAGGCCACCTCCTCCGCGGACTTGATCTGCCGGAGCCTGGTGTACGCCGGGTTCAGGTCGACGACCTCGATGCCGGCGCCGGTGAGGCTCCGGTGCAGGTGGGCGCTGACCGGGCCCACGAGGCCCAGCGGCTTCCGTTGCGGCCCGCGCTTGGCCAGCGTCGCGAGGACGGTCTCGACCGGCACCGGGCCGACGTATCCGACCTCCGCGTCGCGGGCCAGCTCGCGAGCCTGCGGGACGTGGTTGTAGAAGCCCACGAGCAGCGTGTCGGGCCGGCCGGCCTCGGTGAGGACGAACCCGTCCCTGGTGACGGGCCAGCCGGTCAGCCACTGCACGGCGGTGCCGTTCCGGTTCGAGCCGACCGACAGCACCCGCGAGACGCCGGCCTCGCCCGCGGCATCGAGGAGCACCTCGTGACGGCGTTGCATCTCCTCCGCGCTGAAGTGCGGGTGGCCGTCGGTGACCGCAATGGCAGCTGTCGTCTCGGTCATGCCTTCTCCTCGTGCCGCACCTCGGCGAGCAGTCGTCCGAGGTTGTCCTCGAGGATCTGCTTCTGGTCGGCCGCCGCCAGGTCCGGCACCCGACCGACCAGTCCGACCGGATCGCTCTCGCCCATCTCGAACGGGTAGTCGGTGCCGAGGACGACCTGCTCGACGCCCGCGAAGTCGATGAGGAAGCGGGTCACCTCGGGCGAGTGCGTGACCGTGTCGAAGTAGAACTTCCGCAGGTAGTGGCTGGGCGGCTCCGAGATCCGCCGGTCGACGAGCCGCGGTTCGGCATCGAACCCGTGGTCCATCCGCGCGGCCTGGTACGGCGCGTAGCCACCGCCGTGCACGAGGCAGACCCGGAGGTCGGGATGACGCTCCAGGACGCCGCCGAAGACCAGGTGCGAGGCGGCGATGGTCGTCTCCGCCGCGTTGCCGACGAAGTTGCTGAGCACGTAGCGGGACCGGGGCCGACCGGGCAGCACCTGATCGGGGTGGATCACCACGATCGCGCGGAGCCGTTCGGCAGCCGCCCAGAACGGCGCGAAGAGGTCGTCGTCGAGCTCGCGTCCGGCCACCGTCGTAGCGATCTGGACACCCACCATGCCGAGCTCGCCGACCGCGTGCTCCAGCTCGGCGGCGGCCGCCTCGCCGGCCTGCATCGGCACCGTGGCCAGGCCCTGGAACCGGTCCGGGTGGCTCGCCACGGTCTCTGCCAACGTCTCGTTGAACAGCCGGGACCACGCGATCCCCTGCTCGTCCGGCAGCGTGTAGGCGGTCAGCGCGATCCAGGCCGAGAGCATCTGCACGTCGACGCCGGCGCGGTCCATCGCGGACAGCCGCGCGTCGACGTCGAGCAGGTCCGGGCGGACCGGGGTGCCGCCGTCGTCGCCGACGGCTAACCGCAGCCGGCCGTCGGCGTCGGCCGCGGTGACACCGCATCGACCTCCGTCGGCCGCGAGGCGGTCGGCCAGGCTCAGAGGCACGACGTGGGCGTGCACGTCGTACCTCATGGTCGTGCCTCGGCTGTGGTGGTCATGGTTCCCTTCCTTCTCTCACTCACTGCTCCTCGCCGGACAGACCCGCCATGCGGGGCCGCGGTGGGGAGGACTCGTCGAGCCACCGCGTCTCACGGAGACCCAGGATGGAGGCCAGCGCGCAGGCGAGCACGACCCCCGCCACCAACAGCGCAGCGGGGCGCTGGCCCCAGTGCTCGTAGACCAGCGAGGCCGTGATCGGGCCGGCGATCAGCCCGAGGTCGCCTGCGAACCGGTAGGGACCGAGCCGCCGGCCCGCGCGCCGGCCGTGGGTGCGGTCGACCAGCATGGTGGCGGCGACACCGATCGCGAACGACGCCAGCGACATGATGATGAGGGCGGCGACCCAGGCCCACAGGGTTCCCTCCACCGCGAGCAGTGCGACTCCCGCGGCCTGGCCCAGGAGCGCGGGGATGAGCGCCGCCTTGCGCGACACGCGGTCGGAGATCGTGCCGCCCACCATCGCGCCGATGAACTTGCAGGCGCCGCCGACGCCGAGGAGGAGGCCGATCACGCCGACGTCGAGATGGAGATCGTCGGCGCCGATGATCGGAACCAGGGTCTGGGGCATCGAGCCGAACGTGAAGAACATGACGAACGGGACCGAGTAGAGAATGGCCTGCTCCCGCAGCGGGAGGCCGTGCGGCACCGGCGGCAGGGCCGGCTCGTCGGGCTCCGCTCGGGTGGTCGTCCGTCGTCGTCGCAGCGACCGGAGCACCGCCGCTGCCGCGACCACCATGGCGATCGCCGCCGAGATCACCAATGCCGCTCGCCACCCCCACCAGGCCGCCAGCACCCCGCCCAGGGCCGGCCCGAAGGCCTGCCCGCCGAGCAACGCGGCGGAGAACCCGGCCATCGAGCGCCCGCGCCGCTCCGTCGTGGCGTGCTCGGCGAAGTACACCATCCCGGTCGTGTTGACGGTCGCCGAGGAGACCCCGAGGAAGAACGCCGCGACCAGCACCACCGCGCTGACCTGCGCGAGCGCCAGGGCGAGGCTCGCGACGCCGAGCAGCGCGGCGGCGCCGCCGAGCATCCGGCTCGCGGAGCTCAGGTCGCTCAGGCGGCCCGCCGGGATGTCCGCGCACAGTCGCCCGACCGCGAAGATCGTGGTCATCAGGCCCAGGTCCGCCGCGGACATCGACAGGTCGTCGCCGAGCTCGGGCAACAGCGGGATCCGGACGAACGCGAGCATCGAGAGCACCAGGACGACGGACCCGACCGCCAGCTGCCCGGCGTACTGGGCCCGGAGCTCGGTCAGCCGAGCCGCTCGTCCCGTGTCTGTCACGCCCCGGCCACCAGTCTCCCGCGATCAGAGCGTGACGATGGGGCGGATCGCCGCGCGCGAGCGCAGCGCGTCGAACGCCTTCTCCACGTCGGCGAGCTCGTAGACGTGAGTGACCAGCGGCGACACGTCGACCGCGCCGGAGGCCATCAGCTCGATCATCGGCGCGTAGGCGTTCGGGCTCGACCGGATCCCGAGCAGATCGATCTCGTCGAGCACCAGGCGGTCGGGACTGACGGTCGCCGTCTCGGCCCCCGCAAGCCCGAGCACCGCGACCTTCCCTCCGCGCCGCACCGTGTCGAGGGCCTGTTGCAGGACCGCCACGTTGCCCGAGCAGTCGAACGTGTAGTCCACACCGACCCCGTCGGTGTGCTCGCGGACCGCGGCCACCGGGTCGCCCTGCTCGTAGTCGACCACGTCGGTCGCACCCATCTGCCGGGCCAGGTCGAGGCGGTGCCCGCGGCCGACCATGATCACCTTGGTCGCGCCTCCCGCCCTGGCCACCGCCGCGGTGAGCATCCCGAGCAGGCCGGGGCCGAAGACGGCGACGGAGGCCCCCGCGCGGAACTCGACCCGGCGCAACGCGTGCACCGTCATCGCTCCCTGGTTGATCAGCGCCGCCTCGACGTCGGAGATCTCGGGCGGAATCTTGTGCAGCACCACCGGTGGCCGGACGGCGTACTCCGCCAGCGCGCCGGGCGCGGTGTGGCCGTAGAGCTTGTAGCCCGGGCGCTTCACGCCCTCGCACAGGTTGTAGCGGCCGGCGCGACACATCGGGCAGGCGCCGCACCCGGCATGGTTCTCGGCCACCACCCGGTCGCCGACGGCATAAGGCAGGTTCTCCAGCTCGGCGCCGATCTCCTCGACCTGGCCGGACCACTCGTGGCCGATCACGAACGGCAAGGACGGTGGCCACCGGCCCTCGAACCCACCGTTGACGAGCTTGAGGTCGGTGCCGCACAGCCCGCAGGCCTTGACCTTGAGCAACACCTCGCGCGACCCGGGCACCGGGCGCTCCACCTCTTCGACGGCCAGGTCGTTCCAGCCCCGCAGCAGCGCGGCTCTCATGGTCTCGGTCATCGTTGCGTCCTCTTGTGGCTCGGTGAGTCAGTGAGCGCGGAGAGCACCGACTCCAGGCCTTCCACGACGTGGTCCGCGACCGCCTCGAAGATCTCCGCGGCGCGCTCCTCGGACACGCGCTCGGGAGTGCCGTACCAGCCCTGCTCGGCCACCTCCCGGAAGTCGCGCATCACCGGGAAGATGTCGCGCCGACGGAACAGCGCGTGGCCAGCGTTTCCCTCGTCGACCGGGCTGCCGGGCGTCTTCTCGTCCAGCCGCACCAGGGAGGGTTGGTAGGCCAGCACCGCCGCGGTCTCCATCGCGCCGGCGTGGGTGAACTCCATCTCGTCCGGGAACAGGCTGTTGGTGATGATGTGCGACTCGACGACGACCACCCGCACCGGCAGCTCCTGCTGCACCTGATCGGCCCCGAGCCGGATCGAGGGCGTGTTGCCCTCGTGCCAGTTGACGACGATCACCCGGGTGACGCCGGCGGCCGCGAGTCCCGCACACACGTCGTAGAGCAGCCGCATGAACGTGTCGGGTCGCAGCGTGAGGGAACCCGGCCACGGCATGTGGTACGGCGCCACTCCGACCGGCGACAGCGGCAGGATCGGCGCGTCGATCCGCTCGGCCACCCGTTCCGCCACGGTCAGCGCGGCGAAGGCGTCGGTGCCCAGCGGGAGATGGCCTCCGTGCTGCTCTACGCTGCCCGAGACCAGGATGGCGGTGCCTCGCGCGAGCGCCCGGGCCGCCTCGGGCTGGGTCATGGCGGCAAGGTGCCTGCCGCCGGCCGCTTGGGTCATCGCTGATCTCCTCTGTGGTTTCGGTCAGGAGCCGTAGTCGCCGGACGTGCCCTCAGCGAGCGCCCGACGGTGCCCCTCCACCGGTGTGTCCCACACCGAGGAGACGACCTCGAGCAACCCGGGGCGAGGGTCGTCGGCGACCCGGGCCAGAGCGCCGGACAGGTCGCCGGCCTTCTCGACCCGCTCGGCGGCGAACCCGTAGGCGCTGCCGACGGCGGAGTAGTCGGTGGGCACGAAGTCGTCCTCTTCCCACCCGCGCTGGAATGCGATCCGTCGGTACCAGCGGATCCACCCGTACGAGCTGTTGTTCAGTACGACGAGCGTGACGTTCAGGCGGTGCTGGGCCAACGCAGCGAGCTCGCCGACGGTGTAGCCGAGCGCACCGTCGCCCATCAGCGCGAACACCCGCGCATCCGGGCGGGCCACCGCGGCGCCCAGCGCGGCGGGGACCGCCCAGCCGAGCCCGGCCAGCCCGCGGGGGAAGAGCTGGCGCCGACCGACCTCTGACTGCTCCAGGTAGGCGCCGACCCAGCCGCTCGCCAGGCTGGCGTCGGCGACGACCAGGTCGTCGGGCCCCAGCACCTTCTGCAGCTCGCCGATGACCCGTGGCGGCGTGATCGGCGCGGCCTCCGAGGCGCGTTCGGTGTCGCGGCGGGTGGCCCATTCGCGCCGGACCTCGGTCAGCCGGGCCCGCCAGGCCGAGGTGTCCTGCCCCGTCCACCCGTCCCGGCTCACCTCGGCGAGCAACGCCGCCAGCGCGGCGCGGGCGTCAGCGTGCACCAGGGCGTCCACCGCGAAGTCGCGGCCGAGCTCTGCCGGGTCGACGTCGATCTGGGCGACCGACTGCCCCGGGCGCGGCAGCGCCCACCCGAGGGTGGTCCCGCTGCCGGCCTTGCTGCCGACGAGCACGAGGAGGTCCGCGTCGTCGGCGGCGCCGGCGGCCGACGTGGTACCCATCGTGCTGAGCAGGCCCACGGCGAGCGGGTGCGCCTCGTCGACGCAGCCCTTGCCCGAGAACGTGGTGGCGACGCCGGCACCTACCGCTTCGGCGAGCGGCACCACCAGGTCGGCGACCCCCGAGGCCAGGGCGCCACCGCCGAGGACCAGCAGCGGCCGGTGCGCGCCGGCGATGAGGTCGGCCACGACGGACACGTCGGCGGGGTCCGGGAGGCTGCGGAGCGCGGGGAAGGTCCCGAAGCGCGCCGCGTGCGGGTCGGTCGAGGGCGCGCCGCCCGGAGAGCTCTCGTCGAGCACGTCCTGCGGGAAGATCAGTGCCACCGGGCCGGGCCGGCCGGTGGTCGCCTCGCGGAAGGCGCGGCGTACGAGCGGAGCCAGGTCGTGCTGACGGCGGACGGTGGCCACCCACTTCGTGACCGGCGCGAGCAGCCCGGCCTGGTCCATCCCCTGCGAGGTGGCGCCACGGTAGCGACGGGCCTCGGTCGCCGTCGGCAGCTCGCTCACGATGGCCAGGACGGGGATCGAGGAGTTCAGCGCCTCGCCGAGCCCGGAGGGCAGCTTGGCCGAGCCGGGACCGGCCGTCGCGTCGCAGACGCCGACCTTCCCGGAGAGCCGCGCGTAGGCATCGGCGGCATAGGCGGCGGACCGCTCGTCGCGCACCCCGATGTGCCGGATCCGGGCCGGGCGGCGGTCGATGGCGTCGTACATCGCCGCGGTCTGACCGCCGGGCAGCCCGAACACGGTGTCGACGCCGTGGGCCAGCAGCAGATCGACGAGGAGGTCACCACCGTGCAGCGCTGTCATCGCGTCAGGTCCGCTCGGTCAGCCGGTCGGCCACCCAGTCGGCCACGGCCGGCCGCATCACGCCGTACTTGTTGTTGCACGCGTGGTTGCCGTCGGCCTCCAGCCACAGCTCGCCACGACCCCCGAGCGCCTGGTGGATGCGTCGGGCGTGCTCCGGCACGATGACGGCGTCCCGCTCGCCGTGGACGATCAGCACCGGTGCGGTCAGGTCGTCCAGCGCCCCGTCGAGGCTCACGTCGGCCAGCAGCTCCTTCGCGGCGGTGAGGTCGGGCGCCTGCACGATGCGCCGGAAGCCGTCCCGGATCACCGGCTGCATCTGGTCGAAGGCGGCCAGGTCGTAGGGACCGGCGATGTCGACCACCCCGGCCAGGCCGGGGATGACCCCGGCACTCTTGAGTGCGAGGTAGCCGCCGAAGCTGGTGCCGACCACGGCGACACCGCCGGCACCGACACCGTCGAGCCCGTCGACGTACCGAAGCACCGCGGCGAACGCGTCCTGGAAAGCCTGGTCCCGGAACGGCATCCGGTACCAGGTCTCGCCCTGCCCGGGGCCCTCGAACGAGAGCGTCGCGACCCCGCGCTCGAGGAAGTAGGGCTCGTAGGTCGAGAACTGCTCCTTGGTCGACTCCAGGCCCGGCACGAGCAGGACCAGGCCGACCTCGGGGCGTCCGTCGGGCCGGCGCAGGTAGCCCGGGAGCGTCGCGTCGCCGAACGGGATCGCCACCGGCTGTGCCGGCGGCCGCAGGAGGGGTGCCGCGGTCTGGTAGAGCGCGGCCTGCCGCCGGTGGATGGCCTCGCGGGCCGCCTCGTCCTCGGTGAGCACGAACTGCGCGAACTGCAGCGTGAGAGCAGCCCGCTGGAAGTGGGCGCCGGCGGTGAGGTCGTGGCCCGCCTTCAACGCGGCCCGTGCGAGGTCTTCCCATCCCTGGGCCGAGTCCGTCCAGGCGTCGGCCCACTGGTCCCATCGCTCGATCCGGGCCAGGACGCCCTGCACCTGCAGTGCGTCGAGACCGTTCGCCAGGAACCGGGGCAGCCAGTTGTCGACGACGGTCGAGAGCTTCTCGCCGCCCTCGGGATCGACCTCAGCCTGCATGTGCGCTCCCCGTGGTGCGAGGGGTGAGCGCCGGCGTCTCTCGCATCCGGAGGGCATGGATCCCGTGGTTCTTGTCGGTGACGAAGATCGTCCCCCGGGCGTCCACGAGGATGTCCTCGGACTGCGTCACCAGCGTCTTCGGCAGCAGGCCGCGGCGCTCCTTCGGGTCGTCCGGCAGGAACCAGGCGATCTCCCGCGGGAGGTAGGGGTCGCTGGTGTCGTAGACCCGCACCCCGGCGTTGAACCAGGTCATGAAGACGATGTGGTCGGAGTGGAACAGGTCCGCCGAGCGCTGCGGGTGGTGCTGGTTGTGCGGGCCGAAGCGACCGCCTCGGCGACTGAAGTTCGGGTACGCCGCGTCCGGGCCGGGCACCGGGATCGGCATCAGGGAGATCAAGCGGGGTTCACGCTCGTCCTGGACGTCGACGATCCCCGCGAAGTTGTAGGGCTCCTCCGCCATCTCCGCGATCGCCTCGGTGTTGACCAGCAGCAGCCGGCGTTCGGGCAACGGCACCACGGTGTGCATGGCGATCCGGCTCGAGAAGGCCGCGCCGATGTCGAGCCGCGACACCAGGTGCGGCGCGGTCACGTCGGACACGTCGAGGATCACCACCCCGGCCGCTCCGTAGCTCAGGTAGGCCCGGTCGCCCACGACGTACGGCGGGCCGTGGAGCGAGATCCGCCGAGGTGGGCTCGCGCCACCCGCGACGAACTGCTCCGGGAGGAACCACCGGCCCACCTCCACCGGGTGGCGGGGGTCCTCGATGTCCAGGACGACGTAGATGTTGCCCTCGTAGCCGGGCCTGCTCGCCGCCACGTGCACGTAGCGGCCGCCGTCGTAGTGGTTGCGATGCACACCGCGGGCCCCGCTCCGCCAATGGCCGAGCAGCTCCGGCGAGCGCGGGTCGGAGACGTCCCAGAACCGGATGCCCTCGTCGCCGGCGTTGTCGGGGTCGCCGCCCCACGCCTCCGGTCGGTGCTCGATGCCCTCGACGAGGATGCCGTCGGCCACCTGCACCTGCCACGTGGCGCTGTGCTCGAACCCCGGGATCGTGGCGACGACCTCCATGGCGGCCGGGTCGGTGACGTCGAGGATGCTGAGCAGTGACTCCCAGAAGTGGGTGACGAAGAGGTACCACCGGTCGCCCACGGTCTGCAGCGCCAGCTTGAACCCGGGGCGCCCGTCGAGGTCGTGGTAGCCGACGAGGTCGATGCCGTCGGCGGTGTAGGTCGGCGCCTCGGTGGAGGAGGTCATGACAGCGCCGCCTCGGTCATCAGCTGCTCGAGCCTCTCGTCGGGACGCAGGCAGGCGACGCCGCCGCTGCCGCGGTCGGTCACCCACACCAGGTGGTCGGCGTCCACGAACAGGTCGTTGGCCTGGGGCGCCGGCTGGCCCGCCGGCGGCGCCGACACCCAGTGCGCCACCTCGGCCACGCGCTCGGGGTCGGCGGTGTCGTACACGCGGAGCCCGGCGTTGAAGTACGTCGCGAACAGCAGGCGCTCGCTGCGGTAGGAGCCGGCGCGGTTCTCGTGGAAGTTGTGCGGACCGAACCGGAGCTCCTGCTGGGCGTAGTCGCCCTCCGGTCCCGGGAACCGGGAGACGTAGCGCGCCCGCTCGCCCGAGACGTCGATGACGTGCATGAACAGCTCGCGCGCGCCGGGACCGTCCTTCTGCTGCTCGTCGGTGGCCATCACCAGACCCCGTCCCGGCAGCGGGAGACAGGTGTGCGTGGCGTCGCCGCCCCAGCTGAGCCGGTCCACCTCCTTGGGGTTGGTCCAGTCCGCCACGTCGAGCACGACGAGGTTGGCGTCGTCGTAGCCCAGGTAGGCGCGGTCGCCTGCGACCAGGGCATGGTGAGCCGCGTAGCGCTTGCCCTCCGGCCAGGTCGGCTGCTCGTTGCCCTCGAGCCACTGGCCGGGCCACCACCACTTGGCCACCGGCTCCGGGTGGCTGGGGTCGGCCAGGTCGACGACCACCCAGATCCGGTCGTTGAACCCCGGTGGCGTCGCCGACATGTGCGCGTAACGGCCGCCCTCCCAGACGATCCGGTGCACGCCGCGGCCCCCGCACTCCCACCAGCCGATCTGCTTCGGGTCGAAGGGGTCCTCGAGGGAGTAGACGGCCAGACCCGCCGACCACGGGCCACGCGGACCGGGCGCTCGCAACGGGAACCCCTCGTGGTTGACCAGCAGCAAGCCGTCGGCGATCTGCACCTTGTGGGTGTGGGTGTTCGCGGGCGCGTCCCACTGTCGGACCAGCCGGGGACGGGCCGGGTCGGAGACGTCCAGGATCGAGGTGCCGGCCCCCGACGTGCCGTTGTGCGCGACGTACAGGACGTCACCCTCGCGCAGCACCTGCATGCCGTCGCCCCGGCCCTCCAGGTCGTGCTGGGAAACGAGTGTCAGCCCGTCCGCGGACGTTGTGCCGGGTGTCGACGCCATGCTCATGTCCTCCAGGTGCCAACAGAACGGGCCCGAGAATGCAAACGATTGGTGGAGCGTACGGCTCGGCGGTGACGACCGTCAACGACCCCTCTGCAATCGAGTGCACCGTCGCGGCTAGGCTGCCCGGGTGCGCTCCCGCTCCCGTGGCCGTGAGGAGCCGCACGCACCCATCCGGCTGCTCCAGGCGACCGCCTTCGTCAGCACGCTCGACCGGTTCGCGATGCCGCCGATGCTGGTCGTCATCGCCCACGACCTCGGAGTCCCGCTCGCCGACGTGGTGCGGGCGGCGGGCATCTACTTCTTCGCCTACGGGCTCAGCCAGCCGCTGTGGGGCGCGGTGTCGGACCGGCTCGGCCGGGTGCGGACGATGCAGCTGACGCTGCTCGGGGCGGGAGTGGCGACCCTCGCCTCCGCACTGAGCGGTTCAGCGGTGGTGCTGGCCGTGACCCGCGGGCTGGCCGGCGGGTTCTTCGGCGCGGCGTACCCCGCGTCCCTGATCTACCTGGGCGACACCGTGCCTGCAGCCGGCCGCCAGCGCGAGATCGCCCGGCTGATGGTCGGGGTCGCCACCGGCACCGCACTAGCCTCGGTGGGTGCCGGGGTGCTGGCCGACGTCCTCTCCTGGCGTGCGCCGTTCGTGATCACCGGCATCGCGTCGCTCAGCCTCGTGTGGGCCCTCCGAGCCCTTCCCGAACCCACGCACAGCCACCGGCCGGCGTCGCTCCTCGAGCCGCTCCGGACGGTGGTGCACTCCCGCATCGCGCTCCTGGTGCTGGTGTTCGCGTTCGTCGAGGGCGCCGTGCTGCTGGGCGCGCTGACCCTGCTCCCCTCCGCGGTCGAGAACACCGGAGCCTCCGTGACGGTGGCCGGTGCCGTCACTGCTGTGTACGGCGTCGCGGTGTTCCTGGGCTCGCGGCTCGTCGGAAGGCTGTCGGCCCACTGGCACCCCGCGGCCCTGATCGGCGTAGGTGGCGCCGCAGCCGTGACCGGGTGCGCCCTGTTCGCCGTTTCCCAGCAGGCGGCGATGGCCGTCGTCGTGGTCGTCGTGTTCGGGTTCGCCTGGACCTTGATGCACTCCTCGCTGCAGACCTGGGCGACCGAGGTGCTTCCCACCGCGCGGGCGACGATCGTCTCGCTGTTCGCCGGGGCGCTCTTCGTCGGGAGCGCCACCGCCGCGATCGTCGTGTCCGGGCCGGTCCAGGACGGGCGCTACTCGCTCATCTACGCGGGGTGCGCCGCCCTTGCGCTCCCGCTCGCACTGGCTGCCGGGATCGGCCGGCGCCGCTGGCGGCGTCCGGACGAGCACACCGGACCGGTTGCCGAGCCCTAGGATGCCTGTCGTGCCTCCATCGACGCTCCGGGACGTGGCCGAGGCCGCGGGCGTTCATCCGGCGACCGCGTCCCGGGCCCTCAACCCGGCCACCCGGAGCCTGGTCAACGCGGAGACCGCGCGACGCGTGATCAAGGTGGCCGAGTCGCTCGGCTACCGCCCCAACCCGATCGCCCGGGGACTCAAGACCGCGAAGTCCGGCAGCATCGGTCTGGTCATCCCCGACCTGACCAACCCGCTCTTCCCACCCATCGTGCGCGGCATCGAGGAGGTGCTCGAGGCCGGCGGCTACAGCGGGCTGGTCGTCAACACCGACAACGATCCCGGCCGCGAGCGGATCCAGATCGAGTCGCTGCGCTCGCGGCAGGTCGAGGGCCTGATCGTCGCGACCGCGCTGCTCGACCACCCGTTGATGGAGGAGCTCGCCCGCGAGGGCGTCCAGATGGTGATGGTCAACCGCCGACCGGAGGGCATCGACGTCCCGTCGATCACCCCCGACGACGCCACCGGCATCCGGCTCGCGGTGGAGCACCTCGCCTCCCTGGGCCACCGCCGGATCGCGCACCTGGCCGGCCCCGAGAACACCTCCACAGGCGTGGAGCGGGCGCGGGCGTTCCGGGCCGCCGTACGCGACCTCGGTCTCGACGACGATCCCGGGCTG
>DASTDJ010000291.1:0-8094 GCA_035710425.1 Nocardioides sp.
TGATCATCGACGTGAAGCTGAGCTGCGAGGTCTCGGGCCCGTTGCCCGCGTCGCCGGTGCACCAGCGACGGGCGCTTTCGATGATCTTGAGCTGGGTGTTGGTGACACCGATCGAGCCGAGGCCGGTTTGCAGGTTGGGGATGTTGAGGAGGTTCTCGCCGTTGGCGAGGAACGCGGTGCCGACGAGCAGGTCCAGCGCGTTGAAGTTCGTGTTGAGAACTGCGTCCGAGGCGCCGTCGATCGCGAGGACGTCATGGAAGTCGAGCACGAAGGGCGCGATCACGCTGGTGGCGGCCAGGTTGAACACCGCCGCCTCAGCGATCTTGCCCTGGCCGGTCAACGCGTGTGCTGAGGCCAGGAAGAGATCGGCCGCGGTGAGGTTCGGGAGCGCGAGCAGCTCGTCGACGGTGCCCACGCCGATGGACGGCGCGTTGATCAGGTCCAGCAGGAGGACATCGGCGCTGGCCAGACCGTTGTAACCCACGGCGTTCAACGTCGAGGCGCCGAGAATCGGCGCGAGGATGTCCTTGAAGAGTGCTGCCGACGCGGGGCTGATGCTGGCGGCGTAGGACCCGAGCTGGAAGCAGGCCGACGAGTTCGCGACCCCGAGCGCGCGCCGCTCGGCCTTTCCGCCGTCGACGCCGACGAGCCCGCTGAAGGCGAAGCCCACCTCGGTCGAGGCCACCACCACGACTCCCGTCGGCGCCACATCGTCGGCAACTTCCTGGGGCACGCCCCCCACTTCCGGGTACTCGCCGTTCTCGTCGACGGCGACGAGGTACGCGCGGACACACGCGTTGCCGGTGCACGTGCTGGGGTCATCGCCGAGGGCGCTTTCCTTGTTGCGCGCGACGCTCGAGCTCTTGGCACTCCCCAGCGAGGGCTTTCCTCCGGCGCCGGCCTTGATCTCGTCGGCGGTCCTGCCGTCCAGAAGACGGGCGAGGTCCAGGGCCACGATGTCCGCCAGTGCCTGCATGTCGCGGCGAGTCGCTCGCTGCACACCGAGATCGACGGCCATCGCCGCGATCAGCAGGAGGACCACGAGCATCGCCCCCATGACCGGTATGAGCGCTCCACGCTCGTCGCGACGCCGCATCAGCTGACCTGTGCTTCGGTCGTGTAGGACAAGGTCTCCGGAAGCAGGACACCGAGGCCGGGGAACGTCGGGAGAAGCGAGTCGTCCTCATACGTGTACGACAGCGCGACCTCGACGCACTGCGCCGCGACCGTGCTGCCCGAGCAGGCCTGCTTTCCCGAGATCGTGCAGGTGCCTGCCTGCTCGCCGTCGTGCATGAGCTTGCCGTCGGCCAGGCAGGTGACGCCGTACGCGTCCAGACCCTGGTTCACCGCCTGGACGGCACGGGTCTTCACGCTCGCGGCATCGAGAGTTCTGGGCGCCACCGCAGCGGCACGCGCGCCTTCTGCGGCAGCCTGGCTCACGGCCTGGCGGAAGCTGAGCATGTAGCCGTAGGCGATGATCGCGAACAGCAGGAAGCAGAGCAGCGGGACGATCAACGCGAACTCCACCGCGGCGGCACCGCCCTCGTCCCTGCCGTTGCGCGCGCGCGTAGTACCCACGGCTCCCCCCTTCTCGGTGGCGCATCGCCACCTGGCCCCTCACCGACGTTAGGGGGTGGGCACGGCGCCCGGAACGGTCCGCGGGGAGGTGTGCCCGAAAGAGGAGAACACCTAGTCCGTTCGGACTACGCCGCCTCGCCCGCGGGGCTATTGGGGCTCAGGGCTTCGGCGGGTCCATGTCGGACTGCGCGAGCTCCTCGACGTTGACGTCCTTGAACGTCAGCACCTTGACGTTCTTGGCGAACCGGGCAGGGCGGTACATGTCCCACACCCACGCGTCGGTCATCGACACCTCGAAGAAGACGTCACCGGCCTCGGTGCGGGCCTTCACATCGACCTGGTTGCAGAGGTAGAACCGGCGGTCGGTCTCGACGACGTACTTGAAGATGCCGACGACGTCGCGGTACTCGCGGTAGAGGGTGAGCTCCTGCTCGGTCTCGTACTTCTCGAGATCCTCGGCGCTCATCGAACCTCCTCCAGGGTCACGGCGACCTCCTCATTCTGCACGGCCGCGGGCGGCTCGATGCCGGCGGCCCGCCGTACGTTGACGAACCGCATGCGATGGATCGGCGAGGGGCCGTGGGCGGTGAGGGCCGCCGTGTGCTCGTCGGTGATGTAGCCCTTGTGCGTCTTGAAGTCGTAGACCGGGTAGTCGCCGTCGAGCTCGGTCATGATCCGGTCCCGCGTCACCTTCGCCAGCACCGACGCCGCCGCGATGCAGGCCGCGACCCGGTCGCCCTTCCAGACGGCCAGTCCGGGCACGCCGAGCCCGTCGACCGGGAACCCGTCGGTGAGCACGTACGCCGGCGACAGGTCCAGCAGCGCCACCGCGCGGCGCAGCGCCTCGACGTTGGCCACGTGCATGCCGAGGCGGTCGCAGTCGTCGTGGCTGATCACCACCACCGACCAGGCCACCGCGCGCTTCACGATCTGCGTGTAGCAGCGCTCGCGGGCCCTCTCGGTGAGCAGCTTGGAGTCCGCAAGGCCCGGCACTATCCCGGCCTTGCCCGGCGGCAGGATGGCCGCCCCCGCGACCAGAGGGCCGGCGCAGGCACCGCGCCCGGCCTCGTCGACGCCGGCGATCGGCTCGATGCCGTGGCGTCGCAGCGCCCGCTCATAGCCGTAGAGGCCGGCGTCGCGGCGGACCGTGAGTCCGCGGGGCAGGTCGGACACGGCGCTCGCCCCTACTCCGGCTCCGGCACGTCGTCGAACGAGTCGGGATCGCTGAGCCAGTCGAGGCGGTCGCTCGGCCAGACCACCGCGAGCACCTTCCCGACGACCAGGTCGACGTCGACGTAGGGGTTCTTGGTGCAGTCGGTCTCGTTCTCCAGGCACAGGTGGTCGGGGGCCGAGGAGTCCGCGGACATGCCGCGGTTGTCGCCCATCACGAAGATGTGGCCGTCGGGGATCGGCCCGGCCGACCACTCGCAGTTGCCGGTCATCGGCCCGTTGCAGGCCACGCCCTTGACGTCGGCGACGTAGTCCTCCTCGTCCAACGGCTGCCCGTTGACCGAGATCCGGCCCTGCTCGTCGCAGCAGGTGATGGTGTCGCCGGCGACGCCGATCACCCGTTTCACCAGGTGACCGCCCTCGGGGTAGAGACCGACCTTGGCGAGCGCCTTGGTGAAGGGGTTGGTGGGTCCGGACTCGTCGGTGCCCAGCCAGTGGTCGGGGTCCTCGAACACCACGACGTCACCGCGCTCGGGATCACCGCCGAACCAGTAGGAGACCTTCTGGACCAGGATCCGGTCGTTCTCGATCAGCCCCGGCTGCATCGACTCCGAGGGGATGTAGAACGCCTGGACGAACAGCGCCTTGATCACGATCGCCAGGACGACCGCCACCGCGAGCAGCAGCAGCGTCTCCTGCCACACGGGCAGGTGCCGCTTCTTGCGGGGAGCGTCGTCGAGGCGTGCGTCCGGGGCGTCGGTGGCTTCCTCGGCCGGAGGCAGCTCGGAGTCCGGGGGACGCTCGTCCGTTGTCACGTCGCGAGTCTATGGAGCGGGTCCGCAGGACCGGCTCAGGCCTCCCGGCGCTCCTTGATCTTGGCGGCCTTGCCGCGCAGGTTGCGCAGGTAGTAGAGCTTCGCCCGGCGCACGTCACCGCGGGTGACGATCTCGATCTGCTCGAAGATCGGGGAGTGCAGCGGGAAGGTGCGCTCGACACCGACGCCGAAGGAGACCTTGCGGACGGTGAAGGTGCGGCCGATGCCGGCACCCTGGATGCGGATCACCACGCCCTGGAAGATCTGGACGCGGGAGCGGTTGCCCTCGACGACCTTGACGTGGACCTTGATGGTGTCGCCGGCGCGGAACTCGGGGACGTCGGTGCGCTTCTGGGCGTTGCCCAGGTCGGCAATCACGTTGCTCATGTCTCTCCTCGCGAGTGCCACAGGTCAGCCGCGGTTCATTGAAAGGCTGTGTTCAGCTGTTGGGTGGAGCTGCCCTGTCGTGTGGCCGGCGGCGTGCGGTACCCCCTGTGGCAGGTGCCCGACGCAGACCCGTGCGAGACGTGCTCGAACGCGGTCCTTCGGCCGACGAGGCCAAGAGAAGAGTCTGCCACAGCGCCCGGGCGCGGACGAAATTCGAGCACCTGCTGCGACAGTGGCCGCATGCGCGATCCCGCCGGCCGCACACTACTGCTGAGCCACCCGCCGTACGCCGCCGAGGTCGTGACCGTGGGCGCCACCCTGCGGTCGCTCACCCGCGACGGGCTCGACCTGGTCGCCGGCTTCTCCGCCGGGGAGCGGTGCACCGCCTACCGCGGCTGGGTGCTGATGCCGTGGCCGAACCGGGTCGCCGACGGCCGCTACCGGCACGCCGGGGCCGAGCTCCAGCTGCCGATCACCGAGGTGGGTGCCAACAACGCGCTGCACGGGCTCGTGGGGTGGATGCCGTGGGCCGTCGACGCGCATGACGGTCGGCGAGCCCGCCTGACGCTGGAGCTGCCACCCCGGGACGGCTACGACGGCTGCCTCGACCTGGCCGTCACCTACGAGCTCGGCGACGACGGGCTCACGGTCACGCTCGAGGCGACCAACAGCGGAGCCACGGCCGCGCCGTACGGCGCCGGCCACCACCCGTACCTCACCGTCGGCCGGCGCACCGACGAGTGCGAGCTGGCGTTGCCCGGCTCCGCGTTCGCGCCGATGGACGAGCGGGGCCATCCCTCTGCCGTCCGCACGGTCGATGGCACCGACCTCGACTTCCGGGGCGGTCGCCTCCTGGGCAGCACGGTGATCGACCACCCGTTCGCCGAGCTCGACCGCAACCAGGGATGGGCGACGGTGACGCTGCGGGACCCGGACTCCGGTCGAGGCGTGCGGCTGCAGGCGGATCCCGCCTTCCGCTGGCTGCACGTCTTCACGGCGGACGACCAGGGCGACCGGGCGCGCGAGTCGCTGGCGGTCGAGCCGATGACCTGCCCTCCGGACGCCTTCAACTCGGGGACGGACCTGGTGGTCCTGGAGCCCGGCGACGCGCACCGGGCGTCGTATCGCCTCAGTGGCCTCGGGGCTTCGTGAGGACCACCACACCGGGTTCGAGCTCGCCGCGCAGGCGGTAGCCGGCCCGCTTGTACATCCGCTGGTTGCGCAGGCTCCCCGCGCCGGTGAACAGGCTGTACGACGCTACGTCGTCGGGCGCCGCTCGCTCGATCTCGGTGAGCAGGAACCGACCGAGGCCCTGGCCCCGGAGGTCGGGGACCACCATCAGGCGGCCGATGTCCCAGGCATCGTCCTCGCGCCGCGCCCTGGCGGCGCCGATCAGCCGTCCCTCGCGGCGGAGCACCAGCACCGTCCACTCGGGGAGCCAGGCCCGCAGGTCGTCGTACGACTCCTGCAGCGCGGGGATGCGCACGCCGGGGTTGTCGTGCATCTCCTCCACCCAGCAGGCCAGCTGCAGCGTGTAGAGCTCGCCGGCGTCGGCGGGCACCGCCGGGCGGAGCTCCCCTCCGCCGGGCACCGCGCTGGGCGGGAGCAGGTCGGGCCGGCGCACGGCGGTGCGTCGGACCGCCTCGGCGCGGCGCCAGGCCGCGACCCGGGCATGGTCGCCGGAGAGCAGCACGTCGGGCACCTCCAGACCGCGCCACGAGGCCGGCTTGGTGTAGACGGGGTACTCCAGCAGGCCGTCCTCGTGCGACTCCTCGACCAGGGACGCGGCGTTGCCCATGAAGCCCGGCAGCAGCCGGACGACCGCCTCGGTGACCGCCAGCGCCGCCACCTCTCCCCCGTTGAGGACGTAGTCGCCCACCGAGATCTCGCGCACCTCGGCGCGGCCCGCGGCATGGTCGAGCACGCGCTGGTCGATGCCCTCATAGCGCCCGCAGGCGAAGACCAGCCGCTCCCGGCCGGCCAGCTCGCGCGCGACCACCTGCGTGAACGGTGTCCCGGAGGGGGTCGGCACGACCAGCGTGGCGCCGTCGGGCAGCAGCTCGTCGAGCGCCTCGCCCCACGGCTCCGGTCGCATCACCATGCCCGCGCCGCCGCCGTACGGCGTGTCGTCGACCGTGCGGTGCCGGTCGTGCGTCCACTCCCTCAGGTCGTGGACGTGCAGCTCCAGCAGGCCCTTGTCGCGGGCCTTGCCCGCGAGCGAGAGCTCGAGCGGGCTGAAGTAGTCGGGGAAGATCGTGACGTAGTCGAGGCGCACCGACGGTCAGTCCTCGAGCGGGGTGACCAGGCCGGGGCGGTCGGCGATCACGACCCGGCGCGCGGCCAGGTCGACCTCGGGCACCAGCGCCTTCACGAACGGCACCAGGGCGTCACGGCCGTCGGGGGTCCGGATGGTCAGCAGGTCCTGGGCGCCGTGCACGAGACCGCTGACCTCGCCGAGCAGCGCGCCGCCGACGTCGAATGCGGCCAGCCCGACGAGCTGGTGGTCGTAGAACTCCTCCGGGTCGTCGGGCGTCTCGTCGGCGGGCACCTCGACGCTCAGCACGACACCCCGGGCGGCCTCCGCGGAGCTGCGGTCGGTGAGCTCGGCGAACGACACCAGCAGCGTCGACTGGTGCCAGCGCGTCGCCTCGACCGTGAGGGTGGAGACGGCGAACGCCGATCCGCCGGGCGGTGCCGCGCTCAGCGCGGCACCGTCGGCGAACCGGCGTTCGGGTTCGTCGGTACGGACCTCGACGGTGACCTCACCGCGGATGCCGTGGGGCTTGCCGATCCGGCCGACCACGACCTCGACCCTTCGAGACGCCTCGTTCCTCGGCTCCTCAGGACAAGCGGGCGGCACGGAGAACTCAGCGGCGATCGACGTCGACGAAGTCGATGCGGGCGCCGCCCTTGCCGGCCAGCGCGCCGACCACGGTGCGGAACGCCGTGGCGGTCCGCCCCCCGCGGCCGATCACCTTGCCGAGGTCGTCGGGGTGCACACGGACCTCGAGCAGCGACCCACGGCGCAGCTGCTTGTCGCGGACGGTGACGTCGTCGGGGTTGTCGACGACGCCGCGGACCAGGTGCTCGAGGGCCTCGGCGAGCATCACGCTCAGCTCTCGCTCTTCCCGGCGTCCTCGGCCGTGACCGTCTCTGCGGCCTCGGCCTCGGCAGCCGCACCCTCCGGGGTCTCGGAGGCGGGCACCTCGGCGGGAGCGGCCTCGGCGGGAGCGGCCTCGGCGGCCGGCTCCTCGGCGGGGGTCTCCTCAGCCGGGGTCTCCTCGGCGGGGGCCTCGGCCTTGGGCTCGGCCTTCTTGGCGGACTTCTTGGTGACGGCCTCGCCCTTGGGCTCGTTGCCGGCCTCCTTGAGCGCCTCGTTGAAGATCTCGAGCTTGTCGCGCTTGGGCTCGGCGACCTTCAGCCGGCCCTCGGCACCGGGGATGCCCTTGTGCTGCTGCCAGTCACCGGTGATGCGCAGGAGCTTGGCCACGGCCTCGGACGGCTGCGCGCCGACCCCGAGCCAGTACTGCGCCCGCTCGGACTCGACCCGGATGTAGCTCGGGTCCTCCTTGGGGTGGTAGAGGCCGATCTCCTCGATGACCTTGCCGTCCCGCTTCTTGCGGGAGTCGACGACGACGATGCGGTACTGCGGCACCCGGACCTTGCCCAGGCGCTTCAAGCGAATCTTGACGGCCACGTCTGTGGTGTCTCCTCGGAACTCGTGTGTGATGAAGGACCGGCGTCCTTGAGTGGGGGCACCAGGTCGGGTCCTTCGAGGGGCCTTGTCACGCTCGGAGAGAGGGGCCGGGCGTACAGGACTCAGCGCAGAATTGTGCCAGACCCGGGCGTGGTGACCGAATCGGAGGGCCCTGGGGATACTGGCCCGGTGAGCACCCCCGCCTACCAGCCGTACGGCGCACCGCCACCGCCGCCGCGTCGTCGGCGACCCAGCGCCTGGTGGTTCGTGCTCGCGGTGGGGCTGATGATCGCGGGCATCGCCGTCGGCGTGACCGTCCTGGTGCTCACCATCAAGTCCTTCACCGAGACCGACGCGACCATCGACGCGGACGGGCAGCCGCACCGGATCTCCGTCGAGACCGACGGTGACCGCATGGTGTGGATCGACGACGACGAACCGCCCTCCT
>DASTDJ010000292.1:0-3676 GCA_035710425.1 Nocardioides sp.
CGTCGTGTGCTTGGCGGAGGTGGATGTGCGAGGCCCGCAGGGCGTCATCCGTCCACACGATGTCATCGCCGTCCTCGAGCGTCCGCAGGGTCGTGGGCCTCACGCCTTCGCGCCGCGTGGCGTGCACCAGCGTGAGCCCGCGAGCCTGCCGCTGAGCCTGGTCGGCGGCCCACTGCACGGCCAGCAGGGACGGAGGTGAGCCGTCGATGCCGACAACGATGTTTCCCTTGGGGATATCTGAAGTGTTCATGCCCTCAGCGTGGTTGAGCTGCGGCAGTGCCGGTACGGGCGCTCGGCCCGAGCGGCTCGGGACCTTGTGCCCTCAGGCCGGCTCGGGCTCGGGTACGACCGCGACGGCGCACCGCGCACGCTCGACCACCGCGGTCGCCAGGGCGACGGAGAGCACGCGGCCCAGCCCCTGCCTCGGGTGCCGACCCACCACGACCAGGGCGGTCCCATCGGTGAGGGCAGCGAGGCCCTCGTCCACCAGGCCGTGCGTGAGTCGCAGGGTCACCTCGACGTCCGGGTACTTCTCCGACAGGCCAGCGATCGACTCCGAGAGCAGGATGCGAAGGTCTGCCTGAGACTCCGGGACCTGCTCGCCTCGCGGCAGCTCCTCGACGTCGGCCGCGGCGGCAGCAACGTCCCAGAAACAGTGCACGACCGTCAACGGCAGCTGCCGGAACGATGCCTGCTGGAAGGCGAACTCGATCACGGTCAATGACTCGGCGGTTCCGTCCGCCCCCACCACGACGCCGTGGGACGGCGGGCCGGTCGTCACGGGGCGACACACGATGACCGGACAGTCGGCGTGCTTGCTGACCGATGCGCTGACCGAACCCAGGAGCATGCTGCGGAAGGTGCCGCGCCCCCGCGACCCCATCACGATGAGGTGCGCGTGCGCCGACAGGTCGACCAGGACCTGACGCGCGTCGCCCACGACGGGCATCGCCTCGATGGTGAGGCCGGACCGCATGCCCTGGGCCAGCTCGACCGCGTCGTCCACGATCGCGCGCGAGTGGCGGAGTATGTCTGCCGGGCCGCTGGGATAGGTGCGCGCGACGTCCACCCAGGCAGCACCAAGAACGTCTGCTTCACTGGCGGCGTTGACCACCACCAGCGGGCGGCGTTCGAAACCGGCCTGCTCGACCGCCCACTGGACGGCGCGAGTGGCGTGTTCGGAGCCGTCGACGGCGACAACGATGCTCCCGGGCCTGATCTGCGGTGTGCTCATACATCGATCGTGACCTTCGCCCACGGGACCGCCCACTGTCCGAGTGCCCGGGCTCGCCGGGACCTTGGACCCTCCCGGCCTCGGTGGAGCGCGACGGAGCATCTACCCCATGACGTCCTTGGTGATCCTCCATGCCCATGAGTGCGAACGGCTGCTGCGTGCCGGGGTGTTCGGGCGCATGGTGCTGTCGACCCCGAAGCAGACGGAGATCGTCCCGGTCAACTACGCCGTGATGGGAGACGCGATCCTGGTCCGCACCGCGGAGGGCTCGCTTCTCGACCGTCACGCCCACGGTGCGAGGCTGCTGCTCGAGGTCGACCAGGTCGACCACGAGCGGTGGCACGGATGGTCCGTCGTCGCCCGCGGGATCGGCGAGAGAACCGATGAGAGCGGCCTGACGAGCACCGAGCGACGCTCTCCTGGCCCCCCGCCGTGGGTGACCCGAGACCGCGACGTCTGGGTCCGGCTGCGCTGGGACGAGCTGAGCGGTCGCAAGCTCGGGGACCACTGGGACGCGATGGCCGCGATGCCCGTGCGGCAGGTGTGGCGATGACTGCGGCAGACGTCCTGCTCACGGACGGCTCCCTGGCGGTGATCCGCACGCTCACGCCGGGTGACGCCGCCGCGCTGCACGAGCTGCACGAGAGCGCGTCCGACGAGTCGGTCCGCATGCGGTTCTTCTCGCTGGCCCGGCGCGCGGCGCACAAGTACGTCGAGCACGTGCTCGAGTCTCCCAGCACCCTGGCCCTGGCCGCCGAGGTCCACGGCCGCCTGGTGGGTCTCGCCACTGCGGAGCCCATCGACGACAGGTCCAGCGAGGTCGCGTTCCTCGTGGACGACGAGCTGCGCGGACAGGGCCTCGGGACCTTGCTGCTGGAGCACCTGGCGGCCCTGGCGCGCGACCGCGGAGTCCGCAGGTTCGAGGCCGAGGTCCTGGCGGAGAACAGCCGGATGCTGAAGGTGTTCAAGGACGCCGGCTTCCGGGTCGAGCGTCGGTTGGACAGCGGCGTGCAGGTCCTGGAGGTCGACACGAGCGTCACGGCGGCCGTTCAGGACGCCGCGGATCTTCGCGAGTTCCGGTCCGAGGCACATTCGCTGGCACCCTTGCTGGCGCCCCGCTCCGTGGCGGTGTACGGCGTCCGCCGCGACGGCACCGGAATCGGCGCCACGGTGCTCCGCGCGATTCGCGACGGTGGCTATCGGGGCGAGCTGATCGCCATCCATCCCTCCGCTGTCGAGGTGGGCGGTGTGCCCGCGCTGCCGTCATTGACGGACCACGCCGGGAGGGTCGATCTCGCGGTCATCGCAGTTCCTGCCCACCACGCGGATGTGGCGCTCGCCGACGCCGGGGATGCCGAGGTCCCGGCGGCCGTGGTCATCTCCTCGGGCTTCGGCGAGATGGGCGATGCCGGTGCCGAGCTGCAGCACGGGCTCGCCGCGATGGCCCGGCGACGCGGCATGCGCGTGGTCGGACCGAACTGCCTCGGACTCGTCTGCAACGATCCCGAGGTCCTGCTGAACGCCACCTTCAGCGGGTCGGTGCCTCCGTCCGGCGGTCTCGCGGTGGCCAGCCAGTCCGGAGGCGTGGGGATCGTGCTCATGGACCTTGCCGGTCGCGCCGGACTGGGCGTCCGCTACTTCGTCTCCCTCGGCAACAAGGCCGACGTGTCCAGCAACGACCTCCTTGCCGCCTGGTACGACGACCCTGAGGTGACGTGCGCGGCCCTGTACCTCGAGTCCTTCGGCAACGCCCGGAAGTTCGCGCGGTTCGCACGGCGGTTCAGCGAGCGCAAGCCGCTCCTGGCCGTCGTGGGCGGGCGCTCGTCGGGGGGCAAGCGCGCGGGCGCGTCGCACACCGCCGCCGCCGCGTCGTCCGAGGTCGCCGTACGCGCCCTGTTCGCGCAGGCCGGCGTGATCGCGTGCAGCGATGCCGACGAGCTGGTCGACACCGCGCGGTTGCTGAGCGGTCAGCCGCTGCCGCGAGGACGCCGGATCGCGGTCGTGAGCAATGCCGGTGGCCTCGGCGTACTGGCAGCGGACGCCGCCGCCGACCACCGGCTCGACGTCGTGGAGTTCTCACCCTCGCGACAGCACGCGCTGGGGGCTCTCGTGAACCAGACCACCGGGACTGCCAACCCCGTGGACGCCGGGGCGGGGGCGCAGCCGGAACAGCTCGCCGCCATCGTCGACACCGTGCTGTCTGCGGACGAGGTGGATGCGGCGGTCGTACTTCTGGTGGCGACCGGCGACAACGACATCGAGGCGACGGAGCGCGCTCTGGCCGAGGTAGGTGCGCAGCACCCGACGATCCCGATGACACTGGTCCCGCTGGGAGGGCCCGAGCCACAGTGCGAGGGCGTCACCACGTACCGCTCGGCCGCGGCGGCCCTCGGCGCGCTGAGCCGGGCCGCAGCCTACGCCGAGTGGCGAAGGGCCGAGCCG
>DASTDJ010000293.1:0-32432 GCA_035710425.1 Nocardioides sp.
GAGCCGGGCGCGCTGGGGCCGGCCCACGTCGTAGACCTTGTGCAGGCCGAGGTTGCGGGTGCCGCGGGGGCACGGCGCTCGGCCGGGCGGCGGGCCGCTCGGGGTGGACGCCACCTCCGGCGATCCCGCGTCGCCGGACCCCAGGACGTCGCGCGTCGCAGCGCACCCGGACGTCAGCACGAGCGCCGTCACCAGCGCGATCACGGTCGCGCGCCGGCGACTGGCTCCCCCCACGGCGGAGATGGTCCCCTCTCACCGGGGTCGGACGCAAAACGTCTACTGGGCGAGGTAGCCGCCGTCGATGACCAGCTCCGAGCCGGTCATGAAGCTCGACTCGTCGCTGGCCAGGAATACCGCGCCCTGCGCGACCTCCTCCGGCTGACCGGCCCGTCCCATGGGGGTCTGCCCCACGACGTACTCGTTGATCGAGGGGTCCTGGGCGTCGGTCAACGGGGTGACGATGAAGCCGGGATGCAAGGAGTTCACCCGGATGTTGTCCTTGGCGTAGGTGATCGCCGCACTCTTCGACATGTTCCGGATCGCGCCCTTCGTCGCGTGGTAGGCGTGCGCACCGGCAACGGCGGCGTTGCCCCAGATCGACGACACGTTGATGATCGACCCGCCACCCTGGGTCAGCATCGACGGGATCACCTCGCGCATGCCGAGCCACGCCCCGGTCTGGTTGACAGCGACGACCTCCGACCAGTCGTCGAGGGTCAGCTCGTGCGGCAGGTCGTAGGTGATGATCCCCGCGTTGTTGACGAGTACGTCGACGCCGCCGGCATCCTCGGCTTCCGCAACGACGCGCTTCCAGTCGTCCTCGCTCCGCACGTCGAGCTGGTGCCAGCTGAGCCCGCTGTCGTGGTCGTCGACGTACGTGCTCTCCGACGCGCGGCCGGTCGCCAGCACCCGCGCCCCCTCTCGTGCGAACACCTCGGCGATCGCGCGCCCGATCCCGCGTCCGGCGCCGGTGACCAGCGCCGTCTTGCCCTTGAGTCGATCCATGGTGGGAGTGTCGGTCGGCGGAGGGCCTGCGATCTGTCGCACTTCGGGACATCTCGTGGCGCGAGGCAGCTCCTAGCGTCGGCTTCGTGGAGCGACCGACCGCCCTGGTGACCGGGGCTGCCCAGGGTCTGGGCCTGGCCATCAGTGCACGGCTCCTCGAGGACGGCTTCTCGGTGGTGATGGGCGACGTGAACGAGCCCGCCGTGACCGAGGCCGCGACCCGCTTGGGCGCGGCGAGTGCGCCCATGGACGTCACCGACGACGCGTCCGTCACCAGCGCGATGGGTCTGCTCGGCGACCGGCCGCTCGACGTGCTGGTCAACAACGCCGGCATCATCAGCAGGCAGCCGGCGGGTGAGTTCGACTCGGCCCAGTGGGAGCGCGAGATGGCGGTCAACCTCGGCGGCACGATGCGGTGCAGCCGGGCGGCGTACTCGCGGTTGCGGATGAGCTCGCGCGCGAGCGTGGTCAACCTGGCGTCCGTGGGCTCGACGTTCGGGCTGCCGCAGCGGCTGGGCTACAGCACGGCGAAGTCGGGGATCCTCGGCCTGACCCGGACGCTGGCGTGCGAGTGGGGACCCGACGGGATCCGGGTCAACGCCGTTGCGCCGGGCTACATCGAGACGCCGATGATGCTGTCGGGCTTCGACACCGGTGCGCTCGACCGGTCCAGGCTGCTCGACCGCACGCCGCTCGGCCGGTTCGGTACGGCGGACGAGGTCGCCGCCGCCGTGTCGTTCCTCGCATCGGGAGACGCGTCGTTCGTGACCGGGACGGTCCTGAAGGTGGACGGCGGGATCACCGTCGACGGCAGCTTCCACGCCCGTCCGATGCCCTGAGCGGGGCGGTCTCGTCGTGTCCCGAAGTGACACAGGACCCGCCTGACCGGCGGTCCTACGTTCCTGGCACCCGACGGTGGGACGGCCGCCGTCACCTTGCCTGGAGGTGCCCCATGAAGGTGGGCGTCTACGTGTTCGCGACCGATCTCGACCTCGACCCGGGGCCGTTGGCCGTCGAGATCGAGTCGCGGGGCTTCGACAGCATGTTCTTCCCCGAGCACAGCCACATCCCGGTGTCCCGCGGGACCGACTACCCCGACTCGTACGGCGGTGGCGTGCTGCCGGACTTCTACAAGCGGACCTACGACCCCTTCATCTCCTGCGCCTTCGCCGCGGCCGCAACCTCGACGCTCGAGGTCGGGACCGGCATCTGCCTCCTCGCGCTGCGCGACGCCGTCCACACGGCCAAGATGGTCGCCTCGGTCGACCGGCTGTCCGGCGGCCGGTTCACCTTCGGCGTCGGCTTCGGCTGGAACCAGGACGAGTTCGTCACCCACGGCGCCGACTGGAAGACGCGGCACCGCAAGGTGCGTGAACAGGTCGCGCTGATGCGCGAGATGTGGACCGAGGACGTGGCGTCCTTCGACGGCGAGCACGTCCACCTCGAGCCCAGCTGGTGCTGGCCCAAGCCACAGCAGCGGCCCGGGCCGAAGGTCTACCTCGGCGGCAGCGGACCGGTGACGATGAGGCACGCCGCGGAGTGGGCGGACGTGTGGTACCCGACGCCCCCGATGCAGGACCCGTTCCTCGAGACCTCGATCCCGAGGTTCAAGGAGCTGGTGGCCGAGGCGGGTCGCGACCCCGAGACAGTCCCGGTGGGCGTCGCCCCCGGCACCTGCGACGAGGCGGGTCTCGAGGCCTACGCCCGCAACGGCGTCGCCCACATCAACATCGCGCTGGTCGAGGACAGCCCGGCCGCCATGCTCGAGCGGCTGGACGAGCTGACGAAGATGCGCACCGTCGTGCTCGGCCGCTGACCGGCGTCGCACTGAACCATGTCTCAAACTGACACGCGGTCGGCACGGCCCCGCTCCATACCTTTCAACACGATCCACAGGCGTGACCGCCGTCACGCACCGGAGCACTGGATGGGAGGCGTGCGATGAGCCAGTCGGCCACCACACTGAGCGCGCAGGCGCCGGCCGCCAGCCGTACGTCGTACCAGCGACGGCTGCGGATCCCCGGCCAGGGCATCCTGCTCGCGAACGTCGCGCTGGTGCTGGTCGGCATGATCGCGCTCGACGTCCAGATCTTCAGCCGGGCCAGCCTCTCCACCCTCACGCCCACGATCGGCGTGATGATCCTGATGGCGCTCGGCCAGGCCTTCATCATCGGCACCGGCGGCATCGACCTGAGCATCCCGTCCACGGTCACGCTGGTCGGCACGATCGTCCTCAAGGAGGCCAACGGCGACAACGGCGCGCTCATCGGCGCGGTCGTGACCGCTCTGCTGGTGTGCCTGGTGATCGGGCTGGCCAACGGGCTGCTGGTCGAGGTGACCCGGCTCGACGCGCTGGTGGTGACACTGGCCACCGGTCAGCTGATCGCCGGCATCACCCGCATCTACCGGGGACCGGTGCTGTCCATCTCGTCGGTCCCGTCGGACCTCTCCGACTTCGCCCGCAGCTCGGTGGGCCAGATCAGCATCATCCTCGTCCTCGCGCTGTCGGTCGCCGTTCTGGTCGCGCTCTGGATGAAGTTCCACACCAGCGGCCGGCGGCTCGCGGCCAGCAGCGTTGCTCGTCCCGCCGCCGAGAACAGCGGCCTGTCGGCCGCCCGGCAGCGGATCACCGCCTGGATGGTCGGCAGCCTCATCGTCGGCATCGGCGCGGTGCTGCTCGCGGGGCGGATCGCCACGCCCGACCTCACGTTGGGCTCGCCGTACCTGCTGACCCCGATCGTCGCGGTCGTGCTCGGTGGAGCCGCGCTCACCGGTGGCCGGGTCCGCCCCGCCCCCACGCTGCTCGGCGCGGTGTTCCTCGTCGTGCTCGAGCACATCCTCCGGGTGCGCGGCTACTCCTCCGGGGTGTCGCTCGCCTTCCAAGGCCTCGTCCTCGGGGTCGGGCTCACCCTCGTCGTCGCCGCCAAGAGTCTCCGCTGGTCGGTGCTCTCGTCGCGGCGCGGTGGCAACGCCAATGGTCGGTCCACCCCGGACCCGGCCGTGAACCAAGAGAACCAGGAGTAGATCAATGGGCAACCTCAAGCGCCGCCCCGTCGGCCTGACACGCGGGAGGAGGTCCGTGCTCGCGGTCGCCGTCTCGGCACTCGTGCTGGGAGTGACCGCCTGCGGCTCCGACAGCTCTGGCGGTGACGGATCCGCGAGCGGCGACAGCATCGTCGACCTCGACTCCGTGAGCGACGAGCAGGCCCAGGAGATGGCTGACCTGGCCTTCGGCTCGACCGACATCGCGCTCGACAGCCTCGACCCGACCGTCCAGGAGGCCCTTCGCCGGGCCTCCATCGAGCTGAGTGACGAGCAGCTCGACAAGGCCTTCGAGTGCTGGGAGAACACCACCTGCGAGATCGGCGACGGGCAGACCACGCTCGGCATCGCCGAGGGCTTCGGCGGCAACCTGTGGCGCAAGACCGCCAAGATGGAGATCATCCTCCAGGCGCTGACCTACCCGGACATCGGGAAGATCATCTTCACCGACGCCAACGCCGACCTGCCGACGTTCCTCGCCAACGTGCGCAGCCTCGCCTCACAGGGTGCGAAGGCCATCGTCAGCTACAACGACTTCGGTGCCGCGGCACTGCCGGCGTTCAAGGCGGCGCAGGCGCAGGGCGCGAAGATCTCGACGTACGTCGGCCCGGTGCCGGACGCACCCGTCGACTCGCTCGCCAACCAGATCACCGGTGACGTGTGCGCCATGGGTGAGGAGATGGGCAAGGTCGCCACCGAGGACCTGGGCCTGAGCGGCGAGCTCGCGATCCTCAACGGCACCCCGGGCAACCCCCAGGGCGCCACCTGGAACGAGTGCCTGATCGACACCCTGCCCGACGACACCGAGATCGGTCAGTCGGTCGACACCGACTGGACCCTGGCCGGCGCGTTCGACGCCGGCTCGGCCCTGGTCAGCTCGGGCACCGACTACGGCGCCATCTTCTACGACTACGCCGATCCGATCCCGCAGGTCGTCGAGGCCTACGACAAGGCCGGCAAGAAGGTCCCGGCGATCATCACCTGGACCTCCAACAACGGCATGGCCAAGGTGTGGGAGGAGCGCCTCGGCACTCCCGAGGAGTTCCCGCTCTACCACACCAGCGCGCTCACCTGGGAGAGCCGGGCGTCGGTCACGGCCGTGATGCGGCTGCTCTCCGGCGAGGAGGCCGAGCCGGTGATCATCGTGCCTCGCCCGTTCGTCCAGGCGGAGAAGGGCTACTACCTGCCCGACCGCCCCGACGACTACCCGGGCCCGAGCGCCCTCATCCCCGACGACCTGATGACCCGGATGCTCTCCGCCGGCTGATCAGCGTGCACTCCGGTCGGGGGCGGGCGCTGTTCCCCGCCCCCGACCGGCTCCCACCGACCCTGCGCCCCGAAAGGTGCCACCGTGAGCGACACCACCGACACCGTCGTCCGCCGGCGCGACACGGCTGCAGCACCCGAGGCGGCGCTGCTCGTGGCGAGCGGGCTGTCCAAGCGGTACGGCGCCGTCCAGGCGCTCGACGACGTCAGCCTCAGCCTCGCCCTCGGCGAGATCCACGCGCTCGTCGGTGAGAACGGGTCGGGCAAGTCGACGCTGGTCGGCATCGTCAGCGGCACCGTCCACCGGGACCACGGCGACCTGAGCATCGGCGGCACCGGCGTCACCGCGGCCCGCCCGGCGGTGTCCCAGCGGCACGGGGCGATCACCGTCTTCCAGGACGGCTCCCTGATCGGGGAGCTGACCGTGGCGCAGAACCTCTACCTGGGGACCGGTGCCGCGCACCGTCCGTCGTTCGGCCGGATGGCCGACTGGGCGCAGGAGCTGCTCCAGACCTACGGCTTCGACATCGACACCACGCTCAAGGCCTCGGCCCTGCCTCCCGGCGACCGCCAGCTCGTCGAGATCGTGCGCGCGGTCGCCGGTGAGCCCAAGGTCCTGATCCTCGACGAGGCCACCTCCGCCCTCGACTCCCATGGCGTCGACTTCGTGCTCGACCTGATGCGCAAGGTCGCGGCCAAGGGCAGCGCGGTCCTCTTCGTCACCCACCGGCTCTCCGAGGTCATGCGGGTCGCCGACCGGGTGACCGTGCTCCGGGACGGCCGCTTCCAGGGCACCCACGAGGCGGCCACCACCACCCCGCAGCGGCTGGTGGAGCTGATGGCCGGCACCCGCGTCGACCTGGAGTTCCCCGACCGCGCGGTCGAGACCGACGGCGCCGCCGTGATGACCGCCTCGGGGCTCGAGGGTCTCGGCTACGGACCGGTCGACGTCGAGCTGCATGCCGGGCAGATCGTCGGCATCGCGGGTGCCGACGGGAACGGCCAGCTCCCGCTGCTCAAGGGCCTGGCCGGCCTCGGCGACAACGCCGGCACGGTCGAGCTCGACGGGCGCCGGCTGCGCAGCTACGGCGCGGCGGTCGATCGCGGCGTCGTCTACCTGAGCTCGGACCGCAAGACCGAGTCGCTCTTCGGCGGGTTGACCGTCGGCGACAACATCGGGCTCGGAGTGCTGAAGGACAACTCGACGCTGGGCGTGATGCGCCTGCGCCGCGAGAGCAACTTCGTCGCAGACTCCATCGACCGCTACCGGATCCGGGTCGGCCACCCCTCGCAGCTCCCGACCGAGCTCTCGGGAGGCAACCAGCAGAAGGTCGCGCTCTCGCGCGTGCTCGCGATGGAGCCCAAGGTGGTGCTCATCGACGAGCCGACGCAGGGCGTCGACGTGCGCTCCCGTCTCGACATCTACCGTTTCCTCCGCGCCATCGCCGACTCAGGCAGTGCAGTCGTCGTGGTCAGCTCGGACGCCTCGGAGCTCGCCGGGCTCTGCGACCGGATCCTGGTGATGAGCCGGGGCAAGGTGATCTCCGAGCTCGACGGCCTGACCGCCACGGAGGAGTCGATCGTCGGCGCGTTCGCGGTGGAGCACGAGCTCGCCGCGGATGCCGAGGTCATCGGCGACGCAGCCGCCGCGGATGAGGCCGCCGGGCCGGTGCGCCGGCGTCCCTGGTGGCGCCGCGCGCTCACCGCGGAGAGCATCCGGCTGGCCGCGCTCGTGGTGCTGATGGTGCTGCTGGCGCTGTACACGCAGTCGAAGAACGACACGTTCCTGACCGAGCCCGGCATCTACAACGTCGCGCTGCTGGCGCTCCCGCTGGTCGCCGTCGCGGCGGCGCAGTACTTCGTGCTGCTCGTGGGCGGGATCGACGTATCCGTCGGCGCCGTGATGACGCTGTCGCTGGTGCTGATGTCGGAGTGGGCCGACACAGGGGGAGCCGGCGAGGTGCTGCTCACCGGCGCGCTCATCGCGCTGCTCCTCGGCGTGACCGTAGGCGGCGTCAATGCTCTGCTGGTGGAGCGCGTGGGCATCTCCCCGGTGATCGCGACCATCGCGACGCTGGGCGTCGTCTCCGGCATCGCGTACATCATGCGGCCGACCGCCGACGGGCTGATCTCGCCGGCCCTGGCCGAAGAGCTGATGCTCCGCAAGTACGGACCGATCCCGGTGGCGCTGATCGTGCTCCTGGCCGCCATGGTCCTCGCCGACATCTGGTTCCGGCGCACCGGTGCCGGCCTGCGGCTGCGCGCGGTGGGCCTCAACGGTCTGTACGCCGCCCGCCTCGGCATCGCGGCGGCCGTGCGCCGGACCCTGTGCTATGTCATCTGCGCGGGTCTCGCCGGCGTGGCGGGGGTGATCCTGGCGGCCCAGGTGGGCATCGGTGACCCCAACGCCGGCAACTCGTTCACGCTGCTCGCGATCGCGGCACCCGTGCTGGGCGGGGCCGCCCTCTCCGGCGGGCACGGCTCGCTCGTGGGCGCCGCCGTCGGCGCCAGCATCCTGGTCCTCAGCCAGAGCCTCGTCGCCGTCCTGGCCCTCGACGACGGCACCAGCTTCGTCTTCGCCGGCGCGCTCACGCTGCTCGCGCTGCTGAGCTCCGGCGAGAGCCTCGCCCGCCTGCGTCGCCTGGTGCGGCAGCAGCGCGTGGCGCGTTTCTGATCCACAACCAAGAGAGAGAAGGCTGACACATGGGCAAGCTCGACGGACGCACGGCGGTCGTCACCGGCGGGGCATCGGGGATCGGCCTGGCCTCCGCACGGCGCTTCGCCGCCGAGGGCGCCACAGTGGTGCTGTGGGACCGCGAGCCCGAGTCCCTGGCGCTGGCCGTGAAGACCGTGGAGTCCGAGGGCGGTACGGCCCACGGTGTCGAGGTCGACGTCTCCGACCGGTCGTCGGTCGAGGCGGCCGCGGCCCGCACCGTCGAGCTCGTCGGGCCGGTCACCGTCCTGATGAACAACGCCGGCGTGCTCGACGACTACGCGCCGATCCTGGAGACCGACGAGGACCTCTGGGACCGGATCATCGGCATCAACCTCACCGGCGTCTACCGGGTGACCCGCGCCCTGCTGCCCCAGATGCTGGAGGCGGGCGGGGGCACGATCGTCAACACCTGCTCGATCGCCGGGCTGGTCGCGGGCGGCGGTGGGACGGCGTACACGTCGTCCAAGCACGGTGTGCTCGGCCTCACCCGGCAGCTCGCCTTCGACTACGGCCAGCAAGGCATCCGGGTCAACGCCATCTGCCCCGGCGCCGTCGAGACCGGCATGACGCGTGAGCTGTTCGCGGCCGGCGACGCGGCGGTCATGGAGTCCGTCAACAGCGTGCCCGCAGGCCGCTACGCCCAGCCGGAAGAGCTGGCGGCACTGGCGCTCTTCCTGGCCAGCGACGAGTCGTCGTTCAGCCACGGTGCCGCGTTCGTGGCGGACGGTGGCTGGACGATCCGCTGAGACCTCAGGAGGAGGGGGCCGCGGCGGGTGCCGCCGGAGTGTCCACGTGCTGGTGGGTGATCGCGTCCTCGAGCTTCGGCGGCGCGACCGCGGCCGCCTCCTCCTGACGCTGCTGCTCCCGGTCGACGGCGCGGCCGTCCTTGAGGTACTTCGCTACCCACATCCGCCCGGCGCTCTCCGACATGTGGCAGAGCCCAGGGATCTGCGGGTACTGCGCACAGAGCTTCGGGCCCCTGCGCGCGGGTGCCGCGGTGGTCGCAGGCGGTGCGGCGGTCGAGCCCGAGAGCCCGACCGCTGCGAAGAGCCGCCGGCTCTCGGCGCCACAGGAGGCACACAGCACCGAGGCCGGCGGCGGAGAGGGTTGCCAGTGCTCCGCGCGCACGCCGCAGGCGGCGCAGCGGTAGTCGACGAGGATCGCCATCAGGTCCTCACTCGTGGCAGTACGGCGCGTGCTTGTACTGCTCCCAGTCGTCGGGGTCGTGGCTGATCCAGACGCTGGCCTCCTCGGCCTCCGCGATCCGCTTGATCCGCTGCAGCGACGACAGTGCGGCTCGGGTGTCCCAGTCGATGGGGAAGTGGTACTCCTTCTCGAGCGCGGCGCGCAGGTGCACGGCGTCGCCGGTGAGGAGGAAGGTCCGCGAGGCCAGCCGCACCTTGAGGCTCAGCTCGCCGGGCGTGTGGCCGGGCATCGAGAGCAGCACCAGGCTGCCGTCGCCGAACAGGTCGAGGTCGCAGCCGGGCACCTCGCGCCAGTCGAACCCCCGGGTCCGCTCGAGCTGGTCGGGCATGTAACAGAACGCGCTGATCGGCGTCGGCCAGTGGGCGAAGGCGAGCTCGCCCTGCCCGGCGTAGTGCTGGGCGTCGGGGAAGAGGTGGGTGCCGCCGGCGTGGTCGAAGTGGAAGTGCGACGCGATCACGTGGGTCACGTCGGAGACCTGGTAGCCGAGCGCCTCGATCTGCTTGTCCACGGCCTGGTCGGCGGTGCCGTCGATGCCGAGCCCGTCCGCGAGCTCCTGGCCGTAGACGCCCACCGGGTCGGTGATCGCCTCGGGGGCGATGCCGGTGTCGAACAGCACCAGGCCCTTCGGGTGCTCGATCAGGAACGAGGGCATCGGGATCGTGATCATGTCGGACAGCCCGTACATCAGCGTGGCGCTGTCGACGGTCAACGTGGGGCAGTCCAGCGCCCACATCCTGCGCGCGAATCCGAGGGACATCGACGTCGTCCTTCCGTGCTCGGGTTGGTCCCCGAACTGTGGTCCCTCCGGGTCCGCGCGCGTCGTCCCACTTTGCGACAGCGGCGACACACTGTCGCAAACTCGCACACTCCCGCGGCCCCCTCCGCACCTTGACTGTGCCTGCAAGCGACGAGCGGGAGGCAGGCAGATGACGACAGGTACGGGCAGGATCGCGGCTCTCGTGGGGCCGGCCAGCGCCGAGCTGCAGGAGTACCCGCTCCCGGACCCCGGCCCCGGCGCCGTCCTGTTGCGCGTCCGCCGCGCCAACGTCTGCGGCACCGACGTCCACCAGTGGCACTACGAGTCGCAGCTGCTCCGCGAGGCGGGGCTGGGTCACGAGTTCGTGGGCGAGGTGGTGGCGCTCGGCGAAGGTGTGAAGACCGACTACGCCGGCAGGCCGGTGGCCGTCGGGGACCGCGTCGTCCCGGTCTACTACCTCACCTGCCACCAGTGCCCGCCATGCCTGCGCTCCGAGTTCAACCTCTGCCAGAACGGGCTCGCGGAGTGGCGGATCAAGCCCGCGGAGGCGCCGCACTTCCGCTCGGGGTTCGCCACCCACTACTACGTCTTCCCGGGCCAGTACTTCTACAAGGTGCCGGACGAGGTGGATGACGCCACGGTGGCCGGCGCCAACTGCGGCCTCGCCCAGATGCTGTTCGTCATCGACCAGGTCGGGATCGAGGCCGGCGAGACGCTGGTGGTGCAGGGAGCCGGCGGCCTCGGCCTGTACGCCGCGGCGGTGGCCGCCGAGCGCGGCGCCCGGGTGATCGCGATCGACGGCGTGCCCGAACGACTCGAGCTCGCCCGGCGGTTCGGCGCGACCGAGACGGTGAGCCTGGCGGACTTCCCCGAGTCCGCGGACCGGGTGGCGCGCGTGCAGGAGCTCACCGGAGGAGTCGGCGCCGACATGGTGCTCGAGGTCACCGGCGTGCCGGCCAGCTTCGTCGAGGCGGTCGAGCTGGCCCGGGTGGGAGGCCGGATCGCCTCGGTCGGCAACCTCAACGCGGAGGCGGACGTGATGATGACCCCCGGGATCGTCACCCGCAAGAGCGTCCACATCCACGGCGTCCTGCGCTACCACCCGTGGTTCCTGCACAAGGCGATCGCGTTCCTCGCCCGACGGCAGCACCTGCACCCGTTCGAGGCGTTCTCGGACCGGTCCTTCCCGCTCGACGACGTCACCGAGGCGCTCAAGGCCGGCGAGAGCCGCTCGGTGGCCCGGGTCGCCATCGTCCCCTGAGCCGCACCATCACCCGACCCCAGACAGGAGCCCACCGTGGACTTCCCGACCCAGCTCTTCATCGACGGCGAGTGGAGGGATGCCTCCGACGGTGCCACCTTCGACGTCGTCGACCCCGCGACCGGCGAGGTGATCGCCCAGGTCGCCGACGCCACCGCGGACGACGTCCGCGCCATGATCGACGGCTCCTGCGCCGCGCAGGGCGAGTGGGCGGCGGTGCCCGCCATCGAACGAGCGGCCATCATGCGGCGCGCCGCGCGCGTGTTCGAGGAGCGGCTCGACGAGATCTCCCGACTGCTCAGCCGCGAGCAGGGCAAGCCCTTCGACCAGTCGGTGGGCGAGTGGCAGTACGGCATCGGCTTCATCGACTGGTTCGCGGAGGAAGCGCGCCGGGTCCACGGCATGACGATCCCGGCGACGACGAGCGCCAAGCGCATCATCACGCTCAAGCAGCCACTGGGGGTCACCGCGTGCATCACGCCGTGGAACTTCCCGGCGCTGCAGATCCTGCGCAAGCTCGGTGCCGCCCTGGCCGCCGGCTGCTCGATGATCGTGAAGCCCGCGGAGCTGACCCCGCTCTCGGCGCTCGAGATCGCCCGCGGCTTCCACGACGCCGGCCTGCCACCCGGGGTGCTGCAGGTCGCCACCGCCGACCACGCGCCGCGGGTGAGCGAGGTCTTCATGGCCGACCCGCGCGTGCGGGCGATCTCGTTCACCGGCTCGACCGAGGTGGGCAAGATCCTGATGCGCGGAGCGGCCGACACGATGAAGCGGGTCTCGCTCGAGCTCGGCGGGCACGCCCCGTTCATCGTCTTCGAGGATGCCGACCTCGACCTCGTGCTGAGGGAGGCGATGGCGGTGAAGCTGCGCAACATGGGCCAGACCTGCGTGTCGGCCAACCGCTTCTTCGTGCACGAGTCGGTCGCCGCGGAGTTCAGCGAGCGGCTGGCCGCCGAGTTCTCGAAGCTCGTCGTCGGCAACCCGCTGGACGACGGTGTCGACGTCGGCCCGCTCGTGGAGGAGGCCGCGCTGGTCAAGGTCGAGGCCCATGTCGCCGACGCCCGCGAGCGCGGAGCCGAGGTGGTGCTCGGCGGCCGGCGCGCCGACACCGGTTCGGACAGCCGTCTGTTCTTCGAGCCCACGGTGATCCGCGGCGCCGACGAGTCGATGCTGCTGGCCCGCGAGGAGACGTTCGGCCCGGTGGCACCGATCTTCACGTTCACCGACGAGGACGACGTCGTACGACGGGCGAACGACTCCGACTACGGCCTGGCCGGCTACTTCTTCACCCGGGACCTGAACCGGGCGATCCGGGTGGCGGAGCGGCTCGAGTACGGCACGGTCGGGGTCAACGACGCCCAGATCTCCGCCGTCCAGGCGCCGTTCGGCGGCACGAAGCAGTCAGGCATCGGTCGCGAGGGTGGGCCGATGGGCATGGAGGAGTACCTCGACACCAAGTACCTCTCTGTTGGTGGGCTCTGAAACCGGGTATCGAACATCCATGGCCCGATTCACGTTCTCCGAGCTCACCCCGACCGCCTTCCTCCGGCGGTCGGCGGACGTCTACGCCCAGCGCACCGCGCTCGTCGACGGGGACCTGCGGTTGACCTACCGCGAGCTCCACGACCGCTGCCTCGCCGGGACCGGCGTCCTCGCCGGGTTCGACATCGGCCCGGGTGACCGGGTGGCGGTGCTCGCCACCAACAGCCACGTGCTGCTGGAGATGCACCACGCCGTACCCCTGCGCGGGGCGGTCTTGGTGCCGCTCAACATCCGGCTCTCCGCCGAGGAGCTGACCTACATCCTCGAGCACTCCGGTGCCTCACTCCTCGTGCTCACCGAGGAGTTCGCCGGGCTCGGCCGGCAGGTGGCCGACCGGGTCGGGATCCCCTCGCTGCTCGCCGGTCCCGACGGCGACTACGAGCGGCTGCTGGCCGGCGCGGTCCCCGCGGAAGTGCCCTGCGAGGACGAGCGTGCACTGCTCGGCATCAACTACACGAGCGGCACGACCGGGCGATCGAAGGGCGTGATGATCCACCACCGGGGCGCCTACCTGCAGAGCCTGTCGCTGCTGGTGCACAACCGGATGGACGGCGACACGGCGTACCTCTGGACGGTCCCGATGTTCCACTGCAACGGCTGGTGCCTCACCTGGGGCATCACCGCGATCGGTGGCCTGCACGTCTGCCTGCGCGCCATCGACCCCGAGCGGATCTGGCGGCTGCTGCGCGAGGAGGGGGTGACCCACTTCAGCGCCGCGCCGACGGTGCTGACGATGATCGCCGCCGCGGAGGCTGCCGCGGGGCCGCGGCTGGAGCGGCGGATCAAGGTGCAGACCGGCGGCTCGCCGCCGTCGCCCACGCTGCTCACGCGGATGGACCGGCTCGGCATGGACGTCACCCACCTCTACGGCCTCACCGAGACCTTCGGGCCGATCGGCATCAACGAGTGGCAGTCGGAGTGGGACGCCCTCGACGCCGACGATCAGGCGGCGCTGCGGGCGCGCCAGGGTGTCGGCAACGTGATCGCCGAGCCCCTGCGCGTGGTCGACGAGACCGGCCGCGACGTACCTCGCGACGCGGAGACGATCGGGGAGATCGTGGCCCGGGGCAACGACGTGATGCTCGGCTACTACCGCGACGTGGAGGCCACCGACGCGGTCGACCTCGATGGCTGGTTCCGCACCGGCGACCTGGCGGTGCACCACCCCGACGGGTACGTCGAGATCCGCGACCGGGCCAAGGACATCATCATCACCGGCGGCGAGAACGTCGCCTCGGTCGAGGTGGAGCGGGTGATCGACTCCCACCCGGACGTCGAGGAGTCCGCGGTGGTCGGCGTACCCGACGAGCGCTGGGGCGAGGTCCCGGTGGCGTTCGTGAGGCCGCGGCCGGGAGCCGAGCTCACCGCCGAGCAGGTGACCGGGCACGTGCGCGAGCACCTGGCCGGCTTCAAGGTGCCCAAGCAGGTGTTCTTCCGCGAGCTGCCCAAGACCTCCACCGGCAAGATCCAGAAGCAGGTGCTGCGCGAGGCGTCGCGCGAGTCGCAGGCGCCGGCATGACCCCGCGTCTCACCGGGGTCGGGGTCACCAGCTTCGGCCGCCAACCCGGCCCGGACTCGGTCGATTGGCAGATCCTGGCCGCCGGCCTCGCCCTCGACGACGCCGGCGTCGACCCGGAGGCGATCGACGCGGTGATCACCGGCTACTCGACCGTCAGCCCGCACCTGATGCCGGCGAACCTGTTCGGCGAGCGGTTCGGCGTCCGGCCGGCGGTGGCCTTCGGCATGAACGTCGGCGGTGCCACCGGCTTGGCCATGCTGGCCCAGGCGGCCCGGCTCGTGGCCGCCGGTGGCGCCCGGCACGTGCTCGTGGTCGCGGGTGAGGACCGCGCCAGCGGGCAGTCGCGCGAGACCTCGACGAAGGTGCTCGCCCAGGTCGGGCATGCGGACTACGAGGTGCCGCTCGGCGGCACCGTTCCGGCGTACTACGCGCTGCTGGCGTCGCGCTACCTCTGGACCTACGGGCTGACCCCCGAGGCGTTGGCGGCGCTGCCGGTGCAGATGCGCGCGCACGCGGCGCGCAAGCTCGGTGCCCAGTTCCAGAAGCCGATCACCGCCGCGGACGTGCTCGACTCGCGGCCGGTGGCCGAGCCGCTGCGCCTGCTCGACTGCTGCCCGGTCTCGGACGGGGGAGCGGCGTTCGTGGTCTCCGCGGCCCCCACCTCGGACCGGTCCCTCGTCATCGCAGGCACCGGACAGGCGCACCTGCACCAGCACCTGACCGCGCTCGAGCCCGGCCGCACGGGTGCGGCGCTGGCCGCGCAACGGGCGCTCGCGGACGCGGAGGTCACCTGGCCCGATGTCGACGTCTTCGGCATCTACGACTCGTTCTCGATCACGGTGGCGATGCTGCTGGAGGAGCTGGGGCTGACCCCGCCCGGCCGGGCCGGTGCCTACGCCCGCGCGGGTGCCTTCGAGGTCGACGGGCGGTTCCCGATGAACACCCACGGCGGGCTGCTCTCCTACGGCCACTGCGGGGTCGGCGGCGGCATGGCGCACCTGGCCGAGGTCGCCGCGCAGCTGCGGCACGAGCGCGGTGCCAGCCAGGTCGCGTCGTGCGACGTCGGGTACGTGCACGCCGACGGCGGGGTGCTGTCCGCGCACGTCGCGGTGGTGCTGGCCAGGGGCGAGCGATGACCCACGCGATGCCCGACTGGACCGACGGTGAGCCCGCGCTCGTGGTGTCGACCTGCGCCCGGTGCGGCAACCACTGGTACCTCCCGCACGTCCACTGCCCGGTGTGCGGCTCCCACGACGCCACCGCGACGACGGCGATCGGCACGGGCCTGTGCGTCGCGGTCACGCGCCTGCACGTGACCCTGGAGAGCGCGGACACACCGGTGAGCTTGACGCTCGTCGAGCTCGACGAGGGCCCGGTCGTCATGGGCCGCACGCACGACCCCGACCTCGCGCCGGGCGACCGGGCGCGCGTCGACTTCCGCCCTGACGGCCCCGGTGCGGGCCTCGTCCCCAGCTTCGCGAGAGAGGCCTGACCCGTGAGCTCCACCCTCGACTTCTTCCACCGCCCCGCATCCGTGGCGGTGGTGGGCGCCTCGGACGACCCCGAGAAGATCGGCGGGCGGCCGCTGCGCTACATGCGGGAGTTCGGGTACGGCGGGCTGGTGGTGCCGGTCAACCCACGCCGACGGGAGGTGCAGGGCATGCCGACGGTGCCGACGATCTCCGACTCGCCCGTGGTGCCCGACGTCGCGCTGATCGGCGTACCCGGCCAGGCGGCCGTCGACGCGGTGGCCGCCGCCGCCGAGATGGGCGTGAAGGGCGCCGTGGTGATGTCGTCGGGCTTCGGCGAGACCGGCACAGCCGAGGGGCTGCGGATGCAGGAGGAGCTGCTCGGCCACGCTCGGAACGCCGGGATGCGCGTGGTCGGCCCGAACTCGCAAGGGCTGGCGACGTTCGACTCCGGCGCCGTGCTCGGCTTCTCGACGCTGTTCACCGAGGAGCCGCCGGCGGACGGCCCGGTGGGGATCATCAGCCAGAGCGGTGCGCTGGCCTCGGTGCCCTACGGCATCCTGCGCCGCCGCGGGATCGGCGTGCGCTACGCCCATGGCACCGGCAACGACCTCGACGTGAGTGCGGCCGAGCTCGCCGCGACCGCCGTCGACGACCCCGACCTCAGGCTGTTGCTGCTCTATCTCGAGAACGTCGGCGACCCGGAGTCCCTGGTGCTCCTCGGTGAGCGCTCGCGTGAGCGAGGCGTTCCGGTGGTGGCCCTGGTGGGTGGCCGCAGCCGGCGTGGGAGCCGTGCCGCGGCCTCGCACACCGGTGCGCTCGCGACCGAGCGCCGGGTCCTCGACGCGTTCTTCGAGCGGGTCGGCATCTGGCAGGTGCACAGCGTTCACGAGCTGGTGGCCGCGAGCGAGCTCTACCTCCAGGACTGGCAGCCCACCGGCGACCACCTCGCCGTCGTCAGCAACTCGGGTGCGGTGTGCGTGCTCGCCGCCGACGCGGCGGAGGATCACGACGTACCACTGGCGGAGCTGGCGCCGGAGACGGTCGAAGGGCTCGAGGCGGAGCTGCCGGCGTTCGCGGCGACCGGCAACCCGGTCGACGTGACCGCCGCGCTGCTGACCGACTCGGGCCTCTTCGGCAAGGTGCTGCCGATCCTCGGTGCGGACCCCGGGGTCGACGCGTGCCTGCTGGGCATCCCCGTGGCCGGGAGGGGGTACGACGTCGAGCGGTTCGCGCGCGACGCCGCGGCTTTCGCGGCGTCCGGCACGCCGCTGGTGCTCGCCGTACCCCAGCCCAACGTGGCGAAGCCGTTCATCGACGCCGGGTTGCCGGTGTTCGAGGAGGAGGCGAGCGCGATCGCGGCGCTGTCGCAGTACCTCGCGCACCGTCGGCTGATGGCCCTGCCGGACGACCTGCCGCGCCCGGCCGTCGGACCCCGCCCGCCGATCGACCCGGGCCAGCTCAACGAGGCGGAGAGCCTGGCCGTCCTGGGTGACCTCGGGGTGCCGGTGGTGGCGCACGAGCTGGTGGCCACTCCCGACGAGGTCGCGTCGGCCCGCCACCGCCTGGACGCTCCGACGGTCGTGGTCAAGGGATGCAGCAGCGTGGCCGGCCACAAGTCCGAGCTCGGGCTGGTCCGCCTGGGCATCGGGTCCGCCGCCGAGGCGCGCGCGGCCGCGGAGGAGATCGCGGGCTCCGCCGCAGCGCACGGCGTCGCCCTCGACGGCTTCCTCGTCGCGCCGATGGTGCGCGGTCTGCACGAAGCCCTCGTCGGCGCCAGCCTGGACCCGGTCTTCGGCCCGGTGATGCTCCTCGGTGCCGGCGGGGTGTACGTCGAGGCAGTCCCCGACACCCAGGTGCTGCTCGCACCCTGCACGGTCAAGGAGGTGCACGAGGCGATCGGCCGGCTGCGGATGGCGCCGCTGGTCGGCGGCGTCCGTGGCGAGCCGGCGTCCGACGTCGACGCGTGGGCCAAGGCGGTGGTGAGCGCCTCCGAGCGCCTGGCCGACCCCGACTGCCCGATCGCCGGCTTCGACGCCAACCCGCTGATGCTGCTCGAGGACGGCGTCCTCGCCGTCGACGCAGTGGTGTTCCGCCGCTAGGGCGTCTCCACCCGGGCGATCGCGTCGACGAGGGCGTCCTCGGTCACCGGCGCCGCCAGGTTGGCCAGGTGTGGCGCGGTCATCGTGACCCGCGCGATCTGCCGGATCTCCTCCGCCGTCGCACTGGGCATCCCGAGTTCGGCCAGCGCCACCGGCAGGCGGATCTCGCGCAGGAAGCCTCGGAGGTCGTCGACGTCGTCACTGGCCTCGACGGTCCGCTGCACGAGGGTGGCCCACGCGACGTGCTGCCCGTGCAGTGCCTCCTTGGCGCCGCGGGCCTGCATCAGCCCCCGGGTGAGCGAGTGCGCGAGCGACAGCCCACCGTTCTCGAACCCCAAGCCGCTGAGCAGCACCACGGCCTCCACCAGCGCCTCGAGGTCGTCGGTGACCTCACCGCGCTCGCACGCCGCGAGGCCGGCGACCGCGTGCGCTCGGATCACGTCGTACGCCGCCGTGGCGATCGCGCTGCCCACGTGCAGCGGACGGGTCCCGAGCGTCGTCACGCCGGTCCCCGCGGCGCACCCCGCGGCCTCGAACCTCTTCGCGATCGCGTCACCGACGCCCGCTCGGAGGAAGGCCACCGGGGCTGCTGCCACGAGCGTCGTGTCCACCACCACCGCGTGCGGGTTGGCGCGCAGCTGATCGACCGAGACCAGCCGGTGCTCGTCGTCGTACATCGCCACGGCCCGGCTGGTCGGACTGTCGTTCGAGGCGATCGTCGGCACCGTCACGACCGGTACGTCGAGCCGCAGCGACACCGCCTTGGCCGCGTCGAGCGACTTGCCGCCGCCCACCCCGACCACGACGCCGGCACCGGCGTCGCGCACCGACGCAGTGAGGTCGTCGGCGACGGCCGCGGTGATCTCGCCGGTGAGCAGCCGCACCTCCGGCGTCAGGCCCGAGGCCGCGAGGATCGCGTCGATGTGCTCACCGAGGAGGTCGCGGACGAAGGGGTCGGTGACCACGACCGGTCGCGGCCCGTACGGCGCCAGCACGGAGCCGAGCAGGTCCAGTGCACCTTGCCCCTGGAGGTAGCGCAGCGGGCCGGCGTAGACCCGCACGCCACCCACGTCAGACCCCGTCGACGATGGCCCGCAGCAGCCGCGGCAGGTCGAGGCCGTACTTGCTCTCGAGGTACTCCTGCGAGCCGCACTCGAAGAACCCGTCGGCCAGGCCGACCCGGACCACCGGGCGCAGCACGCCGGCGTCGAACATCGCCTCGGTGACCAGGGTGGCGAGACCACCCGTGGTCTTGTGGTTCTCGGCAACCACGAGCCGTTCGTGGCGGCTCGCGAACTCCAGGACGGCGGTGGTGTCGAACGGCTTGATCGTCGGCACGTGCAGCACGCTCGCGCTGACCCCCTGAGCCTCGGCCGCCTTCGCGGCGTCCAGCGCCCGCCCCGACAGGTAGCCCGTGCCGATCACGCCGACCGAGCCGTCGCCCTCACGCAGCCGGGCGGCGGCACCGGGCACGAACTCGTACTCCGGCGGCAGCTCGACAGGCACGTGGCCGCGGAGCAGCCGCACGTAGACCGTGCCGGGGATGTCTGCCGCGGCCCGCACCACCTGGCGCAGCTCCCGGGCGTCGCAGGGATCGATGATCGTGAGATCGGCGATGCCGCGCATCATGTTCAGGTCCTCGGTGGCCTGGTGCGTGGCGCCGTAGCCGTTCATCAGCCCGGGCATCCCGGCGAAGATCTTCACGTTCGCCTTCGAGTGGGCGCACGCGATCGCGACGAAGTCGTAGGCCCTGCGGGTCACGAAGACGGAGTACGTCGTGCAGTACGCGATCTTGCCGACCTTCGCGAGGCCGGCGGCAGTGAGGATCAGGTTCTGCTCGGCCATGCCGACGTTGAAGAACCGATCGGGGTGGGCGTCGCGGAACGGCAGGATGTCGCTGTAGCGGCCCATGTCGGCGGTGAGCCCCACGATCTCGGGACGCTCGTCGCCCAGCTTCGCGAGCTCGGTGCCGAAGGGCGCCAGCTCGGTCTCCTTGTCGGCGATCTCGATCAGCTCGCCCATGCCCCGGGTCTGGCCGAACACGGCGGTCTCACTTGCCACGGCCGGCCTCCAGCTCCTCCATGAACCCGCCCCACTCGTCGTCGGTCACCCGCACGAAGTGTGCCCGCGGGCGGCTGACCAGGCTCGGCACCCCGTACCCGGGCGTCGTCCGCAGCACGATCGCCTTCGGCCGTCCGTCGCGCTCGCGGGACGCCGCGAGTGCCTCGGTCAGCTCGTCGAGGTCGTTGCCGTTGACCTCCCGGGTGTCCCAGCCGAACGACCTGAACTTCTCGGCCACCGGCTCGATCGCCACGGTCACCGGCCCGTCCGCCTGGATGCCGTTGCAGTCCACCAGCGCGACGACGTTGTCGGTGCCGAACGTCGCCCCGCCCATCGCCGACTCCCACGTCGAGCCCTCGTCGAGCTCGCCGTCGGAAAGCTCGCAGAACACCCGGGCGGGTGACCCGTCGAGGCGCAGGCCCAGAGCCATGCCGACCGCCTGACCGAGGCCGTGGCCCAGCGACCCGCCGACGATCTCCACCCCAGGGGTCACGTCGAAGGTGCTCATCGGAAGGCGGGAGCCGTTCAGCCCGTACGTCGGCAGCTCGGCCTCGTCGAGGTAGCCGGCCGACGCGAGCACGGCGTACATCGCGATGGAGTAGTGGCCCGTCGAGAGCAGGAACCGGTCGCGGTCTGCCCAGTCCGGGTCGTCCGGGTCGTGCCGGAGCTCGTGGAAGTAGAGGGCGGCGAGGCAGTCGGCGATCCCGAGGCCCTGGGCGATGTAGCCCTCGCCCTTGCCGCGGGTCATCGTCATCATCAACGACCGCAGCTCGTACGCATGCTCCCGCAGGGCGACGACGTCAGCCGTCGCCGGCGGGGTCAGGGTGGCTGGCATGCTGCCAGCGTCGCGGTCCGCGCAGGCGGACCGTTGTCCCACATTGCGACAGGGTCAGAAGTACTGCGTGTCCGGGTCGAGCCGGTAGGCCTGGAGCTTCCGGTAGAGCGTCGACCGTGAGATGCCGATCGCCTGAGCAGCGGCGGCCTTGTTGCCCTGGTGCTGCTTGAGAGCGTTGAGGATCGCCGACAGCTCGAGCTCCTCGATCGCGCTGAGGTCTCGCTTGCGCGAGTTCTCGGTGAGCTCGACCGGCAGGGCGTCCGGCGTGATCTCCGGGCCGATGCAGGTCGACAGCACCCCGCGGATGGTGGCGTCGAGCTGGCGCAGGTTGCCCGGCCAGGGCGCCCGCATCAGACAGCGCAGGGCGGAGGTGGAGAAGTGCAGCGCCCGCGGACCCCGATGCTTGTCAAGCATCGCGACGGCGGTGGGCCCGATGTCCTCCTGCCGGTCCCGGAGCGGCGGCACCGTCACCCGGCCGACCCCGAGCGTGTCGATCAGGCGACGACGGGCATGGTCGGGCTCGCCGCCCGTGGTCATCGTCGCGACCAGTCGGGGAAGCGGTGCACCCGCATCGTCGTGCTCCAGCAGGCTGGCCACCGCCGAGGCGGCCTCGGGCCCGAGCTGCTCCAGGTGGCGGAGCAGCAGCGCCTCCGGCCGGCGCTCGAGCTCGTCGCGGAGCCGGGAGACGAAACCGCCGTCCCCCTCCTCCCAGCCGTTCGCCGCGTCCAGCATCACGGTCTCGTCGGGGGAGACGCTTGCGGACTGGAGGACGGCGCGCGCCAGCGCGAACTTGCCGGTACCGGCCTCGCCCTCGATCAGCATCGGCACGCCCTTGGCGGCCAGGCGCGTGGCATGTGCGATCGCGGTGACCAGCGCCGGGCTGTGGCCGGGGAGCGTGATCGTTGGACGGGGGAGCGACGCGTCGGCAGGAGCCTCGACCTCGGACTCGGGCCGCGGGATCTCCAGCTCCACCAGGGCACCGATGACCGCTCCGTCGTTCTCGACCGGCTGGCAGTGCGTGATCCGGAACCGGCCTTCCGCCGCCATCCCGAGCCGGGCGGCCGAGGCTCGGCTGCCGAGCGCGACCCCGCGGACGTACTCCCACAGGAGCGCGCGGTCGACGCCCTCGAGCAGCTCGGTGACCTTGGGTCCGGCGATGAAGATGTCCTGACCGACGGCGGCGACCGGCGCCCGGCGGGAGCCGACGGCGACGAGGTAGGCGTCGAGCAGCTGCCGCTCGCTCGTGGTCGCCTGCGCGAGCAGGCGGCTCTCCACCTCCTGGGCGGTGCTCGTCATCAGGGGCGTCAGCAGCGGGTTGCCCGACGTCGCCCGGCACGACAGCGTGATCACGCCCTCGAGCCGGCGGTTGATCGGGTGGTGCACGGGTACGCCGACGCAGGTGAACGGGCGTAGCGCGTCGGCAAGGTGCTCGGGGCCGGAGATCTGCATCGCGGTGCCCTGCTCGACGACGCTGCCGCAGCCGTTGGTGCCGATCGACTCCTCGCTGTTGTCGAAGCCCTTCAGCGCGTTGATCCGGTCGAACATCGGAACCATCGACCGGTCGGGCACCCATCGGTGCACGAGGGTCGCCTCGTGGTCGGCCAGCAGTACGCCGGCCTCGAGGCCGGAGAGCTGCTCGGCCAGGCGCGAGAGCACCGGGTCGGCGGCCAGCCGCAGCGCCGCGCGAGCGTGGTGCTCCCCCTTGAACGTGAGCGAAGGGTTCGCGAGCTGTGCGCCACTGAGGAGGGACCGCTTCCACGACTGGATGACCTGAGGCCGCACCTGCTTCTCCAGGTGCCGCGGGATCACTCCGTCGGACAGGAGGTGCTCGCGTGCGGCATCGAGGATTCTCAGCTTCGTCACGTCTGTGTGCCTCCCCGCCGGTCCATCAGAAGTACTGCTTGTCCGGGTCCAGCCGGTAGGCCTGGAGCTTGCGGTAGAGCGTCGACCGGGAGATGCCGAGTGACTGGGCGGCCGCCACCTTGTTGCCGCTGTGCTGCTTGAGCGCGTTGAGGATCGCCGACAGCTCGAGCTCCTCGATCGCCGACAGGTCGCGCTTGCGCGAGTTGCCCTGCAGCTCGAGAGGCAGCGCCTCGGGTCGGATCTCCGGCCCCATGGCCGTCGACAGGAGCCCCCGGATCGTGGCGTCCATCTGCCGCAGGTTGCCCGGCCACGGGGCACGCATCAGGCAGCGCAACGTGGCCGAGGAGAAGTGCAGCTGCTTCGGGCCGCGATGCTTCTCGAGCAGAGCCACGGCCGTGGGTGCGATGTCCTCGTGGCGGTCGCGCAGCGGTGGGACGGTCACCCGGCCCACCCCGACCGTGTCGACCAACCGGCGCAGGCCGGGGGCGTGCCCGCCCGCGGTCGTCAGCGTCGCCACGATCCGCGGCGGCGTGGGCAGCTGCTCGAGGTCCTCGAGCAGGGCGGAGCTGGCGGCTGCGGCCTCGGGGGTGAGCGCCTCGAGGTGACGCAGGAGCAGCGCCTCGGGCTGCAGCTCGAGCTCGCGGCGCAGCAGCGACACGAACTTGGAGGCTCCCTCGACCCAGCCCGCCGCAGCGTCGACGACGGCGATCTTGGCCTCGTCGACGTGGGCCGAGGCCAGGACGGCCCGGGCCAGCGCGAACTTGCCGACCCCGGACTCGCCCTCGATCAGCATCGGCACGCCCTTGGCCGCGAGGCGGGTGGCGTGGGTGATCGCGTTGGCGAGCGCCAGGCTCTTGCCCGGCAGCGTGACGGTCGGCTTCGGCAGGCTGGCGGAGGGGACGTCGTCCGGCGTCGGCCGGTCGATGTCGAACTCCACCAGCGCGCCGATGATGCGCCCTCCCCGCTCGACCGGCTTGCACCGGGTGATCCGGAACCGGTCGGTGTTCAGCCCGAACGTCGTGGCCTGGGTCGTCGTACCGAGGGCCACCGCGCGGACGTACTCCCACAGGGCCGCGCGGTCGACGCCCTCGAGCAGGTCGGTGACCTTGGGACCGGCGATGAAGATGTCCTGACCGACGGCGGCGACGGGAGCCCGTCGTGAGCCGATGGCCACGAGGTACTCGTCGAGCAGCTGCCGCTCGCTGGTCGTGGCCTGTGCGAGGAGCCGGCTCTCGACCTCCTGGGCGGTGCTGGACATCAGCGGAGTGAGCAGCGGGTTGCCCGAGGTCGCGCGGCAGTTCATGGTGATGACGCCCTCGAGCCTCCGAGTGATCGGGTGGTGCACCGGCACCCCGACGCAGGTGAACGGCTGCAGGGCTTCGGCCAGGTGCTCGGGGCCGGAGATCTGGATCGCACCGCCGGACTCGATGACGCTGCCCACGCCGTTGGTGCCGATGGTCTCCTCACTGATGCAGAACCCGACATCCGAGTGGATCCGATCCATCAGCGGCAGGATCCCCGTGTCGGACACCCAGCGCTGGACGACGATCGCCTCGTGGTCGCACAGGAGAACGCCGGCGTCGAGGCCGGCCAGCTCCTCGGCCAGGCGGGTCAGGACGGGGTCGGCGGCGATCCGCAGCGCGGCGCGCGCGTGGTGCTCTCCGCGAAACGTGAGTGAAGGGTTGGCCAGCTCTGCACCGCTCATCAACGAACGCTTCCAGGACTGGAGCACGTCGGGGCGGACGTTGCGGGCGAGATGCTCCGGGATGGTCCCGTCGGACAGGAGACTCACCCGGGCCGCATCGACGACACGCGAGGACGTCATGGAAACTCCTTCGGTTGCCCCGAGGTGTGATCGCCATTACAGCGCGGTCCCCATTCACGCGGTCGTGACTGTTCCAAATTGACACAGGCGCCCAACGGACGGTAGAGGCGGCCCGATCCGCGGGACCGGTCCCAGGGTGTCCCAGGTCCGCGTCCCACGCTCGTCCCGAAATGGGACAACCGCTCGCACGCCCGCCTGCCGACGATGGGGCCTGCCCGATCCGGGCTCCAGACGACCAGAAGGGACACTCGCGATGAGCGACCAGATCACGAGCGACGGCGGCGTCACGGAAGTGGACGCGATCGTCATCGGCTCGGGGTTCGCCGGGCTCTACAGCATCCACCGGTTGCGCAACGAGTCCGGCCTCACCGTCCAGGCGTTCGAGAACGCCGGCGACGTGGGCGGCACGTGGTACTGGAACCAGTACCCCGGCGCTCGCTCGGACACCGAGGTCAACGCGTACTGCTACTCCTTCGACAAGGAGCTCTTCCACGAGTGGAAGTGGAGCGAGCGCTACCCGCGCCAGGAAGAGATCTGGTCCTACCTGAAGCACGTCGCCGACCGCTACGACCTGCGGCGCAGCATCCAGTTCGACACCCAGGTCGAGACCGCGACCTGGGAGGACGAGACCAGCCGCTGGACAGTCACCACCGACGACGGCAGGACCTGGCGCGCGCAGTTCCTCGTGGAGGCCGTGGGGCTGCTGTCGGCCACGAAGATCCCGCACTTCGCGGGTCAGGAGCGGTTCCAGGGCGAGATCCACCACACCGCCCGCTGGCCCCAGGAGGGCGCGGACCTGGGCGGCAAGCGAGTGGGCGTCATCGGCACCGGCTCGAGCGGGGTCCAGGTGATCTGCGAGATCGCCGACAAGGTCGGCCACCTGAGCGTGTTCCAGCGGACCCCGCAGTGGGTGGTCCCGGCCAAGCACCGGCCGATCGCACCCGGCCTGCTCGAGCGGATCGAGCAGGACTACGAGGGCTACTGGCACGACGTCCTCTACTCCATCACCGCCTTCGGCTTCCAGGAGAGCGACGTCGCGGCCGAGTCGGTGTCGCAGGAGGAGCGCCTCGCCACGTTCGAGAAGCAGTACGAGCAGGGGGGCGGCTTCCAGTACATGTTCGCCGCGTTCAACGACGTGGCCGTCAGCCGGGTCGCCAACGCGGCCGCCACCGACGTCATCGCCAAGAAGATCCGCGAGACGGTCACCGACCCGACGGTCGCGAACGCCTTGATCCCCGGTGACCTGTACGCCAAGCGGCCGCTCTGCTGCGACGGCTACTACGAGACCTACAACCGCGACAACGTGACGCTCGTCGACGTCCATCACAACCCGATCGTCGAGTTCACGGAGACCGGGATCCGGACCGAGGACGGCACCGAGCACGAGCTCGACGTGATCATCCTGGCCACCGGCTTCGACGCGGTGTCGGGCAACCAGCTGAAGATCGAGCACAAGGGGCGCGGCGGTGCGTCGCTGCACGAGTCCTGGAAGGACCGGCCGCGCACCCACCTGGGCCTGATGGCGCACGGCTTCCCGAACCTCTACATGATCTACGGCCCGATGGGCCCGTTCACCAACCAGCCGCCGGCCCACGAGGCCCAGGTCGACTGGGTGGCCCGGAGCATCGAGTACGTCCGGGACCACGACCTCGGCTCGATCGAGCCCACGCTCGAGGCCGAGAACGGCTGGATCTCCGAGTGCGACGAGATCGCCAACACCACGCTCTTCGCCGTCGTGGACTCCTGGATCAACGGCTCCAACATCCCTGGCAAGCCGGTGACCAACATGTTCTACATGGCCGGCATGGGCGCCTACATGGACAAGATGGAGTACGAGGAGAAGACGGAGTACCGGGAGAACTTCACGCTGGGCGCGCCGGTCCCGGCGTGACGGTCGACCTGGACCTCCCGGCGGAGGTCCGTGCCCTGGTAGCACGGACCTCCGCCTTCGTCCGGGAGCAGGTGCTGCCGGTCGAGGACGCCGCCGGCGGTGACATCGAAAGGGCCGGTGGCGACGGCGTACGACGGGAGCTGCAGGCGGCCGCCCGCGCAGCGGGGCTGCTGAGCCCGCACGCACCCGTGCGGTTCGGCGGCCTCGGGCTCGGCATGGTGGATCGCGCACCTGTGTTCGAGGCGGCGGGGTACTCGCTGTTCGGACCGGTGGCGCTCAACGTGGCCGCACCGGACGAGGGCAACGTGCACCTCCTCGCCGCGGTGGCGACTCCCGACCAGCAGGAGGAGTTCCTCCGACCGTTGGTGGGGGGCGAGGTGCGATCGGCGTTCGCGATGACCGAGCCGGCTCCCGGCGCCGGCTCGGACCCGACCGCGCTGCGGACCGAGGCCCGCCGGGTGCCGGGCGGCTGGCGGATCACCGGCCGCAAGTGGTTCATCACCGGGGCGGACGGTGCCGGGTTCTTCATCGTCATGGCGCGTACGGCGGGTCAGCCGGGCGACTCCCACGGGGCGACGATGTTCCTGCTGCCGGCGGAGACCGCCGGCATCCAGGTGGGCCGCCACATCGGCACGCTCGACCGGTCGATGGTCGGCGGCCACTGCGAGGTCGTGTTCGACGACGTCTTCGCCCCCGACGAGCGAGTGCTGGGTGAGGTCGACCGCGGCTTCGCCAACGCCCAGGTCCGGCTGGGGCCGGCACGGATGACGCACGTCATGCGCTGGCTGGGGTCGGCGCTGCGTGCCCACGAGGTGGCGCTGCGCCACGTCGCCGAGCGGCAGGGGTTCGGCTCGCGGCTCGCGGACCTCGGCATGGTGCAGCAGCTCGTCGCGGACAGCGAGATCGACATCGCCGCCACCCGAGCGCTGCTGCTGCGGGCCTGCTGGGAGCTCGACCAGGGGGAGCGGGCCTCGGCGTCGACCTCGATCGCCAAGACGTTCGCAGCCGAGGCCATCGGCCGGATCGTGGACCGCGCGATGCAGCTCTGCGGCGGGCTCGGGGTCTCCGACGACCTGCCGATCGCCCGCCTCTCGCGCGAGGTGCGACCCTTCCGCATCTACGACGGGGCCTCGGAGGTGCACCGCTGGTCCATCGCCAAGCGGGCGGTCGCCGCCGCGACGCGGGCATGACCGCGCTGACCCTGGAGCAGCTGGGGGCGCTGACGGCGTATCTCAGGGAGGTCGGGGAGCCGGTCGCCGGACCGCTCTCTGCGACCCTGGTCGCGGGCGGACGCTCCAACCTGACCTACCGGCTCACCGACGGGGCGTCGGCGTGGGCGCTGCGCCGCCCACCCACCGGCGCCCTGATCGAATCGGCCCACGACGTCGCCCGTGAGCACCGCGTGGTGTCCGCGCTCCGCGACACCGCCGTGCCAGTCGCGCGGACCGTGGCCTGTGACCCCGACGGCGTGGTCGTCGGTGTGCCGATCTCGGTCGTGGCCTGGGTGGACGGCCGCACGATCCGCAGTCGCGAGGACGTCGAGGCGTGGGCGCCGGACGACTTCCGCTCCTGTGCCGACGGGCTGGTCGAGGCGCTGGTCGCGATTCACACGGTCGACCCGGACGCCGTCGGCCTCGGCGACCTCGGTCGTCCGGGTGGCTACGCCGCCCGCCAGCTGCGTCGTTGGTCCGGCCAGTGGGAGCGGATGGCCGCGGCGGACCCGCGCGCCGACCGGCTGCACGCCGTACTCGTCGAACGAGTCCCGGTCCAGGACCGCACCACCGTGGTGCACGGCGACTACCGCGTCGACAACGTGATGCTCGACGGGGCGGACTCGGGACGCATCCGCGCCGTCGTCGACTGGGAGCTGTCCACGCTGGGCGACCCGGTGGCCGATGTCGCCACCATGTGCGCCTACCGGCACCCTGCCCTCGACGGGGTGCTCGGGGTGCGGGCGGCCTGGACCGACCCCCGCTTCGCCGCACCCGACGAACTGCGCGACGCCTACGAGTCCCGCGCCGGACAGCGGCTCCCGGCGTTCGGGTTCCACCTGGCGCTGGCGTTCTACAAGCTCGCGGTGATCGCCGAGGGCATCGCCTACCGGCACAGGGCCGGCGCCACGTCCGGCGAGGGGTACGACGCCGTGGCCGCCACCGTGCCCGTCCTCCTCGAGGCCGGGCTGGAGGTGGCGGGTCGGAATGAGTGAGGCTTCCGGCCGCTCGGCCCTCGTGACGGGAGCCTCGCGCGGCATCGGCCTCGGCATCGCCGAGATGCTGGCGGCGCGGGGCTTTGCGCTCACCGTGGCCGCTCGGGACGGGGAGCGGCTCGCCGCGGCCGCCCGCGCCCTGCGTGATCGCGGCTCACCCCACGTGGTGACCGCCCCTGGCGAGCTTGCCGACCCGGCGTACCTGGACAGGCTGGTCGCCGCCCACGCGGACGCCTTCGGCACCCTGTCGTGCCTGGTGCTCAACGCGGGCGTCGGCACCGCCGGAGACGTGGCCGACCTCCCCGTCCACCGGCTCGACAAGACCCTCGCGGTCAACTTCCGATCCCCGTTCGTGCTGCTCCAGCAGTGCCTGCCGCTGCTCCGTGCGGCCGCCGGCGCGGACCCGGCGCGCGGTGCCCGGGTGATCGTGCTGTCCTCGATCACCGGGGTCTACGCCGAGCCCGGGCTGGCGGCGTACGGCGCGACCAAGGCCGCGCTCAACTCGCTCGTCGAGACGGTCAACGCCGAGGAGTCGGCGCAGGGGGTGACCGCGACCGCGATCGCGCCGGGGTACGTGGAGACGGACATGTCGGCCTGGGTGCACGACAGGGTGCCGGCGGAGAGGATGATCCCGGTGAGCGACGTGGTCGAGCTGGTCGACGCCATCGTCGGGCTCAGCGCCCGGTCCGTCGTGCCGCGGCTCGTGATCAGTCGTGCCGGAACCAGCGGGTTCGGCGCGTGACCACAAGGAGGATCTGTAGATGAACTTGCTCGAAGGGCGGACCGCCGTCGTCACCGGAGGCGCCCAGGGGCTCGGCCGGGCGATCGCGGAGCGCTTCGTCGCGGAGGGCGCCAGGGTCGTGATCGGCGATGTCGACGTCGACCTGGCCGAAGAGGCGGCGGCGACCCTGGGGCGAGGGAGTGCGACCGCGGTCCGCTGCGACGTCACGTCGGAGGCCGACATGGACGCGCTCGTCGCTGCCGCGGGGGACTGGGGCGGCGTCGACGTGATGGTCAACAACGCCGGCGTCCTGCGCGACGCGACGATGCGGAAGATGTCGCTCGACGACTTCCGGCTCGTGCTCGAGACCCACGTGCAGGGCACCTGGCTCGGCACCCGCGCCGCCGCCGCGGCGATGCGGGAGCGGGGCTCGGGGTCGATCGTCAACATGTCGTCCATCTCGGGAAAGGTGGGCAACCTCGGACAGACCAACTACAGCGCGGCGAAGGCCGGCATCGTCGGGCTGACCAAGGCCGCGGCCAAGGAGGTCGCTCGGCTCGGCGTCCGGGTCAACGCGATCCAGCCCGGCCTGATCCGCACGCCGATGACCGAGGCCATGCGCGAGGACATCTGGCAGCAACGACTCAAGGAGATCCCGATGGAGAGGTTCGGTGAGCCCGCTGAGGTCGCCGCGGTGGCGACGTTCCTGGCCTCCGACCTGTCGTCGTACATGACCGGATGCGTGCTGGAGGTGACCGGTGGCCGGCACATGTGAGGCGTTCGTCTACGCCGCGGCCCGTACGCCGTTCGGACGGTTCGGTGGCGCGCTCGCCGAGGTCCGGCCCGACGACCTCGCGGCGGTGGCGCTGAAGGGTGTTCTCGCCAAGGCCCCCGACCTCGACCCGGCCACGATCGGTGATGTGGTCTGGGGCTGTGCCAACCAGGCGGGCGAGGACAACCGCAACGTCGGGCGGAGGGCCGTCCTGCTCGCCGGCCTGCCGGTGTCCGTGACCGCCACGACCGTCAACCGGCTCTGCGGGTCGAGCCTGGATGCGGCGATGGCGGCATCGCGGACGATCGAGTCCGGTGACGCCGACGTGGTGGTCGCGGGTGGTGTGGAGTCGATGACACGGGCGCCGTGGGTGCTTCCGAAGCCGTCGCGCACCTTCCCGGCCGGCAACGCCACCTTGGTGTCGACGACGCTCGGCTGGCGGCTGGTCAACGAGCGGATGCCGGCGGAGTGGACGGTGTCGCTCGGAGAGAGCAACGAGCTGCTCGCCGAGGAGTTCGGGATCGGCCGCGACCGGCAGGACGAGTTCGCCGTACGGTCGCACGACCTCGCCGCACAGGCGTGGGACGCCGGGTTCTACGACGACCTGGTCGTCCCGGTCCCCGGTGTGGACCTGGTTCGGGACGAGGGGATCCGCCCCGGGTCCACCGTCGAGAAGCTGGCCGGGCTGAAGCCGTCGTTCCGGCCCGACGGGACGATCACGGCCGGCAACGCCTCGCCCCTGAACGACGGCGCATCGGCACTGCTCCTTGGATCCGCGGCCGCCGCCGACCGGCTGGGCCTCGCCCCGCTGGCCCGGGTCGCTGGGCGAGGCGCATCGGCCATCGAGCCGCAGCGCTTCGGCATCGCCCCGGTCGAGGCGGCCGACCGCGCCCTGGCCCGTGCCGGGATCTCCTGGAGCGATGTCGCCCATGTCGAGCTCAACGAGGCCTTCGCCGTGCAGTCCCTGGCGTGCGTGGACGCATGGGGCATCGACGCCCCGATCGTCAACGCGCGAGGCGGCGCGATCGCCATCGGGCACCCGCTGGGCGCGTCCGGCGGCAGGATCCTCGGCACGCTGACCCATCGGCTGCGCGAGTCCGGTGACCGGTGGGGCGTCGCAGCGATCTGCATCGGCGTCGGGCAGGCGCTGGCCGTCGTGCTGGAGAACAACGCCTCCGGCTGAACCCAGAGCCGGACAGGACGAGGCGCCGTGCAAATCCCAGCTGCGTGAGTGAGTTCAGCGCGGCGCCTCGGTTGGTCTACAACGATGTCTAGTCCCGACCGGGTCGCGGCGCAACGTTGGTTGAAGAAGCAAGCGCCTGCCGGCGCCAGCCGAAGAGCGCGGCCGACGCCAGCCAGACCGGTACGACGACGAGCAGCAGCAGGAACACGAACGGCAAGGCTGCCTGGGCGACCTGCTGCACCGCCCAGTCGTCCGCGTTGCTGCGGCACTTCGGCACGTCGAGGCCGTCGCCGACCAGGTCGCACTGTGGCTGGAGCGCCACGCCCTCCATGTCCTCCATGCCCTCAGGCACGTTGAACTCGCCGCTCAGCCTGGAGCCGGTCTGCGCGTACCACGTGTCGAACGCGCGCAGCAGCGCGGCGTGGCCGCGCTCGTTCGGGTGGAAGCTGTTGTGGATCCAGTTGGTCGGGTTGAACCGCTGGTCCGCGAGCCCGCTGACCGAGCGCAGGCCGACGAAGTTGACGCCCGGCCGCGAGCCGCCCGTCGGGTCGCAGAGCTGTACGCCGGCCGCCGCGAACGCCTGCGCGGTCTGCGGCAGGTACTCCAGCCCGCTCGCCGTGGCGGCCGCGTGCACGGCCCGGTTGAGCTGCTGCAGGAAGTCCTTGATGAACCTCACGTCACCGGCGGACAGGGCGAGGTCGTCGCAGGGCTCTGTCTCACCCGGCTCCATGTAGATCGGGTCCGGGTACGCCGTGGCGACGACCGGCGTGCGCGGGAACGCCTCCCGCACCTGGACGAACGTCGAGGTGAGCTCCTCCTGCACCTGGGGCAGCTCGTCGGTGAACCAGTCCCGCATGTCCTCGGTGTCGCAGCTGCCCGGCACCGCGCACGCCTTGCCGATGGTGGAGAAGCCCGCGTCGTTGCCGCCGACGCTGATCACGACGAGCCCCGGGACGAACCCGTCCTCGTCCTGCAGGTCGACGTACTGGTCGAGCTGGGTGCCCGGCTCGCCGTCCTGTCGACGTGGCTCGGGCGTCTCGGCGACGCCGAGCTCGTCCTGCCGCACGTTGTAGGTCCGGGCGCCGGAGCAGGCGAGGAACACCAGTCCGTCGAAGTACCGCTGAGCCGCCTGGGCCGCCCACGCGGTGGGGGCCCGGCGGCACTGGTTCTCCCCGCCGATGTCGGTGCCC
>DASTDJ010000294.1:0-6715 GCA_035710425.1 Nocardioides sp.
GTCACCACCAACCCGCCGCCTGTCCTGAGATCGCCGAGGTGTGGTCGGAACCGCCCGCCGCAGGGTCTCGTCCGACAGGAATGAGGACCCCTCGCCGCATCCCGACCCTCACCGCCCTCACCGTCGCCGGCGCGCTCGTGCTCGTCGGGTGCTCGGAGCCCGACGACGAGCCGGGTCCCGACGGGACCCGCGACATCGACGCCCGGTCGTACTACGACGACTACGAGCAGGGCGACTACGACATGGCCATGCCGAGCACCAGCAGCTCGGTGGCCGACGACGGGGGCGGTGCCTCGGTGCCGATCCCCGGTCCGACCGACGACAACACCTTCGTCGACGCAGGCGCCAGCGCCTTCGTCGACCCGCGGCAGGACCCGCTGTCGACGTTCGCGCTCGACGTCGACACCGGCTCGTACGGCGTCGCGCGGAGCCTGCTCGACCAGGGCTACCGCCCTCCCGCGGAGTCGATCCGGGTCGAGGAGTGGGTCAACGCCATGGAGTACGACGACCCGGCGCCCACCGACGCCGACCTCGGCGTGCTCGCCGAGTCGGCCCCGGCGCCCGGCCTCGACGACGGCACCCAGCTGGTGCGCGTCGCGGTCTCGGCCCGCGAGGTCCAGCCGACGGAGCGGCCGCGGGTCAACGTCACCCTGGTCGTCGACCGGTCCGGCAGCATGGACATCCGCAACCGGCTCGGGCTGGTGCAGTCGTCCCTGGCCCTGCTCGCCGACCGGCTGGCCGGCGACGACACGGTTTCGGTGGTGTCGTTCGAGGACGAGGCGCGGCCGATCCTCGAGCCGACGCCGGTGCGCGACACCGGGAAGATCCTGGACGCGATCGAGGAGCTGCGGCCCGGTGGGAGCACCAACCTCGAGGCCGGGCTGCGGCTCGGCTACGAGCAGGCCCGCGAGGGCTTCGCCGAGGACGCCGTCAACCTCGTCGTGCTCGCCTCCGACGGAGTCGCCAACGTCGGCGACACCGGGCCCGGCTCGATCACGGAGAAGATCTCCGAGGAGGGCCGCGACGGCATCCACCTGGTGACGGTGGGCTACGGCATGGGCAACTACAACGACCACCTGATGGAGCAGCTCGCCGACCTCGGCGACGGGTTCTACTCCTACGTCGACACCTACCGCGAGGCCGAGCAGCTCTTCGGCACCGAGCTGACCACCACGCTCACCCCGGTCGCCGCCGAGGCCCGGACCCAGGTGGCGTTCGACCCGGAGCTGGTGACGTCGTACCGCCTGGTCGGCTACGACAACCGCGAGATCGCCGACGACGACTTCGAGGACCTCTCGGTCGACGCGGGCGAGCTCGGCGCCGGGCACCACGCGACCGCGTTGTACGAGGTGCGGCTCGCGGACGGGGTCGCGCCCGGCACGCCGATCGGGCAGGCCACGGTGAAGTGGGAAGGGGTGAGCGACGGGCGGGGCCACCTGGCAAGCACCGAGCTGGTCGCGGCCGACCCCGAGGCGGAGCCCACCCACTCGCTCGCCCTGGCGTCGACCGTGGCCGACCTGGCCCAGGTGCTGAAGGACGCGGCGCCGTACCGCGACCGCGGCGTCGACCTGGCCGACATCGGGCAGCGTGCCGAGGCGCTCGGCGCCGACGAGATCGTCGACCTGGTGCGCCGGGCCGAGGAGGGTCGGCTTTACAAAAACTGACCCCTTGTCAAGGTGGTTTACAAACGATACGGTTCTGTAAACCAACCGAAGGGGTCGAGATGGACACCATCGCCAACAGCACCGTTCCCGAGGGATCGACCGAGAAGTGGCGCGACAAGAAGCGCTACCTCTGGCTGATCGGGCTCGTGGTGCCGTCCCTGGCCTTCGCCGGCTACGGGCTGTGGCTGTGGACCGGACTCGGCGCGTGGTTCTGGATCGGCCCCGTCGTGATCCTGGTGATCGTGCCCGCGATCGACCTGCTCGCCGGCCTCGACCGCTCCAACCCGCCCGACGACGCGATCGAGGCCCTGGAGAAGGACAAGTACTACCGCTGGATCACCTACCTCTTCCTGCCGATCCAGTACGCCGGGTTCGTGGGTGCGATGTACCTCATCGCCCGTGGCGACCCGCTCGGCATCGGCGGTGACCTGACGACCGTCGACAAGATCGGGCTGGCGATCTCGATCGGCTGCATCGGCGGCATCGGCATCAACACCGCCCATGAGCTCGGCCACAAGCGCGAGGAGAACGAGCGCTGGCTGTCCAAGATCGCGCTGGCGCAGAGCTTCTACGGCCACTTCTACATCGAGCACAACCGCGGCCACCACGTCCGGGTGGCGACCCCCGAGGACCCCGCGTCCTCGCGGCTGGGCGAGAACTTCTACCAGTTCTGGCCGCGCACGGTCGCGGGCTCCCTGAAGAGCGCCTGGCGACTGGAGAAGAAGCGGTACGCCCGCCGCCGGCAGCACCCGTTCCGGATCGGCAACGACGTGCTGAACGCCTGGCTGATGTCGGCGGTGCTGTTCGGCGCGCTGATCGCCTGGCTGGGCGTCGGCATCGTGCCGTACCTCGTGATCCAGGCGGTCGTCGGCTTCTCGCTGCTCGAGGTCGTCAACTTCATGGAGCACTACGGCATGTTGAGGCAGAAGGTCGGCAAGCCCGGCAAGGAGCGCTACGAGCGGGTCGACCCCTCGCACTCCTGGAACTCCAACAACATCGCGACCAACGTGCTGCTCTACCACCTGCAGCGGCACAGCGACCACCACGCCAACCCGACAAGGCGCTACCAGACGCTGCGCGACTTCGAGGAGTCGCCGGTGCTGCCGACGGGGTACGCCGGGATGATCGTCCTGTCGCTGGTCCCGCCGGTCTACCGGCGGATCATGGACCACCGCGTGCTCGCCCACTTCGACGGCGACATCAGCCGGGCCAACATCAGCCCGCGCAAGCGGGAGAAGTACCTCGCCAAGTACCCGCTCCCGACGGTGGTCGAGGCAGCCGACGCAGCAGACGGTGGTGTGGAGGCTCGCTCCGCTCGCACCTCAACCACCGAAGAGGACGAGATCATGGCGGCTCGCTGTCCCGGCTGCGGCTACACCTACGAGGTCGAGGCCGGCAACGAGCTCGAGGGGTTCGCCGCCGGGACCGCGTGGAAGGACGTCCCGCGCGACTGGTGCTGCCCCGACTGCGGGGTCCGTGAGGCCGCGGACTTCGTCCCGGTCGAGAAGGTCGAGGCCTGAGCATGAGGATCGACGTCGACCGCGGCAAGTGCGAGGGACTGGGCATGTGCGAGGCGATGGCCAGCGACTACTTCGAGCTCGACGACGACGACGTGATGCACGTGCTGGAGGAGACGCCTCCCGCGTCCGACCACGGGCACGTGCACGCCGCCGTCCAGGCCTGCCCGGTGCTCGCGCTCACCCTCGTCGAATGAGTCGGGTGTCCCCGCCGTGACTACCCTGGTGGACGTGGAGGACGAGGCTCTGACCATGCGTGACCGAGTGGTCTCGGCCGCTGTGGTCCTGACCTCCGAGGTCGGCTGGTCGCAGGTCACGATGGCCAAGCTGGCCGACGTGGTCGGGGTGAGCCGGCAGACCGTCTACAACGAGATCGGGTCCAAGCCACACCTCGCCGAGGCGATGATCCTGCGCGAGCTCGACCGGTTCCTGGCGATCGTGAGCGTGGCCTTCGACCGCAACCCCACCGACCTGGTGGCGGCGATCCGGGCCGCGTCGCGGCGGGTGCTGGAGCACGCGCAGGACAACCAGCTCCTACACGCCGTGGTCTCCGCCACCCACGGCGCCGACACCGAGCTGCTGCCGCTGCTGACGACCCACGCCGAGTCGCTGCTGGGCGTCGCCAAGGTCGTGATCTCCGACCGGATCGAGCCCTACGACGTCAACCTGGACCGCAAGCACCTGGAGGCCGCGATCGACGCCGTGGTCCGGCTGGTGCTCAGCCACGTGATGCAGCCCTCGGGCACCCCCGCCGACACCGCCGCCGACATCGCCTGGATCGCTCAGCGCGTGCTGCGGTAGAGGTCGACCAGCATCCGGGACATCTCGACCCGCTCGTCGAAGGCGTGGCGCTGCGCGGGATCGCTCTCCTCGAGCAGCTCGTAGAGGAACCCGTCGAAGCCGCTGCGCAGCATCACGCCGGTCGCGAACGCGTCGCGCGCCTGCGCGTCTTGATCGACCACGCCCTCGTCGTGCAGGCCCTCGAGGTACGCCGAGACGATCGTCGCCGCCACCTCCGGCAACCGGGCCGCCGGCACGTCGCCGGCGTGGGTGAGCCCCACCAGGAGCTGGCCGAGGTCGAAGCCCAGCGCGTGCGGGGTCCGGAACGAGATGTCGATGACCACGAAGGTCTCGGGATCGTCGGCGGGCACCAGGAGGTTCTGCGGGCTGGCGTCACCGTGGGGCACGCACTGCACGTAGGTGTCCATCCGGTCGAGCATCGCCGGGATGTCGGGCGCCAGGGCGAGCAGGTCCGCGCGAAGCTCCGCGTGGTCGGTCAACCACGGGTGGGTCCAGAGCTCGTCGTTGCCGAGTGGCACCAGCCCTCGGAACGCCACGGCGTTGGTGGCGTACATCCGCAGCGCGAAGTTGCGCTCGGTGTGAGGACACCGGGCGAGGAGGTCGGGGTCGGTGGAGCGGGCGTTCCAGCGGCCGAGGAGGTACGCCGCCCGCCGGTAGCGGTCGAGGTCCCAGCCCTCCGCGCACTCGACGACGTCCTCCATCCACACCGACGCTCGCTCGTCGGGCATCTCCACCAACCGGTGGAGCACCGGTGGGCGCAGCCCGGCGGGCATGGTGGCGACCTCCCAGGGCTCCCACAGGTCGAGCTCGCTGCGCCAGGGGAACTGAGCGACGAAGTCGTCCACGATGTGCGGCGGCATGAAGGCGAGGGCCGGCCAGTGCTTCACGTGCTGGAGCGCCTTGACGAAGAACGACCGGCCGTTGCTCCGGACCCGGTACAGCGCGGCCGTGGCCGGTGAGCCGAACGGGTAGCCGACCGGCTCCACCACGGCACCGTCAGGATCGACGCCGAGGTCCTCGAGTGCCCCCGCTACGTCGTCGGTCGCCAGGAGCTCGGCCAGCGTATGCATGGCCGAGATAGTAAGGTCACCTGACGAATTCGGTCAAGCGGCACGCGCGGCGAGCGCCTGGTCGACGGCGTCCTGGAACGCCCGGCGGACGTACGACGGCACCTTCAGCCCCTGGCGGCCGGCCCAGAGGAGCTCGTGCTCCACCATGGAGACCCGCGCCGCGAAGTCGTCGAGCGACGGCGTGATCCGGAGGGTGTTCATCAGCTCGCCGAAGTGGGCCAGCTGTTGCGGGTTGTTGGCGCCGACCGGAGCGAAGGAGATGGTGCGCATCCGGCGTACGAGCCAGCGCTGCCAGCGGGCCAGCCGCGACCAGTGCAGACGGGCGGACAGCTGGTAGAACGCGTAGTGCCCGGGCTCCTGCCGCTTGATCGGCGCGATGATCGTGTCGGCGACCGCGGTCTCGCCCATCTCCGCGACCCCGGAGTGGAGCAGGTTGTAGGCCAGGACGGCCGACCGCTCGGTGGACATGCCGGTCAGGTAGTAGAGCATCCGGCAGACGTCCTGGAACCCCTGGTGCCGGCCGAGGGCGCCGAGGATCTTGAGCTTGATGCCGACCGAGTCGAGGTCGGTGTCGGCCGGGGGACGGCCGAGCTCGACCTGGAGCCGGTCGAGGATGATCCCGTGCCGGATCTCCTGCGGCTGCCAGACGTCGGCGTAGAAGTAGCGGTCGATCTCGGGCGGGTCCGGCAGCATCGTGGTCAGCTCGAGGACGTTGCGATCGACCTCCAGCTCGACCCGCGCCATGTAGTCCAGGACGTGCCCGAACCGCTCGCCGAGCCGGTCGGGGGCGCGCATCGTGAAGTCGACCGAGTCGAGCTCGATCGGCGGGTGCTCGTCCGCGAGGCGGTCGACGTGCTCGCGTAAACGCAGTTCTGTGACGTTCATGGTCAGGCCTAGTCTGCCGGGTGTGAGCGATTCGGCGGCAGGGGGAATCCGGATTGGCACGCCAACCGGCCGTGGAGTGATCCTGGCGGCGGGGCTCGGCTCGGGCATGGCGTTCCTCGACGGCACCGTCGTCAACGTCGCGTTGAAGCGCATCGGAGAGGACCTCGACGCCACGCTGGCGGAGCTGCAGTGGATCAGCAACGGCTACCTGCTGTCGCTCGCCAGCCTCATCCTGCTGGGGGGATCTCTCGGCGATCGGTACGGCAGGCGACGGGTGTTCGTGATCGGCACGGCATGGTTCGCGGTCGCCTCCCTGCTGTGCGGCCTCGCGCCCAACCCCGAGACGTTGATCATCGCGAGAGTCCTGCAGGGCATCGGCGGCGCGCTGCTGACTCCGGGCAGCCTGGCGATGATCCAGGGCGCGTTCGTCGCGTCCGACCGGCCGAAGGCGATCGGTGCCTGGACCGGGATCGGCAGCATCGCCGCGGCCATCGGCCCCTTCGTGGGGGGCGGGCTCGTCGACTACACGAGCTGGCGCTGGATCTTCCTGATCAACCTGCCGCTGGCCACGGCCACGATCTGGTTCGCCGTACGCCACGTCCCCGAGACCCGCGACCCCAACGCGTCGAAGCACTTCGACGTCGCCGGCGGCATCCTCGCCACCCTTTCGCTGGGCGCCTTGACGTACGCGCTGATCCAGTGGGGCGACACGCTCGCGCCGTACGCCGCAGTGGTGGCCGTGCTGGCCGCCGTCGGCTTCCTGATGGTCGAGAGGCGC
>DASTDJ010000295.1:0-5254 GCA_035710425.1 Nocardioides sp.
CCGAGGGCTCCGGGTTCATCCGCGTCAAGGTCGACGAGCGCGCCGAGACCCTTCGCTACACCCTGCGCTACGACGACCTCGAGGGAGTCGTCTCCCAGGCCCACATCCACTTCGGTGCGGTCGCCCTGACCGGCGGCATCAGCGTGTGGCTGTGCGCCAACCCGCCCATCGTTGCGCCGACCGGCACTCCCACCTGCCCGGAGTCGGGGACGGTCAGCGGCACGCTCGACGCCGCGGACGTCGTCGGACCGGCAGCCGCGGGCATCGAGGCCGGGGCGTTCGGCGAGCTGATCGATGCGATCGAGGCCGGCAAGGCGTACGCCAACGTGCACAGCTCGCTCTACCAGCCCGGCGAGATCCGAGGCCAGCTGCGTCGCGGCTAGCGACTCGGCGTGACCAGCTCGATCCGTGGCTGCGTCGCCGGGTCGGGCCGCGCGTCGTAGTCCGGCGTCGGGGTGTACGGCGTCCACGCGAGGTAGTGCGCGAGGTGCTGCTCCACCGAGGGCAGCACCTCCTCGACGGTGACCCGTCGGCCGAGCTCCTCGCTGAGCGTGGTGACCCCGGCGTCGGCGATGCCGCACGGGACGAAGCGGTCGTACCACGCGAGGTCGACGTCGCAGTTGAGCGCGAAGCCGTGCATGGTGACCCCGCGGCTGACCCGGATGCCGAGCGCGGCGACCTTGCGCTCGGGGCCTCGAGAGTCGGCGCGCAACCACACGCCGCTTCGGCCGGGGACCCGGGCGGTGGTGACGCCGAGGTCGGCGCACACCTGGATCAGGGCCTCCTCGACCCGGCGTACGTAGTCGACGACCTTCACGTGGTCGGGCAGCGGGACGATCGGGTACCCGACCAGCTGGCCGGGGCCGTGGAACGTGATCTTGCCGCCGCGGTCGACCTCGATGACCGGCGCTCCGCCGGAGTCGACGGGCCGCTCGTGCGGCAGGGTGCGCTTGCCGGCGGTGTAGACGGGCGGGTGCTCGAGCAGGAGGACGACGGGCGTCGCGTCACCGTCGGCGACGTGGGCGTGCACCTCGCGCTGCAGGTCCCACGCAGCGAGGTAGTCGACGGCGTCGGCGCCGAGACCGACGGTGCGGAACTCCAGGTCGCTCACGCCTCCCTACGCTACCCGCGCGCCCAGGAACTCGAGCTCCGCGGGCAGCATCCGGCGCCAGTACGCCGAGGTGTGCCCGCCCGGCTCGAAGGTGCTCGTGAGGTCCGCGCCGTCGGGGAACCCGTCGACGTACGCCTCGACCTCGCGGTAGAGCGGGTCGCCGGTGCCGATGTCGACGCGGACCGGGATCCCGGCGAGTCGGTCCTGCTCGTCCATGACGGAGTACCGCTCGTACTCCTCCTCGTCCTCGAAGCCGTCCGGTCGTGCGTCGGCCGGGTCGCGCCACACGGCAGGGCTGGCGGCGGCCACGGCGGCGACCCGGTCCGGGCCGAGGTCGATGGCGAGGCGGAGGGCTCCGAACCCACCCATCGACCAGCCCAGCAGCCCGATCCGTTCGGTGGTCACACCGTGCCGGCGCAGGCGGGGCAGCAGCTCGTCGACCACCATCGCCTGCGCGTCCTCGCCGCTGGGGCGCCGGTGCCAGTAGCTGCGTCCGCCGTCGACGGACGCGATCGCGAACGGTGGTACGCCGCGGTCGACCGCCTGGGCCAGGAACTGCGGCAACCCGATGTACGGGCCGAGTGCGTCCGCGTGGTCCCAGCCCAGGGCGTGCAGGCTCACGACCAGTGGCAGCGCTCGTCCGCGGGTGCCCGGCGGACGCATCAGCGACCAGCCGGTCTCCTCGCCGAGCCGGTGCTCGGACACGAACGAGCCGGTCAGCACCGGACCCGGTGCGACGTCGGGTACGACGCCGGCCTCGCCGTTGAGCCCGAACAGCGCCTGCAGCTGGGGCCGGCCGGGCAGCGTGCCCTCGTAGATGCCGATGCCACTCGCTGCGCCTACGCCGGCAGCCACTCCGCCGCCCACGAGGAGGGCACGTCGACTGAGCACCCGGCCAAGGGTGCCAGGGGCCTGTGGAGAACCTCGGCAGCGGCACGGTGGGGTGGGTAGGAATCGAGGGTGACCCTGCCTCGGCTGCTGCTCCTGGTGCTCCTGCTCTTCGCGTGCAGCGTGCTCGGCGTCGGGGTGGTCGCGGTCTCGGAGCGGGAGGAGGCGCCGCCGCGCGACCCGGTGCCCGCCTCCGGGCCGGTCACCGGCGGTCCTGTTGCCGTGCTGCACGAGTGGGACCGCCGGCGGGCCCACGCGTGGGCCGCGGGCGATGTCCGCGCCCTCCTGTCGCTCTACACCCGGCGGTCGAGGGCGGGAGACCGCGATGCGGCGCGGCTGTCGCGCTGGCTCGACCGCGGGGTCCGAGTACGCCGCCTGGAGACCCAGGTGCTCGACGCGGAGGTCACCGCGTGGCACCGCGACCGGGTGGTGCTGTCGGTGACCGACCGGGTCGCGCGTGCCGTGGCGACGGGCGGGGTGGCTCTGCCCGATGACTCGCCGAGCACCTGGCGGATCACGATGCGTCGGGTGGAGGGGGAGTGGCGGGTTGCGTCGGTCAGGTCTTGAGCATCGCCGCGAGCACGTCGCGCACGTCGTGGTCGTGGAACTGGTAGCCGACGGCTTCGAGCGCGGCGGGGCGGAGGTTGATCGAGTTCAGGGTCTCCGGGGCCATCGGTCCGGCCGCGAGGCGCAGAACCGGCGCGGGGACAGCGAGGAACGCCTTGCGGCCCAGGGCAGCGGCGAGCGCGTCGGTGTACTCCGCGTTCGTCGGCGTGCGAGGACAGCAGAGGTTGAACGGTCCGGATGCTGTCGGGTGGTCGGTGAGGTAGGCGACGGCACCGATCCAGTCGCGCAGCGAGATGAGCGGGAAGTACTGCCGTCCTGACGAGAGCCGAGTGCCGAGGTAGAGGCGGAACAGCGGCACCTGCAACCGGTAGAGCGGGTTGCTGCGAGCGGCTACCGGAGCGGTGCGCAGGACGCACACGCGCGCTCCGGCCTGCGCGGCCGGCTCGGTCGCCGCCTGCCACTCGCGGGTGATGCGGGTGAGCAGGGCGTCGCCGCGGCTGTCGGAGTCCTCGGTCACCGGCTCGCTGCCGTGGTCGCCGTAGATCGACGACCCGTTGCCGGCCAGGAACGCCGGCCCCCCGCCCACCTTCGAGATCGCCCCGGCGAGCGTCGCGGTCGTGTTCACCCGGCTGTCGCGCATCGTGCGCGCCCACTTCTTCGAGTGCGGGTTGGCCAGCAGGGATGCCCCGGCGGTGTTGACCACCACGTCGGCGCCCTCGATCACCTCGTGGTCGATCTCCCCGCTGTGGGGATCCCAGGTCGACTCGTCGGGGGACTGTGGCGAACGGCGTACGAGCCGGACGACGTCGTGGCCGTCGGAGCGGAACCGGTCGGCGAGGGCCGTGCCGAGCAGACCCGAGGCTCCTGCCATGACGATCCGCATGCGTCCACCCTGCCAGTGCGGGCAAGCGACACGCTGGCTGAGTTCGAGGCTCGCCGCGCTCGCACCCCGACCACCGCGCGGTGGTCGAGGTGCGAGGAGCGCTGGCGACGAGCGTCGAACCCCGCTGGCCGGCTCAGACCTCGAACTGGCCGGCCTCGAGGCGCTTCTTGACGTCCTGGAGGAAACGGCCGGCGTCGGCGCCGTCGACCAGGCGGTGGTCGTAGGTCAGCGCGATGTAGACCATGTGACGGACCGCGATCGTCTCGCCCAGGTCGGGGTCGTCGACGACGACGGCCCGCTTGACCACGGCGCCCGGTCCCATGATCGCCACTTGCGGCTTGTTGATGATCGGGGTGTCGAACAAGGCCCCGACGCTGCCCAGGTTGGTGATCGTGAAGGTGCCGCCGCTGAGCTCGTCGGGCCCGATCTTGTTGGTGCGGGTCCGCTCGGCGACGTCGGCGATCTTCTTGGCCAGCCCGGCGATCGAGAGGTCACCGGCGTCCTTGACCACCGGGGTGATCAGGCCTTTCTCGGTGTCGACGGCGAACGCGACGTGCTCGACGTCGTAGTAGGTGATCTCGCCGGCGTCGGTGTCGATCGTGGCGTTCAGCTTGGGGTGCTGCTTGAGGGCGTCGACCGCGGCCTTCGCGAAGAACGGCAGGTACGACAGCTTCACGCCCTCGCGGGCCAGGAAGTCCGCCTTCTGCGCGTCGCGCAGGCGGGCTACGCGGGTGACGTCGACCTCGACGACCTGGGTGAGCTGGGCGCCCGTCTGCAGCGAGTCGACCATCCGCTCGGCGATGATCTTGCGCAGCCGCGAGATCTTCTCGGTGGTGCCCCGCAGCGGGGACGGCGTGACGCTCGGGGCAGCAGCAGCCGCCGGCGCGGACGACGCGGCCGGGGCGGACTCGGCCGCCGCCGGGGTCTCCTGGGCCTTCGCCGCCTCGAGGACGTCCTGCTTGCGGATCCGCCCGCCGACGCCGCTGCCGCTGACCGCGGACAGGTCGACGCCGTGCTGGTCGGCGAGCTTGCGGACCAGCGGCGTGACGTAACCGGCGCTCCCGGCACCGGCGGTGGAGTCGGGCTTGCTCGGGGCCTCCTCCTTGGCCTGCGGGGCCGGCTCGGGCTCCTTCTCGGGCTCCGGCTCGGGCTCGGGCTCTTCCTGCTTCTGCTCGGGCTCCGGCTCGGGCTCGGGCTCGGGCTCTTCCTGCTTCGCCTCGGGCTCGGGCTCCGGCTCGGGCGCTTCCTGCTTCTCCTCGGCCGGCTCCTCCTTCGCGGCGGGGGCGGCGTCGCCCGACCCGATCACGGCGAGCTCGGCGCCGACCTCGACGGTCTCGTCCTCCTCGACCTTGATCTCCAGGAGGGTGCCGGCGACCGGGGAGGGGATCTCGGTGTCGACCTTGTCGGTCGACACCTCGAGCAGCGGCTCGTCGACCGCGACCTCGTCGCCCACGGCCTTGAGCCAGCGGGTGACCGTGCCCTCGGTGACGGACTCGCCGAGGGCGGGCAGGGTGATCGGCGTACCTTCGCCACCGCCACCACCACCGGACGCGGCCGGCTTCTCCTCCTCGGCGGGCTCCTCCTGCTTCTCCGGCTCGGGCTCCTGCTCGGCCTGAGGCTCCGCCTCGGGCTCGGGCTCGGACTCCTTCTCCGCTTCCGGCTCCGGCTCCGACTTGTCCTCGTCGCCACCGGAGTCACCGGACGACTCACCCTCCTCGCCGATCAGCGCGAGGATCGCGCCCACCTCGACCGTGTCGTCCTCCTGCGCCTTGATCTCCAGCAGGGTGCCGGCGACGGGCGAGGGG
>DASTDJ010000296.1:0-7527 GCA_035710425.1 Nocardioides sp.
ATGCCGGTCGGGCTGGACTCCATGGCCGTGCGCCGTCCGATCCCCGTGGAGAAGGCGCTCGCCCGGGACACGCTGCTCGTCTACGGCATGAACGGCGACGTGCTGCCGCCCGACCACGGCTTTCCCGTCCGCCTGCTCGTCCCCGGTTGGATCGGTGTCGCCAACGTGAAGTGGGTCGGCTCGATCGAGGTGTCCGAGACGCCGCTCGAGTCGCAGTGGAACACCACGAGCTACCGGATGTTCGGCCCCGACTACCCGGACGCGCCCCTGCTCACCACCCAGGTCGTGAAGAGCGCCCTCGAGCTCCCGTTCCCGGCCACCCTCCGCCCTGGACGACGGTGGCTGACCGGCCGCTCGTGGTCGGGCGAGGGGCGGATCACCAAGGTCGAGGTGTCGTTCGACGACTCCCGGCGGTGGCACCACGCGCAGCTCGGCCGCGACAACGCGACGCAGGCCTGGCGCCAGTGGTCGATCCCGTGGAACGCGCACCCCGGCGAGCACACCATCCGGGTCCGTGCCCGCGACGACCGCGGCAACGTGCAACCCACGTCGGTCCCGTTCAACGAGCAGGGCTACCTCTTCGGAGCCGTGGTCGCGCACCCCGTGTCCGTCGGGTAGTCGCCGGCGCCGGAGGCACCCCGGTGTCGGCGATACTCGCGCGCATGAGTGACGAGGAGCCCGACCTCTCCCGCCGGGACGCGGAGTACGTCGGCAGGTTCATGCCGCTGCTGCGGTTCGCCACCCGCTTCTACTTCCGCTCCGAGGTCCGCGACGTCGAGCGGATCCCGGCGGAGGGCGGCGCGCTCGTTGTCTCCAACCACTCCGGCGGCCTGATCGCCATGGACGTGCCGGTGATCGCGGTCGCCTACTTCGACCACTACGGCATGGACGCGCCGCTCTACGTGCTCGCCCACGACATGCTCTGGCTGGACCGGAGGACCGGTGAGGTCTTCGACAAGGCCGGCTTCCTCAAGGCCACGCGGAAGAACGCGCACGCAGTGCTGGAGAACGGCGGCACCACCATCGTCTTCCCGGGCGGCGACTACGACGTGTTCCGGCCCACCAAGCTCTCTACGACGATCGACTTCAACGGCCGCACCGGCTACGTCCGTACGGCGCTCGAGGCTGGTGTACCCCTGGTGCCGGTGGTGACCATCGGCGGCCAGGAGCAGATGTACGTGCTCTGGCGCGGCGAGCTCCTGGCTCGGCTGCTGCGGCTCGAGAAGCTGCTCCGCACCAAGTACATGCCGGTCGCCTTCGGCTTCCCGTTCGGGCTGACGTTCGCCTTTCCACCCAACCTGCCGATGCCGAGCAAGCTGGTGACCCAGGTGCTAGAGCCGATCGACGTCCGCGCCCAGTTCGGCGACGACCCCGACATCGCGGCCGTCGACGTGGAGGTACGCCGGCGGATGCAGGCCGCGATGGACGAGCTCGCGGAGCAGCGAAGGTTCCCGGTCATCGGCTGAACCTGTTCCGTTCGGCCACGGTTCACCCGCGGCCGGTTGGGTCGCGCCATGACCTCTCGGATGACCCGTCTCGCACCCCTTGCCCTGACCGCCGCTCTCATCGCCCCGGTCCTCGTCACCCCACCCACCCCCGCCGACGCCGCAGAGCCGAAGGGCCACGCGAAGCACGCGGACCCGATCGTGATCGCCCACCGCGGTGCGTCGGGCTACCGCCCCGAGCACACCCTCGCGGCATACCGCCTCGCGATCAGGCTCGGAGCCGACTACGTCGAGCCCGACCTGGTGTCGACCAAGGACGGCGTGCTCGTCGCCCGGCACGAGAACGAGATCAGCGGCACCACCGACGTCGCCGACCATCCCGAGTTCGAGGACCGACGCACCACCAAGACCATCGACGGCCGCCCCATGACTGGCTGGTTCACCGAGGACTTCACGCTCGCGGAGCTCAAGTCGCTGCGCGCGAAGGAGCGGCTCCCGCAGGTGCGCCCGGACAACACGCGGTACGACGGCCGGTTCGAGGTGCCCACCTTCCAGGAGGTCCTCGACCTGGTGAAGGAGGAGTCTCGGCGCAGCGGCCGGAAGATCGGTGTCTACCCCGAGACCAAGCACCCGACGTACTTCGACTCGATCGGACTGTCGCTGGAGGAGCCACTGGTGCGCACCCTGCGCCGCAACGGCCTTGACGGGAAGAGGGCACGGGTCTTCATCCAGTCCTTCGAGACCGGCAACCTGCAGGACCTCGACCGGATGACCAAGGCTCCGCTGGTCCAGCTCGTCGACGCGCAGGGTGCGCCGTACGACTTGGTGGCCGCGGGCGACCCGCGCAAGTACGCCGACCTGGTCACGCCCGACGGGCTCGCCGACGCAGCGGAGTACGCCGACGGGCTGGGCGCCAATAAGGACCTGGTGCTGCCCCGCGACCCGGCGTCCGGCGCGACGGGGGAGCCGAGCGCGGTCGTGGACGACGCGCACGACGCGGGGCTGGTGGTGCACGTGTGGACGCTGCGCGACGAGAACCAGTTCATGGCCACGAACTTCCGCCGAGGCACGAACCCGAACGCCAAGGGCGACATCTTCGCGGAGGTGACCGCCTTCCTCGAGGCGGGTGTCGACGGAGTCTTCGCCGACTTCCCGGACTCGGCGGCCGATGCACGGGACGTGTTTGTCGGTAGGGCACACTGACCCGATGCTCCTCGGGCGTCTGGTCGTTGCTTCCGTCTCCACCCTCCTGCTGACGCTCGGACTCGCGACAGCGCCGGCGACGGCGCAGGCCGCGACGTCGCTGACGCTGACCGCGAGCCGAGGGCACGCCGACACCCCGACGACGCTGCGGGTCACGCTGAGCGACGGGGGCGCGCCGTTCGTCGGCACGGTGGTCCTGGAGCGCCGCGTCGGAGGCGCCTGGTCGCCGGTCGCGACGGTCACCACCGACGGTGACGGCCACGCGACCGCGCAGGCCATCCTGGCCAAGCAGGCGAGTGACAACGTGTTCCGGGCCCGGTTCGCCGGTGACGGCACGCACGGCGCGGCCTCGAGCGGCCCGGTGAAGGCGGGGCTCATCCGGCGCGAGAGCGTGGTGGTCGTCGGCGGACCGGAGTCGGTGGTCGACGGGCGCCGCACCGTGGTCCGGGTCCGCTGGCGCACCGAGTCGGGCCAGCCGGTGTCCGGCAAGGTGCGGCTCTTCCAGCGGCTCGGCGACAAGCCATGGCAGCGGGTCCGCACCCTCCGCACCGACGCCCAGGGCACGGCGACCATCCGGGTGCGGCCACGTGTCGACTCCCGGTGGCGAGCCATGGTGCGCAAGCGCGACTGGGTCACCGGCGACCGCAGCCGGGTGCACCGCATCGACAACCTGCCGCCCGGCGAGCCGGTCCGGCTGCCCCGGGCGGCGCCATCGCCGCGGGTCAGCGTCCCGCCGCAGCGCCGGGCCGTGGGCGACGGCGCCCACGCGGTCGTCACCCGGGTCCCGGACGGCGTCTGGCGCCAGATGACCGGCCGTTCCTGGCACGGCGGCTGCCCGGTGGGCCGCGCCGGGCTACGGCTGGTGCGCGTCAACTACTGGGGCTACGACGGCTACCGCTACCGCGGCGAGGTGGTCGCCGCCGCGAGCGCCGCACCGAGGATGGCGGGTGCCCTGGCGGAGATGTACGTGAAGCGGTTCCCGATCCGGTCGATGTACCGGGTCGACCGCTTCGGCTGGTCGCGGCGGCTGCACGGCGCCAACGACTACAAGTCGATGGCGGCAGGCAACACCTCGGCGTTCAACTGCCGCGAGGTCGTCAACCGGCCGGGCGTCCGCTCCCCGCACTCCTACGGCCGGTCGCTCGACATCAACACGTGGGAGAACCCCTACCGCTCGCCCACCGGCCTGGTGCCGAACTCGTGGTGGCAGCGCCACTCCCACCCGTTGGTGGCCTGGCGCTCGCGAGCACACCCCGTCGTACGGATCATGGCCCGGCACGGGTTGCGCTGGACCTACGGCATGGGCGACACCCAGCACTTCGACGCGACCGGTGCGCACGGCCGGGTGATGGTCTACCCGGGCTGCGAGGACGTCGTCTGCGACTAGGCCACGGGCTCAGGCCCAGCGACGTAGGCTGGGGGTGAACGCCGGCGCCGACAATCCTCCATTCGGAGACCTGGGCCGGTCGAGAGGCGGACGTCATGTCGACGTCGACAGTTCCCATCCCTGCGGACGATCGATCAGCGCGTGTGCCGTTGCGCCTCCGCATGGTCGAGCACACCGGTCGCGACCGGCTCGACGGAGGCTGGTGGCCGCAGAGCCGTGATCTGGCGGTGGAGCTGGCCGACCTGGTCGAGCACCTGCCGCCGCAGTACGGCCGGGTCGTCCGCGCCGTCTACTCGCCGCCCGACTGGGACGACTCTCCTCGCCGGGTCCCGGTGCCCCGTGGCTACGTGAAGGTGGGCTCGTTCCCGCGCGACGACACACATGTGATCCAGCTCAAGACCTACGACCACCAGGTGCTGCGTGTCCTGGTCGTCCCGCCGGAGTTCACCGCCGACCAGGGCGACGAGGCCATGCTCGCCGCTGCGTCGCCCGGCAACACCCACCCGGCGGGTGAGCTCCTGGACCGCGTCAGCGAGCACCCGGACGTCGACCGGGCCCAGCTCTGGCAGTGACGCCCCCGGGCTAGCCTGCGGACGTGGCCGACTGCGTCTTCTGCCAGATCGTCGCCGGCGAGGTCGAGGCCGACGTCGTGCTCGACGAGTCCGACTTCGTGGCCTTCCTCGACCGGCGACCGGTGTTCAAGGGCCACACGCTGCTGGTTCCGCGCCAGCACGTCGTGACCCTGCCCGACCTGCCGGCGGGTCTCAGAGACGGCTTCCTCGGCGCCGCCCAGCGCCTGGCGACCGCTGTCGTCGACGGTCTGGGCGCCCAGGGCAGCTTCGTCGCCATGAACAACGTGGTCAGCCAGTCGGTGGCCCATCTGCACTGCCACGTGGTGCCGCGCACGAAAGGCGACGGCCTCCGCGGGTTCTTCTGGCCCCGCACCAAGTACGCCGACGGGGAGGCCTCCCAGTTCGCCGAGCGCTTGAGGTCATGTCTAGAGTGACCCGGATTGCCCGCTGAGAATGAGGAGTACGAGCAGATGGGTCGATTCGACGGACGCGTAGCGGTGGTCACCGGAGCCGCTCGCGGCATCGGGTTCGGCACTGCGACCCGGTTCGCCGAGGAGGGCGCCTCCGTCGCGGTCATCGACCTCGACGAGTCCGCGGCCACCGAGGCTGCCGGCAAGCTGCCGGTCGGCGACGACGCCAAGGCGATCGGGATCGGCTGCGACGTCAGCGATGCCGCGTCGGTCGACGCCGCTGTGGCGCGCGTGGTCGAGGAGCTCGGCGGCATCCACATCCTCGTCAACAACGCAGGCATCACCCGCGACAACCTCCTGTTCAAGATGACGGAGGACGACTGGGACCTGGTGATGGGCGTGCACCTCAAGGGCGCCTTCCTGATGACCCGCGCGGCGCAGAAGCACTTCGTCGAGCAGAAGTACGGCAAGATCCTCAACCTCTCGAGCGTCTCCGCGCTCGGCAACCGCGGCCAGGCCAACTACTCCGCGGCGAAGATGGGCGTCCAGGGGTTCACCCGCACGCTCGGCATCGAGCTCGGCCCGTTCGGCATCAACGCCAACGCCATCGCGCCGGGCTTCATCGCCACCGAGATGACCGATGCCACGGCGGCCCGGCTGAAGATCGACGTCGAGGACTTCCGCAAGATGAACGCCGAGGCCAACCCGGTGCGCCGGGTGGGCTTCCCGGAGGACATCGCGGCGGCCGCGGCGTTCCTGTGCAGCGACGAGGCGTCGTACATCACCGGCCAGACGCTGTACGTCGACGGTGGCGCCAAGCTGGGCTAGCCCGCCGCGACACTCCGGGACCGGCAATCCCGATTTTCGACCCCCTCGGGTCCAGACTGAGATTGAACAGTCTAAAGTCGACTAACTCACTATACGTTTGGAGCTTTCCCCCACCATGCGTTCTGTTCGCACCCGTTCCTTCCGCCTCCTCACCGTGGCCCTGGCCGCCGGCAGCCTCGTGCTCGCCGGCTGTGGGGGCGGTGACGACGGCGAGGGCACCGACGCGCCGGCCGCAGAGCCGGGCGCGTCGAACTCGCAGACCGTGGGCGACCCCGACACCTGGCCGCTCACCGGTGAGACCGTCGACAGCGGCGACTCGTCGGAGCAGAAGCACCCGGTGCTGGTGCTGAAGATGGACAACACCTCGTCCAGCGCCCCGCAGGAGGGGCTCGGCAGCGCCGACCTGGTGGTCGAGGAGCTCGTGGAGGGCGGGATGACCCGGCTCGCGGCGTTCTACTACTCCGACATCCCCGGCGAGGTCGGCCCGGTGCGGTCGATGCGCGCCAGCGACATCGGCATCGTGTCCCCGGTCGGCGGCTCGATGGTGACCAGCGGCGCCGCCAACGTGACCTTGCAGAGGGTGAAGGACGCCGGCATCGACTTCTACACCGAGGGCTCGGCCGGGTTCTTCCGCAAGAGCGACCGCAGCGCGCCGTACAACCTGTTCACGGACATGGGCGCGGTCGCCAAGAACGCCACGCACACGAAGACCCGGCCCGACGACTACCTGCCGTGGGGCATTGAGGACGACCTGCCGAAGGGTCAGCCGGCGAGCCGCCTCTCGGCGTCGTTCTCCGGGGGGCACACGACCAGCTGGGTCTTCCGCAACGGCGGCTACGTCAACGAGAACAGCTACGCCGCCGACGGTGACGAGTTCCCCGCCGACACCGTGCTCGTGCTGCGGGTGCCGGTCGGCGACGCCGGCTACACCGACCCCGCCGGCAACCCCGTCCCCGAGACGAAGTTCGAGGGCAGCGGCGACGCGATGATCTTCCACGACGGTCGGCTGGTCCGCGGCTCCTGGTCGAAGAAGGGCCTCGACAAGGCGGTCACGCTGTCGACGAAGGCGGGCGACCTCAAGGTCCCGGCCGGACGGGTGTGGATCGAGCTGGTGCCGCAGGACGGCGGCAACGTCACCTTCGGGAAGTAGCGGCTACTCGTCCTCGTCGGGCTCGCGGCCCGGCACGGACGGCAGCTCACCGCCGTTCTCCACCAGCGCCTGGACGCCGGAGAGCAGGAAGCCCACGGCAGTCTCCACTCGCTGCGCGGCGAGCTCGGTGTCGGTGGCGGTCGCCACGACCTCGCCGGCCGCCGACATGGTGCCGAAAAAGATCCGCGCGAACGTCTGCAGCATCTCCTCGTCGAGCTCCCAGGTGCCGGCGGTGAGGACGGCACGCACGATCTCGACGACGTTGGCGTATGTGGTGCGCTCCTCCTGCTCGCGGAACCGCTCGTAGCCGAGGACCGAGGGGCCTTCCTGGATCACGATCCGGCGGTAGCGCGGCTGCTGCACGATCGCCATGAACGCCTCGACGCCGGCGAGCGCCTTCTTCCACGGGTCGCGGGTGCCCTTGATCGCCTTCTGGATGGTCTGCGCGGCGTCGGCCTCGATCCGCTCGAAGACCGCCTCGAACAGCGCCTGCTTGCCCGAGAAGTGGTGGTAGAGCGCGCCCTTGGTGACC
>DASTDJ010000297.1:0-6659 GCA_035710425.1 Nocardioides sp.
TCCCCCGGCCCACCGCCCCGGGCGGTGACCCAGGACCGATTTCCCACACCGAAACCGGTCCCAGCTCACCGCTCACCCGCCCCACCGCGCCCGGCGTACGCTCGACGGCATGACCTTCCTGATCATCCTGGCCGTGATCGCCGTCGGAGTGGTGGCCTGGAAGATGCGCGTGCCGCTGCTGGCCCGGATCCTCGGTCAGTCCGAGAGCCGGGTCGACCGGCAGCTCAACCGCAAGAAGCGCTAGTCCGCGTCTTCCTTGCTGCGCATCTCCTCGATCTTCGCGGTGGCCCGCTGGGCACGGGTCTCCACCCGCTGCGCGAACGCCTCCCGCTGCCTGGCGAGCAGGAAGTAGGAGCCGATCCCACTGAGCAGGAACGCGATCACGACGGCCCACAGAATCGGGACCTCGCCGGCCGCCACGGCCCAGATTCCGGAGACGATCGCGAGCGATCCGAGGAACAGCAGGACCCGCAGACCGGTGTAGATCCAGAACTCCTTCACGGGGTTGAGGGTACGGGCTGACCAGGAGCGTTCTACATTGGAGGGGTGCTGAAGTTCCTGCTGGTGGTGATCGTCTTCGCGGCGGCGACCTATCTCGCCATCCGAGTCATCCAGCAGCGCGGGTTGATGCCCGACAAGCCGGTCCTCCCGAAGCGCCAGCCGCCGAAGAAGATCGTCGCCCCGGACGACGACGAGGAGTTCCTCCGCGACCTCGACCGCAAGCGGCTGAATCCAGAGGATCCGGAGACCTGACGATCAGCCCGGGATCCGCTCGACGACGGCCGGCGCCGCGTAGGAGTGCTGGCTGCTCGAGCTGAAGTAGTTGATCCCGATGAAGTTGAACCACAGCGTCGCCAGGCCGAGCAGCGCGAGCAGTGCGGCGTTGCGGCCCCGCCAGCCGGCGGTCGCCCGGGCGTGCAGGTAGCCGGCGTAGACCACCCAGGTGATGAACGCCCACACCTCCTTCGGGTCCCAGTTCCAGTACGACGACCACGCCTCGTGCGCCCAGATCGGACCGGTGATCAGCACCGCGAAGGTCCACACCGGGAAGCCGAAGGCGTGGATCCGGTAGGACAGGCGGTCCAGCGAGGCCAGTGAGGGCACCCGGGCGAGCGGGCCGGTGGTGGTGTCACCCTTGCGCATCTTGACGAGGTACATCGCGGAGACGATCCCGCCGAGCGTGAACGCGCCGGTCGCGATGATCGCGGAGACGACGTGGATCACCAGCCAGTAGGAGTTCAGCGCCTCGGTGAGCGGGGCGACCTCCTCGTGCAGCCAGATCACCGCGACCATGAGCGAGGCCACCACGAACGCCAGGACGATCGGCGCCATCCAGCCGAGCCGGAACTTCCGGTAGAGCGCGACGTACAGCAGGGCGACGAAGAAGCTGCCCGAGATCGTGAACTCGTACATGTTGCCCCAGGGCACCCGGTTGGGGTCCGCGGCCATGCCGCGGGCGACCAGGGCCACCAGGTGGATCGCGACCGCGACCACGGTGAGCAGGAAGCCGAGCCGGCCGAGGAACTCCACCCGGTGCGTGGACTCCGGCTCGGGGCCGCCGGTGGCGACGGCGACGCCGCCGCCCTCCTCGGCACCCACGGCCTCGGACTCGGCCGGTGCCCGCTCGCGCAGCGACGCCCACTCGACGAGGTGGACGAGCAGGGCCAGGAAGTAGACCAGCCCGGCGGCCGCGATCGCCTGGTCGCTGAGGGTCTGCCACGTGTCGTTGCTCAGGCCCGCTCCGTCCGTCGCAGCTCGGCGACGATCTCCTCGAGGATCTCCATCATCTCGCCGTTGCCGGACCGGTCCAGCGCGGCGACCTCGACCATTGTGCCCTCACCCTCGCGGCGGGCCTTGACCCAGACCCGACGGGGCCGGATGAACAGCGACCCGAGCAGCCCGATCAGGGCCAGCACCACGCCGGCCAGCGCGACCTCCTTGCCGGGGGTCTGGCTGACCTGGATCCGGGTCCACGGCTTCACGCCCTCGAACTCGATCGAGCCCAGCCCGTCGGGCAGCTTCACGGTCTGGCCGGGCTGGATGTCGACCCGGAAGGGCTTGCCGTCGGGTCCCTCGACCTGCTCGGCGTTGGACTTGTCGAGGATGTAGACCGACTGCGGCGTACCGGAGTCGACCCCCAGGTCGCCGGTGTAGACGAGCATCGAGAGGGTGGGGTTCTTGTCGTCGCCCATCACCGTGACCGGGTCGCCGTCGACCATCAGGTAGGTGGGATAGAAGAGCCCCTCCAGGCCGATCTTCTCGGGCTGCGCGCTGGAGGCCTTGATCACCCCGAAGGACAGGAAGCTCGCGTCCTGCGGCAGGAACACCGTGGGCCCGCTGTAGGCGATGTCCCCGTTGCCGTCGCGCACCGTGACCACGGGCGCGTAGCCGTGACCGATCAGGAAGATCTCGGTGTCGCCGATCGAGAGCGGGTGGTTGACCCGCAGGTCGTAGTTCTTCTCGGCACTGTCGGGCGACTCCTGGTAGCGCAGCCCGGCGTTGAACGACTGCGCCATCCCGGCCCGCGGCCCGGACTCGAGCCAGTCCACGTCGAACTCGTCGACGGTGAACGAGAACGGCTCCATCTGCTCGGCCCGGAACAGGCTGCCGGGGGCGAAGTCGTCGTACTGCGTGAGGCTGTTGGAGAACGTCGACCCCTCGACCAGGATCACCCCGCCCTTGTAGCCGAACAGCCCGCCCACGGCGAAGCCGACCAGCACGATCAGGACCGACACGTGGAAGACCAGGTTGCCGGCCTCGCGGAGGTAGCCGCGCTCAGCGCTGACGGCCTCGCCCGGGTCGTCGCGGAGGCGGTAGCCGCGCCCGCGCAGCACCGCACGAGCGTGCTCGAGGTGCTCGGCCACCTGATCGTCGGTCGTGTACGTCGCGTGGTCGGGCAGCCGGGTGAGGTGGCGCGGCGCGGCCGGCGGCTGGGCCCGCAGGCCGCGCCAGTAGACGAGGATGCGCGGCACGAAGCAGCCGACCAGCGACACCATCAGCAGGATGTAGATGGCCGAGAACCACGCCGAGTCGAAGACCGAGAAGAGGTCGAGCCGCTCGTAGATCGGCGTGAGCTTCGGGTGCTGCTCCTTCCACCGGGTGACGCCGAGCGAGTCGACGCTCTCCTGCGGGATCACCGACCCCGGCACCGCCGCCAGCGCGAGCAGCAGCAGGAGCACGAGGGCGGTCCGCATCGAGGTGAGCTGGCGCCAGGTCCAGCGCAGCATCTCCCGCGCGGTCAGCTCGCCGGCGCGGCGCTCCTCGGTGTCGATGCTCATGCGGGGTCCCCGCGGCGTTGTTCGACGGAGGAGCGAAGCGGGGGAGGCGAAGAACGTCGTGGGGTGGTCATACCGGCACCTCGAAGTCGCTGACCAGCTGGACCTGCAGCCACGAGACGATCTGGTCCCACCAGCCGGTGACCAGGAGCACGCCGACCGCGACCAGCATCAACCCGCCGATCCGCATCACCGCCGCCTGGTGCCTGCGCACCCACCCGAGCGCGCCGAGGGTACGCCCGTAGAAGAGGCCGGCGAGCACGAACGGGATGCCGAGCCCGAGCGCGTAGGCGACCGAGAGCAGCGCACCCCGGCCAGCGGTCGCGTCCTGGTAGGTCAGCGTCACGATCACGCCGTACGTCGGCCCGATGCAGGGGGTCCAGCCGAGCGCGAAGATCGCGCCGATCAGCGGCGCCGCCCCGAGCCCGACCGCCGGGATCCGGTGGATCCGCCACTCGCGCTGGAAGAGCGGCACCAGCCCCGCGAAGACCAGGCCGAGCAGGATGAGCAGCGCGCCCATCACCACGGTGATCTCGTCCTGCCAGGTGCGCAGCCAGAAGCCGAGGCCGCCGGTGGTGGCGCCGACGATCACGAAGACCGCGGTGAACCCGAGCACGAACAGCAGCGAGCCGAGCAGCATCCGGCCGCGGTGGTTGTCGGCCTCACCGGACGCGAGGTCGACGCCGGACAGGCCGGTGGCGTAGGAGAGGTAGCCGGGCAGCAGCGGGATCACGCACGGGGAGAAGAACGACACCAGCCCGGCCACCAGGGCCACCGGGATCGCGAGCGCCAGGGATCCGGTGCCGGCCTGGCTCTGGAACCAGTCACCCATCCTCGGCCGCGACCTCCTCGACCAGGTCGCGCAGCGTGCCAAGCGACGGGACCTCACCGCTGATCAGCGCGGCCACCCGGCCCTCGCGGTCGAGCACGTAGGTGCTGGGCGTGGCCTTGGGCCCGTACTTGGCACCGAACCGCAGGAGCTGCTCGCTGCCCGGGTCGTAGATCGAGGGGTACTCGACGCCGAACTCGCGCTCGAACGCCAACGCGTCGGGCTGGTTGTCCCGGATGTCGATGCCGACCAGATGGGCGTCCAGCTCGGCGTCGGCGTCGACGAGCAGCGGCGCCTCGCTGCGGCAGGGGGTGCACCACGAGCCCCAGACGTTGACCACCACCACGTCGCCGCGCCAGTCGGCCAGGTCGACGGGGTCGCCCTCCAGCGAGTCGCCGGAGATCTCCACCGGGCCCTCGCGGTCCTCGACCGACACCTGCAGCACGGTGCCCTCGCCCTGGATGAACTCCAGGTCGTCGGTCCCGGACAGGCTCGAGCAGCCCGACAGCAGGGCAACGGCGAGCAGCGGGGGAAGGAGGCGGCGCAGCAGGGTCAGGGTCGACGCTCCTCGGGCGCGCCGCCGGCCGAGAACGGCGCGCTCTTGTCGCCGCGCGGGATCAGATCACCGGCGGGCTCGCTGTAGGAGACCTGGGTCAGCCTGTCGCCGACGAAGTGGAACGACGTCAGCGAGCACAGCGTGCACTGCCGCTTGCGCGGGTCGTGGAGGAAGGAGCGCTTCTCGACGTGCAGCCGCGTCGTCCAGATGGGCAGCTGGTGGGACACGACCACGGCCTCGTGGCCGGACGCCGTCTCGCGGGCGTCGTGCACCGCGGCCATCATCCGTCCGACGATCTCCTTGTAGGGCTCGCCCCACGAGGGCTTCCAGGGGTTCCAGAGGTGTCGCCACAGCTTGGGGTTGCGGAGCGCCTTGGCACCGCCGGCGAAGGGGATGCCCTCGAAGACGTTGGTCGACTCGATCACCCGCTCGTCGGTGACCACCTCGAGCCCACGGGCCAACGCGAGCGGCGCCGCCGTCTCCTGGGCCCGCTCGAGCGGCGACGAGCGCATGTGCACGATGTCGCGGTCCTGGATCGACGTGGCGACCTTCTCGGCCATCTGCCGGCCGAGGTCGGAGAGGTGGAAACCGTCGCGGCGGCCGTAGAGCACGCCCCCGGGGTTGTGCACCTCACCGTGGCGGAGCAGGTGGACGATCGTGTCGGGAGTTCCGGGCGGCTGGCTCGTCACGCTGTCTCCCTTGCTGCGGCCGCGGCGCGGGAGGCGTCGGGCAGGGCATCGAGCACGGTCTGCACCGCGCGGTCGTCGTGGGCGGCGGAGAGGAACCATGCCTCGTAGGCCGACGGCGCGAGGTAGACCCCCGCCTCCAGCATGGCGTGGAAGAAGGCGGCGTACGCCGCGACGTCGGTGCGCGAGGCGTCGTCGAAGTCGCGCACCGTACCGTCGGTGAGGAACACCGAGAACATCGTCCCGGCCGACTGGATCGCGTGCGGCACCCCGGCCTCGGCGAGCGCGGCGGCGGCCGCGGCCTTGATGGTGTCGCCGGCAGCGTTCAGGTGGGTGTAGACGTCGTCGGTGGCGAGCCGGAGCGTGGCCAGGCCCGCGGTGGTCGCGATCGGGTTCCCGGACAGGGTGCCGGCCTGGTAGACGGGCCCCTCGGGGCTGAGCATCGCCATCAGGTCGGCCCGCCCTCCGAAGGCGGCCGCGGGGAACCCGCCGCCCATCACCTTGCCGAACGTCACCAGGTCGGGCCGCCAGCCCTCACTGGCGCCGTCGAGACCCCACTGCCCGGTGCGACTGGCCCGGAATCCGGTCATCACCTCGTCGCTGACGAACAGCGCGCCGTGGGCGGCGCAGGTCGCCGCGAGGAACCCGTTGAAGCCGGGCTCCGGCGGGACCACGCCCATGTTGCCGGGCGCCGCCTCGGTGATCAGGCAGGCGATCCGGTCGCCGTACTCGGCGAACACCTTCTCCACCGCCGCCCGGTCGTTGTAGGGCAGCACCAGGGTCAGGGCCGTCGACGACTCGGGGACGCCAGGCGTGCCGGGTACGGCGAACGTGGCCAGGCCCGAGCCGGCGGAGGCGAGCAGCGCGTCGACGTGCCCGTGGTAGCAGCCCGCGAACTTCACCACCACGTCGCGGCCGGTGGCGCCCCGGGCCAGCCGGATCGCCGACATCGTGGCCTCGGTGCCGGAGGACACGAAACGCACGCGGTCGACCGGCGCGCGGGCGACGATCTCCTCGGCGAGCTCGACCTCGGGCACCGTGGGCGTGCCGTACGACGTGCCGCGAGCCACCGCGGCCGTGATCTCACGCTGCACCTCGGGGTGGGCGTGGCCGAGCAGCATCGGCCCCCACGAGCAGATCAGGTCGACGTACTCGTTGCCGTCGACGTCGGTGAGCCAGGCGCCCTGCGCCGACCGGATGAACCGCGGGGTGCCGCCGACCGCGTTGAACGCCCGCACCGGGGAGTTCACGCCGCCGGGGGTGACGGCCCGGGCACGCTCGAAGAGGGCTGCCGAGGCCGCCGTCGACAGGGA
>DASTDJ010000298.1:0-8585 GCA_035710425.1 Nocardioides sp.
AGGTGTGAGGAGCGCCAGCGACGAGCCTCGAAACCACGAGGCGAGAATCCCGCTCAACCATGGGGTGCCGAGGACGGCGGGGATGATCCCCGCCCGGCACCGCCGAGGGTTGTGACTGGCCACCGGGCATGTGCCACGCCCCACCACGAGGTCCCCTGGCACCAGGGCGGCGCCCCCGACCTGAAGAACGGCCGCCTGCTGTGTCTCCGCCACACGCCCGCCACGACCCCACCTACGAGACCACCAAGCTCCCCGGCGGCAAGGTCAGGTTCCACAGACGGACGTGAGCCCGGGCAACAGTGCCGCCGGCCGCGGGGCCGGTCAACCACTCGTGGGCGGGCGATCCCACCTCCACTGCCACGTGACTCCGGCCTCGGGGTCCTCCTGCTCCCCGACGTGCTCGAACCCGATGCTGAGGAGAACTCCGGTGGACGCGTTCGGGCCGGCGAGCGTGTTCGCGACCACGGCGTCGACCTCCCCGCTCTCAACAGCACGATCGACCAGGGCCCGGGCAGAGGCAGCGCCCCAACCGCGGCCACGGAAACCGGGAGCGATCTCGTAGCCGATTTCGACAGTGCGGTCGTGGGGCGGCGCAGCGAAACCACCCGAGCCCACGACCACTCCGGTTGAGCTCTCGACGAAGAACTGCATCGACCAGGGGCGATCGCTGTCGCTCGCGTGCTGAAGGAACTCCAGGGCGAACGGGATCGCTTCGGGGAACTCCGGCCACCCTTCGGGGATGGGCGACCCGATCATCTCGCTGAACCTGGCCGGGTCGGCCGTCAAGGACTCCAGCAGAGGCACGGTGGCGGCGACCAGGCGAACCTCGGGGAGGGGCGACATGAGCAGGCTCCTGCAGTTGTCCGGTCACACTCACCTCGGAGTTTCGCCTCGAGGGCCCCGACTCGCAACTCATCGAGCTCATCGACGAGGCGTGCGCGGGCCACCCAGCGCGGTGACCACGGCCCTGCTCGGCCGCTACTCGCAGCTCGCTGCGGGATCGGGCTCGCTCGGACGGGCGCGACGGAAGAGCGCGACCTGCCCGCCCTCACCGCGGAACACAGCGCGGCCTCTGCCGGCGCTGAAGAAGCCGGACGTCTCGTTCTCACCCCATCCCGGGGGCGGGTCGTGGTCGCCGATCGGTGGGTCCGCGATCCAGAGCCTCCCGTCCACGTGGGCGCTGAGCACGCCGCAGTGCGTGTCCAGGGTCGTCCAGGTACGTCCCGACGCCGACCTCGACCCGGACTCCGACCCGGACCCCGCCTCGGAGGCGACCGCGGGCGCCGTCGATGACGACGACCCCGGCTGCTCGACGACATGCGTGTCCCCGCAGGCCGCGAGCACGAACATCGCACAAAGGGCGGGCACCAGCCCCGACACCGGTCTCACACAAGTAGAGACGCACTCCAGAGGTCGGGGGTTGCCGGCCCCGAGGTCACATTCCGGAAACGGTCAGGACCGGGCGTGCGCTCGGATCCCCAACATCACGCCGAAGCCGATCACGGCGGTCAGCGAGAACACGCTGCCCAGCCCGAAGCCGAGCAGCGCGACCAGCATGACCGTGCGGTCACCCTCCTCGACGACGCCCGTCGCCGTCACTTCCGTGCGGGGTGCCTGCATCACCGCCGTGCTGAAGCCGATCACCTGCACGGTGAGCCCGCCGATGAGCATCCACCACAACCTGTCGGTGGTCGACAAGGAGGCCACTGCCTGTTCGCTCATGTGACTGGCGTATCAACAAAGTAAAGAGATGGTCAACGATCTTGCGGCGGTGGCCGGTTTCGAGCACAAACGCTCTAGTCGCGCGGAGGGGTCTGCTCGCCGAGCAGCCAGGCGTCGAAGAACGCCGAGAGCTCCTCGCCGGTCCGCTTCTCGAAGAACTGGTAGAGCGTCTCGCGGTTGGAGGACCGGTTCTCCTGGGACTCGGGCCAGGCCCGGACGACCTCGAAGAACCGCTCGTCGCCGATCTGCTGGCGCAGCTCGTGCCACATCAGGGCCGGGCCGTAGTAGATGTTGCCGCTGCCCCACTTGTCGAGGTCGTAGTCGGCGGGTGGCCCGGCGAACTCACGCTCGCCGTCCTCGAACTCCGCCCACTGGTCCATCTGCTGGTCGATGGTGATGCCGGCCTGCTCGGCCTCCCACATGCCCTGGAGGTACATCGCCATGCCCTCGTTCATCCAGACGTCGCGCCAGTCGTCAGGGGTGACCGTGTCGCCGTACCACTGGTGGGCGAGCTCGTGGACGACGACCGGCACGGAGAGCGTGTAGTCGGTGTTGCCGAGCGTCACCATGGTCTGGGTCTCCATGCCGCTGGAGGAGTCGACGACGACGATGCCGAAGGTGTCGAACGGGTAGGGCCCGACGTACTGCTCCAGCCACTCCATCGCCTCGGGAGCGGTCGACGGGCCACGTACGGCGTCCGGCTCGTCGCGGGGCGTGAAGATCCGGATCGGGATGTCACGCGGGCCGGCCAGGTCGGTCTGCTCGTAATCGCCGAACGCCAGCGTCGAGAGGTACGACGCGGCCGGCTCGGCCAGGTGCCACTCGGTGACGGTGAGCCCGTCGACCTCCTCGGTCGACACGAGGTCGCCGTTCGCGATGCCCATCCAGGGTGCCGGCACGGAGAGCGTGAAGTCGTAGAGCGCCTTGTCGGAGGGGTGGTCGTTCACGGCGTACCACGAGTAGGCGCCCCACGGCTCCTGCATCGTCCACACCTCGTGGTCGTCGGTGATCGTGAAGCCGGTCTCGCCGAAGTCCGACCGCTGCGTGGGTACGTCGACCGGCTCGGGCGTGCCGGAGTAGTCGATCACCACCTCGTAGCGCTGGTCCTCGCGGACCGGTGCCTGGATCACCAGGTCCTTGCCGCGCTGCTCGAACTCAGTGTCGGCCCCGTCGACGGTGAGCAGGTCGATCTCGAGGACCTCGCTGAAGTCGAGCTGGAACGAGTCGTCGGTCTCGGTCGAGCGGAACGTCAGCGTCTCGGTGGCCTCGAGCGTGTCGGTGTCGGGCGACCAGCCGAGGGCGAGGTCGTAGTGCAGCGCGTCGACGCCGGGGTCGCCGACCTCGGGGTAGAGCGAGTCCTCGCGCGGCTCGCTGAGGGCCACGTCGAAGTCACCGGTCGGTGTGTCGTCGGTGGGCGGCTCGACCGGCTCCGCCGTCTCGGTGGGCGGCGCCGGTTCGTCGCCGGACCCCATGCTCCCGCTGCGGATCGGGTCGTCGTCGGAGCAGCCCGCCAGCACGAGGGAGGCGGCGGCGACTGCGAGGAGGGAGCGCTTCATGTGGAGCCTCTCAGCAGCGGACGGACCAGCTTGCGTCCGTGGTGGATCTGGGCCTTGACCGTGCCCAGTGGCGCTCCGACCTGCTCCGCGATCTCGTCGTAGGCCATGCCGTAGACGTCACGCAGCAGCAGCGGTTCGACGTACTGCGGGTGGTCGCGCTCCAGTGTCTCCATCGCCTCCAAGAGATCGAGCCGGGTGCCGGCGATGACGCTGGTGGTGCGCGGGTCCGCGTTGTCGTTGGGGACGATGTCGCTGGCCATCGCCTGGTTCTTCATCCGGCGGTACGTCGACCGCGCGGAGTTCACGGCGATCACGTGCGTCCAGGTGGTGAACCGGCCGCGGCCGCCCCACGACCCGATCTTGGTCGCGATGTTGAGCAGCGCCTCCTGGCAGGCGTCCTCGGCGTCCGGGTTGTAGGGCAGCACCCCGCGGCAGACGTTGAGGGTGCGGGAGCGGATCGCGCCGAGCAGCTGCTCCAGCGCGTCGCGGTCGTCGGCCTGGGCGCGCCGCGCCAGGTCGTCGATCTCATCGGGCGTGAGGCCGCCCGCCGATGTCCCCCCCGATGACTCAGTCATGCCGCCGATCCTCCCCCAATTGGGTCACGGATAATGCACGGGTGTCCGCCCTCCCCGAGCGCCTCGGCCGATATGCGGTCAGACGTCGGATCGGCGCGGGCGGTTTCGCCACCGTGTGGCTGGCCTACGACGAGCATCTCGACTCCCCGGTCGCGGTGAAGGTGCTCGCCGACAACTGGACCGAGGACCACCACGTCCGCACCCGCTTCGTCGAGGAGGGTCGCTACCTCCGCCGCGTGGACTCGCCACACGTCGTCACGGTCTACGACGCGGGCGAGCTCGACGACGGCCGCCCCTACCTGGTGATGACGTACGCGGACCAGGGCACCCTCGCCGACCGCCTCGAGACCGGCGGGATGGAGGTGACCGAGGCGGTCGAGGTGGTCCACCAGGTCGCCGCCGGCCTGCAGGCGCTCCACGACCGCGACATCCTGCACCGCGACGTCAAGCCGGCGAACGTGCTGTTCCGGAGCATCGGCAACGGCACCTCCGACCGCGGTGTCCGCGCCATGCTCGGCGACCTCGGCCTCGGCAAGGCGCTCGACGTCTCGTCGCGCCTGACGATGATCGCCGGCAGTCCGTCGTTCGTCGCACCGGAGCAGGCCCAGGGCGAGGCCCCGGGGCCGGCGGCCGACCAGTACTCCCTCGGCGTGATCACCCACCTGCTGCTCAGCGGCCGGATGCCATGGCGGCACGCCGACCTCAGCGCGGCCGCCAGCCCCGCGAACCCGCCGCCGATCTCGAGCGTCGACCGTCCGTTCCCCGACGAGGTCGACGACGTCGTACGCCGCGCGCTGGCGCCCGACCCGGCCGACCGCTGGCCGAGCGTCACGGCGTACGTCGAGGAGCTCGAGCGCTCCCTGGGCGAGTGGGGCGCTCGGACGACGAAGGGCTTGCGGGCGTGGCTGGCGGTCGACCCCGAGCAGACCCAGCCCGGCCCGCGCCCCTCGCCGATGCCGGTGGACGGCGTGCTGGGCGACCCGAGGCCGCCCGGCCGGCGCCGCCGGGTGCTGACGACCCTGGCGGTGACGCTGGTGGCGCTGGCGGTGGGTGCGGCGGCCGGATGGTTCGGCTACCAGGCCCTCGACGACCACGTCACGGTCACCGACGAGCGCGACGTGCTGAGCGTGACCGTGCCCGACGAATGGGACGCGTCGGTCGCCGGCGACCCGTGGGTGCCGCCGGACGCCGAGGACACCTTCCCCGCGCTGTCGGTCGGCACGTCCGGTGACTGGGCCGAGAGCAAGGAGGGCCAGGGCGTCTTCGCCGGCATCATGCCCGGCGACGACCTGCCCGACCGGCTGCCCGGCCACCCTGACTGCGAGGCCGCCGAGGAGCCGATCGACGACACCATCGACGGCGACCGGGCCCTGACCATCGTGCACACCGGCTGCCCGGGCGTCACCGTGGAGCGCGTGGTGCAGGTCGCCGCCAACCGGCTGCTCTGGGTGCAGGTCCGCAGCGCCAGCCGGGCCACGGCCAACGACGTGCTGGACTCGGTGGAGACCAGCGGCCTCTGAGCTGGTCAGTCGTCCACTGCCTGCGCCCGCTCGGCGAACTGGTCGAAGAGCGCGCGCATCCCGGGCCGATCCGCTTGCCGACCGGCGATCGACATCTCCAGGGTCGCCTCGCTCGAGTCGGGTGCGGCGAACCACTGGAAGAAGTTGACGCGGAACAGGTCGTCGTCGGTCCGGAAGGTGAACAGGACCGAGTTGTCGGTCTGCTCGAGCACCACGACGTCGTCGTAGAGGAGCTCGAAGTCGGTCATCTTGACCCGCACCTCGTCCGCGGGGGCCCGGTGGTTGTCGATCGCCTTGACCCGAATGCTGTAGCCGCCCTCCGTTGGCTCCCCCAGCGGCCGCCAGCGCAGCTCGTCCCACTCCTCCAGCCGGTCGACCGGGGTCGGGATGTCACCGGGCACGCGGTAGGCCACCCAGCCCGCCGGCGCGGGGTACTCCCAGGTCTGCAGGGCGTTGCCGATCCGGTGGGTGTCGAAGTCCGTGACCTCGCCCAGCGGCGGATAGTCGATGTCGGGGGCGTAGGGGTCGTTCTCGGGCGCAGTCGGCGCTCTGGCCGGCACCGGAGTGGGAGTGCCGGACGACGACGGGTCCGGACGGGTGGCGTACGCCGCGCCTACCCCGAGCGACGCGCCGACGAGGAGCGCGAGCAGCGCCCACCCGAGTCTGCGTGCCGTCACGGCGCCCACCGTAACCGCCGATAGGCATGTGACACTTCGTGTGCCAGAGTGTCGGGTGAGTGTCACAACCCCCTCGAGAGCCGCGGAGCAGCAGATGAACGACGTCCTCCTCGACAAGCACCGCCACCGCCTGGACGCCGCGGTGGCCGCCATCGCCTCCCGCGGCTACTACTCGGCGTTCGACGAGTCTCCCTCGCCCCGGGTGTACGGCGCTGACGCGGCCGCCGAAGGCAAGGCCGCGTTCGAGGCGCTGCTGGATCGCCCGTTCGCGCTCGACACACCCGGGGCCGAGGGCACCGTCGCGACCGAGCGGTCGCCGTACGGGTTCGACCTGGGCGTCGCCTACCCCCGGGTGACCGACCTCGACGCGCTGCTGACAGCGGCTACCGCGGGCATGCGCGCCTGGCGCGACGCCGGGCCCCACGGCCGCGCGGGTGCCTGCATCGAGATCCTCGACCGGCTGCACGGTCGGATCTTCGAGCTCGCCAACGCCGTACAGCACACCAGCGGGCAGGCGTTCGTGATGGCGTTCCAGGCCGGCGGCGCCCACGCGCTCGACCGGGCGCTCGAGTCGATCGCCTACGCCTGGACCGAGATGACGCGCACTCCGGCCACCGCCCTCTGGGAGAAGCCGGGTCCGAAGCCGGACAGCGAGCCGCTGCGGATGGAGAAGAGCTTCACCGCCGTGCCGCGCGGGATCGCCATGGTGGTCGGCTGCAACACCTTCCCGACGTGGAACGGCTGGCCCGGGCTCTTCGCCTCGCTGGTCACCGGCAACCCGGTGGTCGTCAAGCCGCACCCCGGTGCGGTGCTGCCGCTGGCCATCACCGTGCAGGTGTGCCAGGAGGTGCTCGCGGAGGCGGGCTTCGACCCGCACCTCGTCACCCTGGCTGCCGAGGACCCCGCCGACAAGCTGGCCGCCGCCCTCGCGGTGCGCCCCGAGGTGCGGCTGATCGACTACACCGGCGGCAACGCGTTCGGTGAGTGGCTGGAGGACAACGCCAAGCAGGCGGTGGTGTTCACCGAGAAGGCCGGCGTCAACACCGTCGTGGTCGACTCGACCGACGACTTCGCCGGGATGTGCCGCAACCTGGCCTTCTCCTTCTCCCTGTACGCCGGCCAGATGTGCACGGCGCCGCAGAACGTCTACCTGCCCACCGATGGGGTCGAGACCGACCAGGGCCGCAAGTCCCCGGCCGAGGTGGCGGCCGGCATCGGCGTGGCCCTGGAGAAGATGCTCGGCGACGACGCCCGGGCCGTCGAGCTCCTCGGCGGCGTGGTGAACCCCGGCGTCGTCGAGCGGCTCGAAGCGGCGCCAGGGAAGGGCGAGGTGCTGGTCGCGTCCCGCGCGGTCGACCACCCGGCCTACCCCGACGCGACGGTGCGCACCCCCACCCTCGTGGGCATCACCGCCGACGACGCCGACGTCTACGAGTCCGAGTGCTTCGGTCCGGTCGCCTTCATGATCTCAACGTCCGGCACCGACCAGTCCATCGACCTCTTCCGCGACACGGTGACCCGCAAGGGCGCGATGACGGCGGCGGTCTACTCCACGTCCGACGCGGTGATCGACCAGATGCGCGACGCCGCCCTGGACGCAGGCGTGTCGCTCTCGGAGAACCTCCTGGGTGGGGTCTTCGTCAACCAGACGGCCGCCTACTCCGACTTCCACGGCACCGGCGCCAACCCGGCCGCCAACGCGTCGTACACCGACGCGGCGTTCGTGGCCCCGCGGTTCCGGGTGGTCCAGTCCCGCCGCCACGTCTGAACGACGGTCTCAGCGCGGTCTGAGCGGTCAGATTCTGCGCAAATTCGGTCGGGCGACCGATGATTCAAAGATTTTCACTGGGTCTGTCGTATGAGACGGATCGCGTTCGTGGTGTTGGTGAAAGCACCTCGACACCACCCCAGGAGAAGATTCCAATGCCCGACCTGAAGAGCCGCTGGCTCGCCCTCTACGTCCTCTGCCTGGGCGACCTGATGATCGTGCTCGACTCGAGCATCGTGAACGTCGCCCTCCCGTCCATCCAGACCGACCTCGGCTTCTCGCAGGCGGCGCTGGCCTGGGTGGTCAACGCCTACCTGCTGACCTTCGGCGGGTTCCTGCTCCTCTCCGGCCGCCTCGGCGACCTGCTCGGCAACAAGCGGGTCTTCCTCGGTGGCGTCGTGTCGTTCACCGTCGCCTCGGTCGCGTGCGGGTTCGCCCCCTCCGCGGAGCTGCTCGTGATCGGCCGGGCCGTCCAGGGCCTCGGTGGCGCGGCGGTCTCGGCCGTGGCGCTGGCCCTGATCATGGGCCTGTTCACCGACCCGAAGGAGCGGGCCAAGGCGATGGGCGTCTTCGGCTTCGTGATGTCCGGTGGCGGCACCGTCGGCGTCCTGCTCGGCGGCGTGCTGACCGGGCTGTTCTCGTGGAACTGGATCTTCCTGGTGAACGTCCCGATCGGTGTCGGCGTCTGGCTCGCGGCCCGCCGCGTGCTGCCGGCCGACGGCGTGGTGCCCCAGAAGTCCCGCCTCGACGTCATCGGTGCGGTGATG
>DASTDJ010000299.1:0-11733 GCA_035710425.1 Nocardioides sp.
CGGTCGAAGTCCACCTCGCCAACGGTGTCGACGCGGGCGGTGAGGTAGGAGTAGCCGACCCATGCCCCGAACGTGACCGCCGTCAGCACGAGGACGCCGACGACGATCAGCGTCACCTTCACCCATCTGCGCACCCGTCGATCTTGGCGGTCCATATGTAGACAGGCAAGATAATTGCACCGATTCCGGGTCGGGTCAGGGAGATCCCCCAGTACTGTCGCCGGTCATGGACGTGACGCCCCCGGACTCGTCGCTGCCCGAGCCGCCGTTCGAGCAGCTGCGCGCGCAGCTCGCCTCGCGGGTCGCCTCCGGGGAGCTCCCGGCGGGCACCAAGCTGCCCACGGTGCGCGCGCTCGCCGCCCACCTGGGGCTGGCCGTCAACACGGTGGCCCGGGTCTATCGCGAGCTCGAGGTCGACGGTGTGGTCGTCACCGAGGGTCGACGCGGGACGTTCGTCGCGTCGGCGACCGCTCCCCCTGACGCGTCCCGCGCCGCCGAGGAGTACGCCGCCACGGCCCGTCGGCTCGGGTTGACGCTCGCCGAGGCGCAGCGGCTCGTCGAACGAGCGTGGGGGCGCTGAGCACTACCCTCGCGGCATGGCCATGCAGACCTCGCCCGAGTCACCGGCGCCGGTGCGGTCGATCGCCAACGCGATCTCCGGCTGGGTCGACCGACTCGGCGCGGTGTGGGTCGAGGGCCAGGTGGCCCAGGTCAGCCGGCGGCCGGGGCTGCAGACGGTGTTCATGACGCTGCGCGACTCGGTGGCCGACATCTCGGTGCCGGTCACCTGCAGCCGCACGCTCTTCGACGGTCTCAACCCCCCGCTCGTCGAGGGCGCCAGTGTGCTCGTGCACGCCAAGCCCTACTACTACGCCAACCGCGGCACGCTCTCGCTCCAAGCCCGCGAGATCCGGATGGTCGGCCTCGGCGAGCTGCTCGCCCAGCTCGAGCGCCGTCGGCAGCTGCTGGCCGCCGAGGGGTTGTTCGACACCGCACTGAAGCGGGCGCTGCCGTTCCTGCCCACCCGCGTCGGCCTGGTCACCGCCCCCCGGTCGGCCGCCGAGCGCGACGTCCTCGACAACGCCACGCGGCGCTGGCCGGGGGTGTCGTTCGAGGTCGTGCACGCCACCATGCAGGGCCAGCGCGCGGCGGCGGAGGTGATCTCCGCGGTGGAGCGGCTCGACCACCACGCCGACGTCGACGTGATCGTGATCGCCCGGGGCGGCGGCTCGGTCGAGGACCTGCTGCCGTTCTCCGACGAAGGACTGATCCGCGCGGTCGCCAAGGCCCGGACGCCGGTCGTGTCCGCGATCGGCCACGAACCCGACAGCCCCCTGCTCGACCTGGTCGCCGATGTCCGGGCCTCGACGCCCACCGATGCCGCCAAGCTGATCGTCCCCGACGTCTCCCAGGAGCTCGCCGCTGTCGACCAGGCCCGCCAGCGGATCCGGCACTCCCTCGACCGCTGGCTCGACCGGGAGCGGTCCGGCCTCGACGCCCTGCGCTCGCGGCCGGTGCTCGCCGACCCGCGCTCGCTGGTCGACGCCCGGCTCGAGGAGCTCGACGGCTACCGCGACCGCTGCCGTCGTACGCTCCGGCACGCCCTCGACCGCGCCGCCGACGACATCGACCACCAGCGGGCCCGGGCCCGCGCGCTGTCACCGCTGGCCACCCTCGAGCGCGGCTACGCCGTCCTCCAGGACGCCGACGGCCACGTGGTCACGACCGTCGACGGCGCGCCGGTCGGCGCCGACGTCAGCGTGCGGGTAGCCGACGGCCGCATCCACGCCACCACCACTCGCACCGAACGCCTCGAGGAGAGCGCCGATGACTGAGGAGAAGCCGTCCTACGAAGAGGCCCGCGAGGAGCTGGTAGAGGTGGTCCGGCGGCTAGAGGCCGGCGGCACCACGCTCGAGGAGTCGCTGGCGCTGTGGGAGCGCGGCGAGCGGCTGGCCACGATCTGTCAGGAGTGGCTCGACGGCGCGCGGAAGCGGCTCGACGAGGTCATCGAGCAAGCGGAGCGGTCGTGAGCGACTCGACGATGGCGCGCAGGTCCTCCTCGGGCGCGGAGCCGTAGACCATCACCACGTGGTCGCCGACCTCGGCGGCGTAGGCCAGGTCGCCGCCCGGGTCGGAGTACCCGTCCCAGCGACGCGCCACCGATCCGTCGACGGTCAGCGGCTCGGCTTCCTCGACGTCCTCGTCGTCGACGCGTTCCACGAGCAGGTCGTCGATCCGCTCGCCCGACCAGACCATGCCCACGAACTCCTCGTCGCCGGTGAGCAGCGCCAGGTCGAAGCCCGGCGGGGCGTCGGGCAGCACCTCCGCGCGGGTCGCGATCCAGCCCTCGGGCAGCTCGGCGGGATAGACCGGCTCGACGTCGGCGTCCTGGGCGAGACCGACGGGCTCGAGGTAGTCGACCTCGTCCGGCTTCACGTCGGGCTCGTCGGTGAACAGCGCCCGGAACCCCACGAACGCGACGACCGCGGCGACCGTGATCAGCATGGCCCCCAGCAGCCCGTTCCCGGAGCGCTGGTAGCGGCCAGGACGCTGCGACTCGCTCACGCAGTCATCCTCACAGCAGCGTCCGGCGCCTGCGGACCCGGTCCGGTCGAATCCGCAGTTGCGTAGTCCCGCAGCAGCGTTCTAGCCGCAGATGCGGCACACTGGTCCCGTGACCAGCTATCGGATTGCGGAAGCCGCAGAGCTGCTCGGAGTCAGCGACGACACGGTACGACGCTGGGTCGACTCCGGCCGGGTCGTCGCCGAGCAGGTGGACGGCCGTACGACGATCCCCGGCGCCGACCTGGCGGTACTGGCCGAGTCGCTGGCCGACCACCCGGATCGCGAGCGCACCCGGGCCTCGGCCGTCAGCGCCCGCAACCGGTTGACCGGGATCGTCACCAAGGTCCTCGTCGACAAGGTGATGGCCCAGGTCGACGTCATCTGCGGCCCCTACCGGATGGTCTCGCTGATGAGCGCCGAGGCCGCGCACGAGCTCGAGCTCGAGCCCGGGGTCCGGGTCACGGTCTCGGTGAAGTCCACCAACGTCATCCTGGAGCGCTCCTGATGAAGCAGCACCTGATCGTCGCGGCCACCCTGACGCTGCTCCTCCCGCTCGCGGCGTGCGGCGACGAGGGAGGCGACGGCGGTGACGGAGGCGGTGAGCTCACCGTGCTCGCCGCCTCGTCGCTGACCGACGTGTTCGAGGAGCTCGCGGCCACGTTCGAGGACGACCACGACGCCGAGGTCGACTTCTCCTTCGCGTCCAGCACCGACCTCGCCGAGCAGGTCGCCGACGGCGCCCCCGGGGACGTGCTCGCGACCGCCGACGAGACGTCGATGCAGGTGGCCGAGGACGCCGGCGTGGCCGGAGAGGTCGAGACGTTCGCCACCAACGTGCTGGTGATCGTCACCCCGCCCGACAACCCCGCCGGGGTCGAGTCGCTCGCCGACCTCGACGGCGCCACGTGGGTGCGGTGCGCCGACGAGGTGCCGTGCGGACGCGTCGCCCTCGGGTTGCTCGAGGACAACGAGATCACCGCCGCGCCGGCCAGCCTCGAGGAGGACGTCCGGTCCACGCTCGACAAGGTGATCTCCGGCGAGGCCGACGCGGGTCTCGTCTACGCCACCGACGCGGTGGCCGCCGGCGACGACGTCGCCACGATCCAGATCCCCGGCGCCGAGAGCCGGCTGACGTCCTACTTCCTCACCACCCTGGAGCAGTCGGAGGACGCCGACCTGGCCCAGGAGTGGGTCGACCTGGTGCTCTCCGACGAGGGTCTGCAGATCCTCGAGGAAGCCGGCTTCGGCAGCTGATGAGGCACGACCCGCTCGGCCGTCCGCCGGTACTGCTGCTGGTACCCGCCGGGCTGGCCGTGCTCGTGCTGCTGTTGCCGCTGCTGGTGATGGTGGCCTCCACCGACCTCCCCGGCCTGCTCGACCAGCTCCGCAGCGAGCCGCTGCGCGAGGCGCTGTGGCTCTCCGTCACCACCTCGACCGCCGCGATGCTGGTCGCGCTGGTCCTCGGGCTGCCGCTGGCCTGGGTGCTGGCCCGGGTGCGGTTCCGGGGCCGGGGCCTGCTCCGGGCCCTGGTGACCGTCCCGATGGTGCTGCCCCCGGTGGTGGCGGGCATCGCGCTGCGTACGGCGTTCGGGCGCAGCGGATTCCTCGGCGAGCCCCTGCTGGAAGCCACCGGGTTCGCGTTCCCCTACACGACGTGGGGGGTGGTCCTCGCCCACGTGTTCGTGGCGATGCCGTTCGTGGTGATCAGCATCGAGGGCGCGCTGCGCTCGGCGGGCGCGCAGTACGACGCGGCGGCGGCCACCCTCGGCGCTTCGCGCTGGACGACGTTCCGCCGGGTCACGGTGCCGCTCGCGCTGCCCGGCATCGCCGCAGGGATGGTGCTCGGCTGGGCCCGCTCGCTCGGCGAGTTCGGCGCCACGATCACGTTCAACGGCAACTACCCGGGCACCACCCAGACGATGCCGACGCTGATCTACGTCACCCGCCAGTCCGACACCGACGCCGCCCTCGCGCTCAGCCTGGTCATGCTGCTGGTCTCGATCATCGTGCTGGTCGCACTGCGCGAGCGGTGGCTCGGGACGGGTACGACATGAGCGCCCTCGACCTCGACGTCGTCGTGCCCGACCGGGTGGCGGTCGCCCTGACGGCCGAGCCCGGCGAGGTGGTCGCCGTGATCGGGCCCAACGGCGCCGGGAAGAGCTCGCTGCTCGGCGCCATCTCCGGCCTGGTGCCGGCCGAGGGGCACGTCCGCCTGGACGAGCGCGACCTGCTGCGGTTGCCCGCCCGCGAGCGCAACGTCGGCATCGTGTTCCAGGACCGCGTGCTGTTCCCGCACCTGTCCGCGCTGGAGAACGTCGCCTTCGGGCCGCGCTCCCGCGGGGTGCACCGCGGCGAGGCGCGGACCGTGGCCCGCGACTGGCTCGAGCGGCTCGCGATCGGCCACCTCGCCGCGCGGCGACCGCGCGAGCTCTCCGGCGGTCAGGCGCAGCGGGTCGCCATCGCCCGCGCGCTCGCCCACCAGCCCGACCTGCTGCTGCTCGACGAGCCGTTCGCAGGTCTCGACGTCAGCGTCGCGGCCGGGCTGCGGATCGAGCTGACCCGCCACCTGGCGTCGTACGACGGCATCACGCTGCTGGTCACCCACGACGCCATCGACGCGCTCACGCTCGCCGACCGGGTGCTGGTGATCGACGAGGGTGCGGTGGCGCAGATCGGCACTCCGGGCGACGTGGCGGCGCGACCCCGCACCGAGCACGTCGCACGACTGGTGGGGCTGAACGTGATCCGCGACGCGGACCGGTTCCGGTGCTTCAGCCCGGGAGCCGTCACGGTCTCGCTCGCCCGGCCCGAGGGCTCGGCCCGCAACCTGTGGCGCGGCAGCGTCCTCAGCGCGGCCCCGCACGGCGACGCGATCCGGCTGCTGGTGTCCGCCGGGCCGGAGCTGATCGCAGATGTAACTCCAGCAGCCACCCGGGAGCTCGGCCTCGAACCCGGGCGGGAGGTGTGGCTGTCGGTGAAGGAGACGGCGGTCGACACATACTCGGTGGCCACCGGAGGAGACCGATAAAGTGCGGTCATGACCGACTCCGTGAGCCCGACACCCCAGTCGCCGGACCGCAACCTCGCGCTGGAGCTGGTCCGGGTGACCGAGGCGGCGGCGATGGCCGCCGGTCGTTGGGTGGGTCGAGGCGACAAGAACGGCGCCGACGGGGTCGCGGTCAACGCGATGCGGGTGATGATCTCCACCATCGGCATGGACGGCACCGTCGTGATCGGCGAGGGCGAGAAGGACAACGCTCCGATGCTCTACAACGGCGAGCGCGTGGGCGACGGCACCGGGCCTGAGTGCGACGTCGCCGTCGACCCGATCGACGGCACGACCCTCACGGCCAAGGGGATGACCAACGCCATCTCGGTGCTCGCGGTGGCCCCGCGGGGCACCATGTACGACCCCTCGGCCGTCTTCTACATGGAGAAGCTCGTCACCGGCCCGGAGGCCGCCAACGTCGTGGACATCCGGCTTCCGGTCGCCGACAACATCAACCTGGTCGCCAAGGCCAAGGGGTCGAGCCCCGAGGACGTCACCGTGGTCCTCCTCGACCGGCCACGCCACGAGGACCTCGCCGCGGAGATCCGGGCCACCGGTGCGCGGATCAAGTTCATCACCGACGGCGACGTCGCCGGCGCGATCATGGCGGCCCGACCCGACACCGGCATCGACCTGCTGCTGGGCGTCGGCGGCACGCCTGAGGGCATCATCGCGGCCTGTGCGATGAAGTGCCTCGGCGGAGTGATCCAGGCCCGGCTCTGGCCCACCAACGACGAGGAGCGGCAGCGCGCCATCGACGCCGGCCACGACCTCGACGCCGTGCTCACGACCGACGACCTGGTCACCGGCGACGACTGCTTCTTCGTGGCCACCGGCATCACCGACGGCGAGCTGATGCGCGGCGTGCGCTACCGGTCCGGCGGCGCCACCACCCACTCGCTCGTGATGCGCTCGCGCAGCGGGACGGTCCGCAGCATCATGTCCGAGCACCGCCTGCAGAAGCTACGCGCCTACGCCGCCATCGACTTCGAGCGGTAGTTCAAGCGAGCAGCAGGCCGCGAGGTACGAGCGGGCTGCGTCGCGAGACGACGTTGAGCAAGCCCTGCGAGCGAGCTCGCGAGCTCGCAACGGGCGCGTCGAAACCCGGTGAGCTCGAAGGACGCCGCTCGCGCTCGGTGGTTTCGAGGCTCGGCCGCGGGCGGCCTCGCACCTCGACCACCGACGGCGGCTCAGCCGGCGGACGCGAGCGCCGTCGTCGAGACTGCGGCCGTGCGCCGCAGCGCCTCGGTCACGTGGTCGATCACCCGCGGATCGACCGCCATGCCGACGTGGGACGCGGTGACCTCGACCGGGCTAGCGGCCGGGTCGATGCAGGCCCGCCAGTCGCAGATGCCGTCACGCTTGGAGTAGATCGCGGTGAACGCGACGTGGTCGGGCACCGGCTCGCGGCTCTCGTCCCAGCTCTGCCGGGCACAGATCCCGGCCACGCACTCCTCCGACATCAGGCCGGGGACGCCGGCGCGGCTGAGCCGCACCAGCATGTCGACCCCGAACGACAGCGCCGCGTGGTGCGCCCCGGGCGCCAGCATCGGGCTGCCCATCGTGACGATGCCGGACACCAGGTCCGGGCGGCGTACGGCGATGCCGCGGGCCAGCATCCCGCCCAGGCTGTGGCCGACGATCTGCACCCGGGTGCCGCGGCGCAGCACGATCGACTCCAGGCGCGACTCCAGCTGGGCGGCGGCGTTGAGCGTGCAGCCGACGTTGGCATGGATGTGGGAGCGGTAGGTGCGAAACCCGCGCTGGCGCAGGGTCCGGGCCATGAACGCCAGCGTGGCGTCGCCGGCCATGAAGCCGGGCACCAGGATCACCGGGTCGGCGGCCCGGGCCACCCGCCGGCCGGTGTACGGCGTCGCCCTGCGCGTCCGTCGCGCCCCGCGGGAGGCCAGCGCGTAGCGACCGGCCTCGGCCACCAAGCTCGCCTCCTGCAGCACCGCACGCACCGGCGGCTTCGTGAAGCCTTCCGGCAGCAGGAACGCTGCGAGCGCGCCGTCCGTCACACGCCTGACCGTAGGGCCAAGTCCATGCCCGGGCATGCATTTCGGGGCACTTCGTGTCCTAGGAGCAAACGTGCGGTTGACTGATGTCATGTCATCGAGTGCCCGCAGCAGGCCGAAACATGCGCCCGTGCAGGTGTCCGAGGAGCTGTTCGCGCCGGTCAGCGCCGGCATGGAGCTCTGCTACCAGACCTTCGGCGACCCCGACGACGAGCCGCTGGTGCTGGTGATGGGGCTGGGCGGGCCGATGACCTGGTGGGACCCCGACCTCTGCGAGCTGCTCGCCCGCGCCGGGTTCTACGTCGTCCGCTTCGACAACCGCGACATCGGCCGCTCGAGCCAGGCCCAGGGGCGCGTCACCCGTGCCACCCTGCTGCGGGCGTTCGCGGGCGGTCGGGTGCGGGCGCCGTACACGCTCGACGACATGGCCGCCGACACGCTCGGCCTGATGGACCACCTCGGCTTCGAGTCCGCCCACCTCGTCGGGGTCTCCATGGGCGGCATGATCGCGCAGACGATGACGATCGCCGAGCCGGGCCGCGTCCGCTCGCTCACGAGCATGATGTCCACCACCGGCAAGCGCACGGTGGGCTGGCAGAACCCGAGCCTGCTGCCCACGCTGCTGACGCCGCGCAACACCCGCGAGGACTACATCGCGGGCAGCGCGCAGGTGTGGAAGATCATCTCGTCGCCGGCCTACCCGCTCGACCAGGTGAAGGGTCGCGAGCGAGCCGCCGACACCTATGACCGCGGGGTGCCCAGGAGCGGAGTGCTGCGCCAGATGATGGCGATCCTGAAGCAGCCCAACCGCAGCATCCGTCTCCGGAGCCTCAACGTCCCCTCGCTCGTGATCCACGGTCTGGCCGACAAGATGGTGCACGTCTCGGGCGGTCGGGCGACGGCCGCCGCGATCCCTGGCGCGGAACTCTTACTCATCGACGGGATGGGCCACGACCTCCCGCCGGCGCTCTTCGAGACCTATGTCGCCGCGATCCGAAGGGTCGCGGACCGAGCCACTTAGCACCCTCTTCACCCCGCCGTCTAGTGGGCTAGACAAAACGCCCCCGGAGGGCGAATGTGTGATCCAGACCACGACGGGAGGATCCATGGTGAACCGCTCGGAAGGAGCACCGGGGGAATTGGGTGGTAGGCGTCGACGGATACGGCGGGGGCTCGGACTGAGCGTCGTCGGCATCCTGGCAGCCACACTTCTCAGCGCCTGCGGTGAAGAGGGGAAACCCACTCTCAACTGGTACATCAACCCCGACGGTGTCGACACCTTCATCGCCCGGGCCGCCGAGTGCAGCACCGACGAGTACGACATCGAGATCCAGATGCTGCCCACCAGCGCCACCGACCAGCGGGTCCAGCTCGCACGGCGGCTGGCCGCGGAGGACTCCTCGACCGACCTGATGAACCTGGACCCCGTGTTCGTGCCCGAGTTCGCCAACGCGGGCTGGCTGGCCGAGGTCACCGACGACAACACCGAGGACAACCTCGCGTCCACGATCGCCGAGAGCGCCGAGGGCGAGGGCGAGTACCTCTCCGGCGCCGCCGAGACCGTCACGTGGGACGACGGCGTGTACGCGATCCCGCTCTGGGCCAACACCCAGGTGCTCTGGTACCGCAAGTCGCTCGCCGAGGCCGCCGGGCTGGAGATCGGCCCGGACCAGCCGGTCACCTGGGAGCAGGTGATCCAGGCAGCAGCCGACAACGGCGGCACCGTGGGCGTCCAGGCCAACCGCTACGAGGCCTACGTCGTGTGGATCAACGCGCTCATCCAGGGCGCCGGCGGCGACATCGTGTCCAACACCGAGGCCGGCACCGATGCGCAGGTCGACGTCGACTCCGATGCCGGCCGCACGGCAGCCGAGGTCATCCAGATGCTGGCCGACTCCCCTGCGGCCCAGCCGGACCTCTCGGTCTCCAACGAGGGCACCAGCCTGGGCCAGATGTTCCCGGAGGGTGGCCCCGGGGAGTTCATGGTCAACTGGACCTTCGTCTACAAGAACTACGAGTCGCTGATCGGCCAGCCCGGCGGGCCGGCCGACGAGGAGCAGTTCGGCGATCTCGGCTACGCCCGCTATCCGCAGAGTGTCGAGGGGGAGGACTCGAAGCCGCCCATCGGCGGGATCGACATCGGTGTCGGTGCCTACAGCGAGCATCCCGAGTTCGCCATGGAGGCGGCCCTGTGCGTCACCTCGACCGAGGCCCAGGAGGCCCTGGCTCTCAACGACGGGCTGATGCCGTCGACCAACACCGCGTACGACGCGGTCTCGGCCAGCGGTGACTTCCCCGAGGACCTGATCGAGCTCTACCGCACCAGCGTCGACGAGGGCGGACCGCGCCCGAAGAGCGCCTTCTACGGGCTGATCTCCGGCGCCATCCAGGCCCGGTGGCACTCGCCGACCTCGGTCGATCCCGAATCGACGCCGCAGGAGTCCTCCGAATACCTCAAAGCCGTGCTCGAAGGAAAGGCGCTGTTGTGACGACCACCACCGCACCGGCCCGTAGCGAGACCAAGGCCGCCACCAGCGACCGTTCGAGGGCGGAGAACCGGCTCGGCCAGAAGCTGGTCGCCCCGGCGATCATCCTGATGCTGCTGGTCACCGCGTTCCCGATGCTGCGGGCGATCTGGCTGTCGGTCTACAACTACTCGCTCACCGCTCCGGACGAGCGGGACTTCGTCGGGCTGTCCAACTACATCACCGCCCTCACCGACCCGCTGTTCTGGCAGACGACCGGCATCACGGTCTTCTACATGGTGGTCACGGTGGCGGTCGAGCTGGTCATCGGGTTCGCGTTCGCGATGGTCATGCACCGGATCATCTTCGGTCGCGGGGTCGTGCGGACCTCGATCCTGATCCCCTACGGGATCATCACGGTCGTCTCCGGCTTCGCCTGGCAGTTCGCCTTCTCGTACCAGAACGGCTTCGTCAACGGGTGGCTCCCGGGCATCGACGCCGACTACAACTGGTTCGGCCAGACCGGCTCCGCGGTGATCGCGATCTGCGTCTCGGAGATCTGGAAGACGACCCCCTTCATGTCGCTGCTGCTGCTCGCCGGACTGGCCCAGGTGTCCGAGGACATGATCGAGGCGGCCAAGGTCGACGGCGCCACCTGGTTCCAGCGGCTGTACAAGGTGATCCTGCCGAACATGAAGGCGGCCATCATGGTGGCCGTGCTGTTCCGGGCGCTCGACGCCTACCGGATCTTCGACAACATCTTCGTGATGACCAACGGCGCTGAGAAGACCGAGTCGATCAGCTTCCTCACCTACCGGCAGACCATCGAGCAGTTCCAGCTCGGCATGGGCTCGGCGCTCTCGGTACTCCTGTTCCTGTCCGTGCTGCTGATCGCCTATCTCATCGTGAAGGTCTTCAGAGTCGATCTGGCTCAAGCCAGGCAGGAGTCCTGACATGAAGTACAAGGTCGGAATGACGATCGGGGTCCTGCTGATCCTGGTCTGGTGCCTGCTCCCCGTGGCCTGGATCATCTCGCTGTCCTTCAAGACGCAGGACTCGATCACCGTCGGCAACCCGGGCTTCCTGCCGTCCGAGGGCACCAACGCCGGGTGGGACAACTACGACGCGATCCTCACCGAGGACAGCTACGACTTCTTCGTGCGCGCGATCGTCAACTCGATCGGGATCAGCCTGATCGCCACCCTGCTCTCGGTGATCATCGCGACCCTGGCGGCGTACGCCATCGCGCGCCTGGAGTTCCGGGGCAAGCGACTCGTCCTGTCGATGGCGCTGGTGATCGCGATGTTCCCGGTGGTGGCGCTGGTCGGACCGCTGTTCGACATGTGGCGCACGTTCGGGATCTACGACACGTGGATCGGCCTGATCATCCCGTACATGTCGTTCACGCTGCCGCTGGCGATCTGGACGCTGTCCGCCTTCTTCCGGGAGATCCCGTGGGAGATGGAGCAGGCGGCCCAGGTCGACGGGGCCACGTCCTGGCAGGCGTTCCGGCGCGTGATCGTCCCGCTCGCGGCGCCAGGGGTGTTCACCGCCGCGATCCTGACGTTCTTCTTCGCCTGGAACGAGTTCGTGCTCGCGATCTCGCTGACCTCGACGACATCGTCACGAACGGTG
>DASTDJ010000300.1:0-12021 GCA_035710425.1 Nocardioides sp.
TAGCCCCGCGGTCGAGCCGATCAGCGCGGAGGACGTGCGGAAGCAGAAGAAGCGTGTGGTCGTCGCCCTGCTGAAGGCCTCCGACGGCGGATCCGGCGGTGGGTCCGACGACTCCTCTCCCAGCGGCACCGAACAGGACGATGAGGAGCAGGACTCGGAAGGAAGCGGTGAGCAGGACCCCGGCTCGGGCGACCTGGACTCGCCGGACCCAGGGCGTTCGGACGACCCCGAGACAGAGGACGGCCCCGTCGACGACGACGCCCTCCTGGATGTACGCGGAGACGACGACAAGTCCCAGACGAACGTCCCGAACGAGGACCCGGACGGCGAGGGGCCGGACGGCGACACCGAGGGCGAGGACCCGGACGGCGACGAGGAGACCCCCGGGCCCCTCGACGAGACCGAGGAGCCGTCCGGCGAGGGTGACGGGTACGAGGGCGACGGCGAGGGTCAGGACGACGGGCAGGGTCAGGGCGACGGCCAGAGCCCGGACGAGGGCGCGGGCCGCGACGTCCAGGATGAGGGCGTAGACCCGGAGGTCGAGCAGGACGACGACGTCGAGCCGGATCCGGACGACGTCCCCCTCCAGGACGTCGACCAGGACTAGTCGGTCGCGACCAGCTCCGCCGCCACGGAGATCTCCGTGGCGTCGTTGGCGGTGAACACCAGGTCGCCCACGATCTTGCCCGCGGCGCGCAGGTCGGCAGCGGCCAGCTCGGCGGCCTTGACCAGCTCCTCCGGGCCTGCGATCTCGACCCGGGCGAGCTCGGCCCGCATCGACACCTTCGCCTGTGACTTCGCGCCCCGGATGCCGATCAGGGCGGCGCCCACGGCCTCGACCGCCGTCGCCTCGGTCGCGGCCGCCGAGCCCAGCTCGGTCACAACGGGCCAGGCGGCCCGGTGGATGGAGCCCGGGCGCCACCACGACCACACCTCCTCGGTCACGTAGGGCAGGAACGGCGCCAGCAGCCGCAGCTGCACCTCGAGCGCCAGCGTCAGCGTGGCCCTGGCGGACTCGGTGGCGGCGCCGCCGTCGTCGGCGTAGGCACGCTCCTTGACCAGCTCGACGTAGTCGTCGCAGAACTCCCAGAAGAACTTCTCGGTGACCTCGAGCGCGGTGGTGTAGTCGAACGCCTCGAAGGCGTCGGTCGCGCGCGTGATCACGCCGGCCAGCCGGCCGAGCAGGGCGCAGTCGATCGGCTCGGTCACGCCCACCGGGTTGAGGGTGGTGGCGCCCACGCCGCCGAGCACGAACTTCGAGGCGTTCAGCACCTTCATCGCCAGCCGGCGGCCGACCTTCATCTGGGTCTCGTCGAACGGTGAGTCGAGACCCGGCCGGGCCATCGCGGCCCGCCAGCGGACGGCGTCGGAGCCGTACTTCTCGAGGATCTCGGTCGGCACCACGACGTTACCCTTGGACTTGCTCATCTTCTTGCGGTCGGGGTCGAGGATCCAGCCGGAGAGCATCGCGTGCCGCCAGGGCGTCGCGTGGTTCTCGAAGTGGGCGCGGACCACCCGGGAGAACAGCCAGGTGCGGATGATGTCGTGGCCCTGGGTGCACAGGTCCATCGGGAAGGTCCGCTGCCACAGGTCGTCGTCGGTCACCCAGCCACCCGCGATGTGCGGGGTGAGGGACGAGGTGGCCCAGGTGTCCATCACGTCGGGGTCGCCGATGAACCCACCCGGCTTGCCGCGCTGCTCCTCGGTGAAGCCCTGCGGCGCGTCCGTGGACGGGTCGATCGGCAGCTCGGCCTCGCTCGGCAGCAGCGGGTGGTCGTAGTCGGGCTCGCCGTCGCCGTCGAGGGGGTACCACGCCGGGAACGGGATGCCGAAGAACCGCTGCCGGGAGATCAGCCAGTCGCCGTTGAGACCGCCGACCCAGTTGTCGTAGCGGTGCTTCATGTGCGCCGGGATCCAGTCGATCTCGGCCCCGTGTTCGAGCATCTCCGTGCGCAGCGCGGCGTCGCGGCCGCCGTTCTTGATGTACCACTGCCGAGTGGCCACGATCTCCAGCGGCTTCTCGCCGCGCTCGTAGAAGTTGGCCATCCGCTGCGTCGGGGTGGGCTCGCCGTCGAGGTCGCCGGTCTCGCGCAGCTTGGCCACCATCGCCTCGCGGGCGGAGAAGACCGTCTTGCCGGCCAGGTCGGCGTACGCCGTGGCGGCACCCTCGTGGGACAGCCACTCGGGCGTCTCGCGGGCGAACCGGCCGTCGCGGCCGATCACGGTGCGCACCGGCAGGTTGAGCTCCCGCCACCAGGTGACGTCGGTGAGGTCGCCGAACGTGCAGCACATGGCGATGCCGGCGCCCTTGTCCATCTCGGCGGCGGGGTGAGGCAGGACCGGGATCTCCACGCCGAAGACCGGGGAGGCGACGGTGGTGCCGAAGAGCGGCTGGTAGCGCTCGTCGTCGGGATGCGCGATCAGCGCGACCACCGAGGCGATCAGCTCGGGACGGGTGGTCTCGACGAAGACGTCGTCGCCGTCGGCGCGGTGGAACGCGACCCGGTGGTAGTGGCCGGCGTACTCGCGGGCCTCGAGCTCGGCCTGCGCCACCGCGGTCTGGAAGGTGACGTCCCAGAGGGTGGGAGCCTCCTGGAGGTAGGCCTCGCCGCGCGCGTAGTTGCGCAGGAACGCGGTCTGGCTGACCAGCTGGGACTTGGCGCCGATGGTCGTGTAGTGCTGGTTCCAGTCGACCGACAGCCCGAGGGTGCGCCACAGCTGCTCGAAGACCTGCTCGTCGAGCTCGACCAGGCGCTCGCAGAGCTCGACGAAGTTGGGTCGGCTGATCGGGATCTGCTTCTTGGGGTCGGGGTTCTCCGGCGGCGTGAAGTCGGCGTCGTAGGGGAGGCTCGGGTCGCAGCGGACGCCGTAGTAGGTCTGCACCCGGCGCTCGGTGGGCAGCCCGTTGTCGTCCCAGCCCATCGGGTAGAAGACGGCCTTGCCGCTCATCCGCTGGTAGCGCGCGACCAGGTCGGTGTGGGTGTAGGAGAACACGTGCCCGACGTGCAGCTTGCCGCTGACCGTGGGGGGCGGGGTGTCGATGGAGAAGACGTTCTCGCGCGGCTGGCTGCGGTCGAAGCGGTAGGTGTCCTCGTCGCGCCAGCGGGCGACCCACTTCTCCTCGAGGCCCTCCAGGGCAGGCTTCTCAGGTACCTCGACGGCACCGGGGTCGGTGCTCGTCGGGTGGGTGGCCTGCGAGGTCTGCGTCATGAGGCGGAGTTTATGGGCGCGCGTGGGTCCTCGCGAAAACGGGTGTCGGCGCATCGCCGCAGGTCAGTACGGTTCTGCGATGCATCTGGAGTTCCACGACGACCCCGCCGCGTTCCTCGCGGTGGCGGGAGACCACCTGGCCGTGGACCCCGTGCTGAGCACGGTGATCGCGACGGTCACCCAGCGTGCCGTCGACGGCGTGGACCTCGCGCGCGGCACCGGGCCGCGCTGGTGGCTGGTGGTTCGGGAGGGAACGCAGGTGCTGAGCGTCGCGATGCGGACCGCGCCGGCCCCGCCGTACCCGATCTTCCTGATGCCGATGCCCGACGCGGCGGCGCTCGCCCTGGCCCGGGCGCTGCACGAGCGGGGCGAGCAGCTGCTCGGCGTCAACGGCGCGATGCCGGCGGCCGAGATCGTCGCCGCGGAGACCGCCCGGCTGGCGGGCGGGGAGGCGCAGGTGGCGGAGCGGACCCGGCTGCACGCGGTGACCGAGGTGGTCCCGGCCCGCCCGACCCCCGGTCGGCTCCGGCTCGCGAAGCCCGACGACCTCGATCTGGTGCTGCGCTGGTTCCTCGCGTTCGACGTCGACGCGGCCGAGCAGGCCGGCCGCGACGGTGAGCACCAGATGCTGGAGCCACCCGAGGAGGCCACCCTGCTCCCGCGCATCGAGCAGGGCCGGGTGTGGCTGTGGGACGACGAGCAGGGCGAGACGGTCCACCTGACCGCGGTCAACCCGCCGGCGTACGGCGTGACGCGGATCGGGCCCGTCTACACCCCGCGCGAGCGGCGCGGCCACGGCTACGCCAGGGCCGCCGTGGCGGAGGTGTCCCAGCTGCTGCTCGACGAGGGGCTCCGCGTCTGCCTGTTCACCGACCTGGACAACCCGACGTCCAACCGGGTCTACGAGGCCGTCGGCTACCGACCCGTCGTCGACATGGCCAACCTGGTCGTCACCACACCAGAACCGGCTTGACAACCCGGCCGGCGAGCACGTCGTCGATCGCGGCGTTGATGTCCTCGAACGGGTAGGTCACGACCAGGTCGTCGACGTCGAAGTCGCCCTGCCGGTTCATCGCGATCAGCCGAGGGACCATCTCCAGCGGGTCGGACTCGCCCTCGATGGACGAGCGGATGATCTTGCCGTTCTGCAGCAGGTCGATCGCGTCGATGGCGTACTCCTCTGCCCCAAGACCGAGCGCCACCAGGGTCCCGCGGACGCGGAGAGACTGCTGCGCCTGCTTGACCACCTCGGACACGGCCGTGGTGTCGACGGCGTACGTCGCGCCGCCGCCGGTGAGCTCCTTGACCCGGTCGACCACGGACTGCTCGCCGAGCGCCGTGGGGTTCACGGTCACAGCGCCGAACCGGGCTGCGACCTCGAGCCGGGCGTCGGTCAGGTCGACAGCGACGACCGTGCAGCCGGAGGGCTGCGCCGCGATCACCGCCGCCAGCCCGACGGCGCCGCACCCGAAGACCACCAGGCCGTCGTCGACGCCGGGCCGGAGCAGGTTGAGCACGGTGCCCGCTCCCGTCTGGAAGCCACAGCCGTACGGCGCGAGCTTCGTCAGGTCGAGCGACCTGTCGACCACGACGCAGTTGTCGGCGTACGCGATCGCGTGCCGGGCCAGGCTGGACTGGCCGAAGAACGAGCCGTAGACGGGCTGCCCGTCGCGCCGGTGGGTGGTGGAGCCGTCCATCCGGAAGCCCATGTAGTTGAGCACCAGCGTGTTCTCGCAGTAGCCGACGGCGCCCTCCTTGCACGGCGGGCACTCGCGGCACGAGCGAAAGCTCAGCAGCACGTGGTCGCCGACCTCGATGTCGGTGACGCCGGCGCCCACCTTCTCCACGACGCCCGCACCCTCGTGGCCGAACACCCGCGGGAACATCTCGGCGGGGAGGCTGTCGCGCAGCGACAGGTCGGTGTGGCAGAGACCGGTGGCGACGATGCGCACCAACACCTCGTCGGCGCGGGGCTCGTCGAGGTCCACCTCCTCGAAGGTGAACGCGGCGCCCTGCTCGTTGACGATCGCGACCGTGGTCCTCATGCGTCCCGCTCCAGCCAGAAGTAGTAGAGGTCCCCGACCCCGAACGCCGCCTCGAGCTTGCCGTTCATGATCCCCATCAGGGTGTCGTCGTCGACGCGCTTGAAGTGGTCGAACACCGGCATCGCGTCGTAGACCATCGTGGCGGTGGTCTCGCCGCGGAACTCGACCGCCCACAGCGAGGCCTCCGCGCCGCCGCCGGCGGCGAGGTTGCTGTAGAGGTCGCCGTTCTCGTCGCGGCAGATCAGCGGCTTGGCGTCCAGCGGCGCGTCGAAGCGCTTGCCGTGCCAGCGCACCTTCTCGAGCACGGTGCTCGCCACGTGGCCGGTGCTGAAGTCACCGCCCCGCCACGGCCCGAGGACCTCGGTCACGGTCACGGGGCTCAGGTCGGCCCACAGGGCGTCGAGGTCGGCTGGATCGGCGCGGTCGGCCGAGCGGAGCTCGTCGAACCGCTGGTTCACGTCTGGCATCCGCCCAGCCTAGAACGTGTTGCAGTTCGGGGCGCGCCCTAGAGTGGACCCGCCATGACCGAACCCCTCGCGCCCCGACTCGCCGAGACCTACGCCGAGGTCGAGGACGCGCTGCTCTCGCGGTGGCCGGAGACCCGGCTGGAGCCCTCCCTCGACCGGATCCGGGCGTTCACCGAGCTGCTCGGCGACCCGCAGCGCAACTACCCCGCGATCCACCTGACCGGCACCAACGGCAAGACCTCCACCGCCCGGATGGTCGACACCCTGCTGCGGGCCATGGAGCTGCGCACCGGCCGGTTCACCTCGCCGCACGTCGAGCGGATGAGCGAGCGGATCTGCGTCGACGGCGAGCCGCTCAGCGACGAGGCGTTCGTGCGGGCGTTCAACGACGTGGCGCCGTACACCCACCTGGTCGACTCGACCGAGGCCCACCCGCTGTCGTTCTTCGAGACCGTCGTCGGCATGGCGTACGCCGCGTTCGCCGACGCGCCCGTCGACGTGGCCATCGTCGAGGTGGGCATGGGCGGCGTCTGGGACGCCACCAACGTGATCGACGCCGCGGTGGCGGTGGTGCTGCCGATCGCGGTCGACCACGCGGCCTACCTCGGCGGCACACCCGAGGCGATCGCGGTCGAGAAGGCCGGCATCATCAAGCCCGGCTCGACCGCGGTGCTCGCCCAGCAGCCGCCCGAGGCGGCCGAGGTGCTGCTCCGGCACGCCGTCGAGGTGGGCGCGACGGTGGCGCGGGAGGGCGTGGAGTTCGGGGTGGTCTCGCGGGTGCCCGGGGTCGGCGGTCAGTCGGTGACCATCCAGGGCCTGCGAGCGCGGTACGACGAGGTGTTCCTGCCCCTCTACGGCGCCCACCAGGCCCAGAACGCCGCAGTCGCGCTAGCAGCGGTCGAGGCGTTCGTCGGCGACGAGCCGCTCGACGATGAGCTGGTGCGGGGTGCGTTCGCCCAGGCGACGTCGCCGGGCCGGCTCGAGGTGGTCCGGCGCAGCCCCACGATCGTGCTCGACGCGGCGCACAACCCGCACGGCGCCGAGGCCACGGCCGCCGCCCTCGACGAAGCGTTCCGGTTCGCCCCGCTGATCGGGGTGATCGGGGTGATGTCCGACAAGGACCACGAGGGCGTGCTGGCGGCGTTCGAGCCGCACCTCGCCCACCTGATCTGCACCCAGAACTCCACCGAGCGCGCGCTCCCGGCGGCGCGGCTCGCCGAGGCAGCCATCGAGGTCTACGGCGAGGACCGGGTCACGGTGGTCCCGTCGCTCTCCGACGCGATCGACCAGGCCGCCGCCCTGGCCGAGGCGGGAGAGGCCTTCGGCGACCCGTTGGGCTCGGGAGCGGTCCTGGTGACGGGGTCGGTGGTCACCGTCGGTGAGGCGCGACACCTGCTGGGAGGGCCCCGGTGACCGAGACCCCACGCTCACCGCGCCGCGGCATGTGCGCCGCGGTGCTCTCGCTGGAGGCGATCACCATCGGTCTCACGACGCCGGTGATGATCTCGATCTCGGGCGTCGACACCTCCACCGCCTTGTGGGTGGGGCTCGGCCTGATGGTCGCCTGCTTCGTCGTGGCCGGGCTGCTCCGCGGTGAGTGGGCCTACGTGCTCGGCTGGGTGCTCCAGGCGGCCGCGATCGGCCTGGGCTTCGTGGTGCCCGTCATGTTCGTGCTCGGCCCGATCTTCGCGCTGCTGTGGGGCACGGCGTACTTCCTGGGCCGGAAGATCGAGCGCGAGCGGGCGGAGGCCTACGCCGCCCGCGACGCTCAGACGTGAACCGGCTCGACCGCGCGTTCGCGCTCGGCCCGTAGCGCCGGCAGGTAGTACGCCGCGCCGAGGATGCTGAACGCTCCCGCGCTGATCATGGCGACCTGGTTGGAGCTCGCGCCGGCCAGCCAGCCGAGCAGCGGACCGACGACGCTCAACGAGCCGAAGGCGACCATCGAGTTGATCGAGAGCACCGTGGCCCGGTTGCGCGCCTCCGCCTCGCGGTGCAGGAGCGCGCTGTGCATGGGCCCTGCCGAGCCGTGCAGGGTGTAGGTCACCAGGTAGGCAGCGATCAGCGCCGCCGGCCCCGCGACCAGGCCCATCACGACCGCGCCGAGGCCGTTGAGGATCCGTGCCAGGATCGCCGTCCGCGCGACGCCGATCCTGGTGGAGGCCATCCCGGCCAGGGCAGCGCCGAGGGCGAAGACGCCCCAACCGACCGAGGCCACCGGCCCCATCAGCGCGCCCGCCTGCTCCTCGCTGTCGAGGATCTCGGCGAGCCGGATGGGCTGGAAGGACTCGAACACGAGCATGGCGGTGCACCAGAAGATCTCCACCAGGGTGATGCCGCGCAGCACCTTGTTGTCCCGCAGCATGCGCAGACCGCCGCGGATCACGACCGGCGTCTCCTTGGCCGACGCGACGGCCCGGCGCGCGCCGGTCGCGTCGAGGTGGGTCCGGGGCTCCTTCAGCATGACCACGACCGCGACCAGGTGGACGACGGTGAGCGCCGACGAGACCAGGAACGGCAGCAGCAGCGCGGACTCGAAGTCGAACGGGTTCCAGTAGACAAGGCCGCCGGAGATCATCGCGCCGACCGCGATCGAGCCACCCAGCATGGTGCTCTGCGCCGCCAGCGACCGGTCGACGTCGGCGCCGGGAGTGGTGGCGTGCACCGTGTCGACGAACCAGGCCTCCAGCGGTCCCGAGTCGAGCGCCCGGAAGATCCCCATGAGTGCCGCGGCCAGGCCGAAGGCCCAGATGGAGTCCGCGACGACGTAGACGACAGACGCGATCACGTTGACCACCGCGGCGGCCACGAACACCGGACGGCGACCGAAGGCGTCGGCGAAGCCGCTGGTCGGGAGCTCGAGGGCGAAGACCAGGAAGCCCATCAGCGACCAGGCCAGCATCGTCTCGGCGACCGACAGGCCGCGCTCGATCGGCAGCAGGGTGGTCACCCCGACGACCAGGCCGACGGGGAACCACCGCGTGAACGTCAACGTCAGGAAGACCCGACGCGCGGCGACGGGGGAGAGGACCTCGGTCATGCCTTCACCACCTCGAGCGGGTGCATCATGTGCCACACCGAGACGCGCTTCGCCTCGTCGTCGCCCTTGCCCGCCTCGCGGTAACGCGCCACGAGCTCGATCAGCTCCTCCTGCATCGCCTGGGCCTGTGCGGCGGTCACCTCGACCACGTCGTCGCCGACGCCGAGCGCGTCCCGCCACTCGGCGGGCCAGGCCTGCTGGATGTCCATCCACCGCTGCATCTGCTCGGCGGCGATCCGTACGTAGTCGCGGGTCAGCCAGGCCAGGGAGGTCTCGGCGTCGTCGTCACCGACGAAGTCGCTCGGCGTCCAGGAGTGGTACTTGCTGGCGGCCCGCCACAGCCGGCGCTTGCCCTCGCCCTCGCCGGTGTCCTCGACCAGGCCGACGGACTCAAGCTTGCGGAGGTGGTAGCTGGTCGCGCCGGTGTTGGTGTCCAGGCGCTCCGCGAGCTGGGTGGCGGTTGCCGGCCCGTGCAGCCGGAGCGCCGAGAGCAGCCGGGAGCGCAGCGGGTGGGCGAGGACCCGGACGGCCGCGGAGTCGAGACGGATGTTGGTGGCCATGCGTGCACAATAACTGTGCACAGAGTTTATGCACAAGAGTTATGCAAAGGAATTCTGTATGACACGGAGGGCAGCGTCGAGCTGGTCGTCGGTGACCCCGCCGAACCCGACGATCAGGCCCGTCAGCCGGGCCGACCGGCAGTAGTCCGCGAGCAGCGGGATGTCGAAGCCGGCGGCCCGCGCGACCCGGTGCGCGCGTTCGGCCGCCCGCTCGGGCATCAGCCAGGTCGAGTACATCCCGGCCAGCGGGCCGGCCAGCTCGGCGTACGGCGACATGGCGGCGGCCACCCGTGGGGCGCGTTCGGCGTAGACCCGGCGGGCGGTGCGGACCACCTTGTCGACGTAGCCGTCACGGAGGAGGGAGAGGAACGCGCGTTGCACCGGCCACGGCGCGTTCTCGTGGGTCGCCTCGCGGCGCGCGGTGATCGGGTCCAGCAGTCCGGTCGGCGGCACCATCCAGCCCAGCCGGAGGCTCGGCGCGACGCTCTTGGAGGCGGTGCCGAGGTAAGCCACCCGGGTGCGGTCGAGCGTGGCCAGCGCCGGCACCGGCGCCACGTCGTACCGGAACTCCGAGTCGTAGTCGTCCTCCACGACCACGGCGTCGGCCCGGCGGGCGGCCTCGAGCAGGGAGAGCCGGTCCTCGGCCGGCATCACCCGGCCGAGCGGGTGCTGGTGCGCGGGCGTCACGTAGGCGGCCACCTGGCCGGTGAGGTCCGTGACCGGGGCGAGGGCGGGACGGTCGTGGACCGGGCGGCCGGCGGCGCGGACCGTCTCGACCGCGGCGCGATAGCCGGGGTCCTCGATCGCGACCGAGCCGGCGGGAAGGGCGCCCAGGAGGTAACGCAGCCCGTCGGTGGTGCCACCCGTCACCACGATCTCCTCGGGAGAGCAGCGGAGGCCGCGGGTGCGGGCGAGGTGGTCGGCGAGGGCCTCGCGGAGCTCGGGCAGGCCGCGCGGGTCGTCGTACCCGCGCGGAGGGGTCGCTGCCGACACGTCCCTCCATGCGCGTCGCCAGCCGGCGACGTGGCGGGGGTCGATCCAGGGCGTGCCGGTGTCGAGACGGATCAGGCGCCGGGCCTCGGGAGCGGATCGCGGCGTGGCGGCGGGGACCGGCGCCAGGCCACCCGATGCCACGAACGTGCCGGAGCCGCGCCGCGCCTCCAGCCAGCCCTCGGCGAGCAGCTGGTCGTAGGCCTGCTCGGCCACCGAGCGGGAGACGCCGAGGTCGGCGGCCAGCGCTCGGCTGCTGGGCAGCCGGTCGCCGCGTCGCAGCGTGCCCGCCAGCACCTGCTCGCGGACGCCCGCGGCAAGCTGCAGGCCCAGGGGAGTGGACGAGGAGCGGTCCAGGGTCACGGGCAGGGTGGTCACGAGATTGTCCTGCCGATCTTGCTCGGAATTGGCCCGTGTCCGCAGGCCACTGAGGCTCCAGGATAGAACCGTGACCACCACCCCGCTGTCTCCCTCGCCCCGCACCCGGATCACCCGCGGCCGCGACCGCGCGGTCGACGACCGAGCCGCGCTGCACGAGTTCCTCGATGACGCCCTGGTCGCGCACATCGGCGTCACGGTCGGGGAGCACCCGGTGGTGCTGCCGACGGCGTTCGCGGTCGACCACGAGGGGCCGGACCGCGACGGCACGCTCTACGTCCACGGCTCGGTGGCCGCGGGTTGGGTACGCCGGTCGGGCGGCGCCATGGTGTGCGTGACGATCACCGAGCTCGACGGCCTGGTCGCGGGCCGCTCGGCCTTCCACCACTCCATGAACTACCGGTCCGCCGTGGTCATCGGCGAGGCGCGGCTGGTGACCGACCCCGACGAGCGGGCGCGGGCGCTGGCGATGATCGTCGACCACATGATCCCGGGCCGATCGGCCACGCTGCGTCCGCACACCCGCAAGGAGCTAGCGGCCACCGCTGTCCTCGCCGTACCCCTGCACGACGCGTCGATGAAGGCGCGCACAGGCGATCCGGTCGACGAGCCCGAGGACGTCGAGGCGGGCACCTGGGGTGGCTACATCCCGCTCCGGCGGGTGTCCTCGGCGGTCGTCACCGCCGCCGAGTCGGAGGGCAGCCCGGCGCCCGAACACGTGGTCCTGCGCGCGAAGGACCTGATGTGAGTCGCTAGGGTGCGCGCCATGACGCAGCGCACTCTGGTCCTCCTCAAGCCCGACGCCGTACGCCGCGGTCTGGTCGGGGAGGTGCTGTCCCGGTTCGAGGCCAAGGGCCTGACGATCGTGGCGCTGGAGCACCGCCGGATCGACGCCGAGCTCGCCGACCGCCACTACGCCGAGCACGTCGAGCGCGACTTCTACCCGCCGCTGCGCGAGTTCGTCACCAGCGGTCCGCTGGTCGCGATGGTGCTCGAGGGCGACGAGGCGATCGAGGTCGTGCGCGCGCTCAACGGCGCGACCGACGGCCGCAAGGCGGCGCCCGGCACGATCCGCGGCGACCTCTCGCTGTCCAACCGCGAGAACCTCGTGCACGGCTCCGACTCGACCGAGTCCGCTCAGCGCGAGATGGGGATCTGGTTCCCCGGCCTCTGAGCCACCTCACCGCACGGGCAGCTCACCGTCCTCCGGCCTCCACCTGCCGGGCCGCGCGGGAGCTGCCCGTCCGCGTACCCACCCCCGGGGAGTGACAGCGCCCACCGCCGCGCGTGTCCTGCCGGGATGTCAAGCCTCCCGCTCTTAGGCTTTTCCC
>DASTDJ010000301.1:0-2350 GCA_035710425.1 Nocardioides sp.
GGCGACGACCACCGCGCACGCGACGGCCTCGGGCGGGGTGAACACCCGCGCCCCCTGTTCCCTGCGAGCGACGAGGTAGAGCAGGGTGCCGGGTGCGTAGACGACACACGCCAGCAGGAGGTACTCGGGCCCGGCGGCGAAAAGCAGCAGGATCGAGTAGGCCACCGCCAGCAGCGCCACCCACCGCTGCCGGCTCCGTTCTCCCACCTCGAAGCTCGCGGGGTCCTCGACCGTGGTGAGCTTCAGGGCGTAGCCCGCTGCCAGCAGGTAGGGCACCAGCGACAGGGCGGTGTCGAGCTTCAGCATGAAGTCCAGCGCGTCGTCGACGACCAGCACCAGCAGTAGGAGCAGCTGGACGGCGACGCTGGTCGTGAGCAGCGCGAGGATCGGCGTGCCGTGCGGGTTGTCGCGGGCCAGGAACTTCGGCATCACCTTCGTGCGCGCCGGCATCGAGAGCACCTCGGCGTTGATGAGGGTCCAGGCGAGATAGGCGCCCAGGACCGACACGATCACCCCGACGCTGACGAAGTCGGAGCCCCAGTCGCCGACCACGCTCTCGAGCACGGCGCCCATCGAGGGCTGCTCGGCCTCGGCGAGGTCGTGGCGCGGCAGCACGCCGTACGACACGAGCGTGACCGACGCGAACAGGGCGAGCACGCTGACGAAGCCGAAGATCGTCGCGCGCCCCACGTCCTCGCGGCGGCGGGCGAGCCGGGAGTAGACGCTGGCCCCCTCGATGCCGAGGAAGACGAACGTCGTCACCAGCATCGTCTGCGACACCTGGTCCCACAGCGCGCCGAGGGTGTGCTCCTCGCCGCCCCAGAGGTTGTCGCTGAACGTGCCGGCCTCGAAGGCGATCAGCACGATCACCACGAACACGAGGATCGGCAGCAGCTTGGCGGCCGTGACGATCCGGTTGACGACCGTGGCCTGCCGCACCCCGCGAGCGATCAGGTAGTGGAACAACCACACCCCCGCCGACGCCAGCGCCACCGCGAGCAACGTGTCGCCCTGACCGAGGCCGGGGAGGAACTCCCCCAGCGTGGTCATGGTGAGCACCATGAAGAAGACGTTCCCGGCGATGTTGCTCGCCCAGTAGCCGAACGCCGCGTTGAAGCCCGCGTAGCTGCCGAAGCCGGCCTGGGCGTAGACGTAGATGCCGCTGTCGAGGTCGGGTCGGCGCAGGGCCAGCCACTGGAAGACCAGCCCGAGCATCAGCATGCCGGTGCCCGAGATCGTCCAGGCGATGAGCGTGCCGTAGACGCCGGTGGCCTCGCCGAACTCGCCCGGCAGCGTGAAGATCCCGCCGCCCACCATCGACCCCACGACGAGCGCCGTCAGGGTGAGGACGGACACCCCGCGGATCTCCGTCTGGGACCGGGTGGTGCTCATCGGTTGGGCCGCACCAGCGGGAAGAGGATCGTGTCGCGGATGGACAGCCCGAGCAGGTTCATGACCAGCCGGTCGACGCCGAGTCCCATGCCACCGGTCGGTGGCATGGCGTACTCCAGGGCGGTCAGGAAGTCCTCGTCGACCTGCATCGCCTCCGGGTCACCGGCCGCGGCGAGCAGCGACTGGGCGACCAGGCGGCGGCGCTGGTCGACCGGGTCGACCAGCTCGGAGTAGGCCGTGGCCTGCTCGGCCGCGAAGATCACCAGATCCCACTTCTCGGCCAGCCGCGGGTCCCGCCGGTGCTGCCTGGTCAGCGGCGAGTTCTCCTTCGGGAAGTCGGTGTAGAACACCGGCGAGGTGGTCGTGCTCTCGCAGAGCTCGTCATAGATCTCCTCGAGCAGCACCGCCCACGAGGCGTCGGGATCCACCTCGAGACCGATCCGGCTCGCGTGGCCGAGCATCTCTGACGGAGGGGTGTCGGGTGTCACCTCCTCGCCGAGCGCCTCCGACACCGCCTGGCAGATGGACTTCACCGGCCAGTCGCCGGACAGGTCGACCTCGACGGTGCTCCCGTCCGCCGCCGTACGGCGCGCGACCGGCCGGCCGTGGATGGCGATCGCCGACTCCTGGATGAGCTCCTGGGTGAGGACCCGCATGGTGTCGTAGTCGCCGTACGTCTCGTAGACCTCGATCGAGGTGAACTCGGGGTTGTGCTTGAAGTCGGCGCCCTCGTTGCGGAACTGGCGACCGAGCTCGAACACCTTCTCCATGCCGCCCACGACGAGGCGCTTGAGGTGCAGCTCGGTGGCGATCCGCAGGTAGAGGTCGAGGTCGTAGGCGTTGATGTGGGTCTCGAAGGGACGGGCGTTCGCACCACCGTGGATCAGCTGCAGCACCGGTGTCTCCGCCTCGACGAAGCCCCGTTGGTGCAGCGAGTCCCGCAGTGTGTGCACCACCG
>DASTDJ010000302.1:0-4438 GCA_035710425.1 Nocardioides sp.
AGGCACGACGTCGGGGTCCGGGTCTGGAGGTGTCGTAGTCATTCCGGCCGGTACCCGATGGCCGCCGAGCCTCACGAACTCGGCCGACAACGTCAGGGATTGGTCAGATCTGCGGACCCGCGAGTCTTGTCCCCGGCCCTACGATCTAGGCATGGCCTACAACGTGGAGAAGACCGACGCCGAGTGGCGCGAGGAGCTCTCCCCCGACGAGTACGCCGTGCTGCGCCAGGCCGGCACCGAGCGGGCGTTCACGGGTGAGTACACCGACACCGAGACCACGGGCGTCTACCGCTGCAAGGCGTGCCAGGCCAAGCTCTTCGAGTCCGACACGAAGTTCCACTCCGGCTGCGGCTGGCCGAGCTTCTACCAGCCGATCAGCGACACCATCGAGTACCTCGAGGACAACTCCCACGGCATGAAGCGCACCGAGGTGCGCTGCGCCAACTGCGGGTCCCACCTCGGGCACGTCTTCCCCGACGGCTACGGCACGCCCACCGGCGACCGCTACTGCATCAACTCGATCAGCCTGACGCTCGAGCCCGTGGACCAGCCGGCCGATGAGGCAACCGCCTGACGGTGATCGAGTGTTCGCGAGGGACGAGCGAACGTATCGAGATCAGACGAACCAGCCCGACGGGCCGATCTCGGTGCCCATGCGGGGCACGTACTGGTCGAAGTAGATCCGCGAGATCAGCTCGCGCCGCGACCGCACGTCGGCCTTGTCGAAGACCGACTTCAGGTGGTCCTGGACGGTGTACGACGACACGTGCAGCGTCGCCGCGATCTCCTTGGTGTCGACGCCCTGCAGCACCAGCTGGGTGACGTCGCGCTCGCGGCCGGTGAGCCCGAACGCCGCCACCACCAGGGCCACGATCTCCGGGGGCCGGGCCTCCTCGATGGTGACGACGACGTCGCCGTCGCGGTCCGCGAAGGTGGTGAGCGGCGAGGCGTGCAGGACCAGCCACAGGCCGCTGGTGCCGCGGATGCGTGAGCGCGGCGGGCCGGCGGCCTCGCCACGGGCGTAGCGCCGGGCCGCACCGACCAGTGCCGACACCGGGGCGAGCGGGTCGCCGCCGACGGAGCCCCCGAGCAGGTCGGCGATCCGGGCCTCCGCGCCCATGCTCATCTGCACGATCTCGTTGTCGGACCCGACGATCAGCACCGCAGGTCCGGTGGGGTCGATCGGTGGCGGCGCGTCGGCGAGCCGCGACAGCATGCCGGTGCGGACGCCACGGGCGAACTGCTCGGACAGCGAGGCCAGGAACTCGATCTCGGTCTCGTCGAACGGCTGCTCGTCGGCGCCGCGGAAGAGCGCCATCCCGCCCCAGTTCTGGTCGCGGTCGCGGAACACCAGCCGCGCCTCGTCGCCGAACCCGAAGTGCGGCACCATCAGGCCGCTCATCCGGCCCGACCGGGCGACGTCGCCCTCGTGGACCAGGTGCACCCCGGCGGCGGGGACCTCTGCCCGGGCCAGCTCGACGAACGCCGTGGGCTCGACCGTGCCGTACTCGATCAGCCCGAACGCGTGGTCGTGCTGGCTCTGGTCGCGGATCGCGCCGTACTTGCGGGCGCTCGTCAGCAGGTGAGTGCCGGGGTCGTGGGTCGCGAGGCAGGCGCCCGCCCAGGGCACCGCTCGACCGACCGACTCGACGGCCTCCTCCAGGAACGTCTCGAGGTCGAGGCCCGCGCGCGCGACCACGTCGACGTCCTGGCGCACGCGCTCCGCGGTCAGCTCCCTGGGCATGACACGAAGTATCCGGGAACGCCGCCCGCAGCCCTATCCCACATTTCTGGGTGGATTGGACCACCAGGTGGCCCGGCCCAGAAGTTCCCACAGGTTCGGGATGGCCCGGCGTCGGCGCTGGCCACGAGGCTGGTCTCCATGAGCACGACACCCCACGTCACCCTCCTGCCGGAGACCGGTCCCTACGACGACCGGGGCCGGCTGGTCCACGAGGACGACGCCGCCGCCCAGCTGGCCCTCTCCGTGGTGGGCCTCGAAGCGGCGGTCGCCGAGGCCGGGCACCACGTCGCCGACGTACGACGGATCCTGATCCGCACCGTCGACGTCCGAGTGCTCGACGACGTGGTCGACGTGCTCACCGAGCGCCTCGAGCAGCTCGGCACGCATCCCGAGATCGAGGTCGTCTCGGTCAACGACCTCGGCGTGCCCGGGTCACTCGTCACGCTGCAAGCCACCCTCATCACCTCACGAAGGAAAGCCGAATGACCATCGACACCCCTGCCCGCTCCGCCGACCAGCTGCGCGGACTCTGCGGCGGCCGCGTCCACCTCCCCGGCGACCCCGGGTACGACGCCGCACGCCTCCCCTGGAACGTCGCCGTCGACCAGCGGCCCGCCGCGGTCGCGATCCCCCACTCGGCCGACGAGGTCGCCGAGGTGGTCCGCGCCGCCGTCGCTGCCGGCCTGCGGGTCGCCCCGCAGAGCACCGGCCACGCCGCGGCGCCGCTCGGCGCGGTCTCCCTCGACGACGTGGTCGTGCTCAAGCTCTCCGAGCTGACCGGCGTGACCGTCGACCCGGAGCGTCGGGTGGCCAGTGTCGTCGGCGGCACCCTGTGGGGCGACGTCGTCGCTGCCGCCGCACCCCACGGCCTCGCGGCCCTGCACGGCAGTGCCCCTGACGTCGCGGTGGCCGGCTACGTGCTCGGCGGCGGCCTCTCGTTCTACGCGCGCCGGCACGGGCTGGCGTCCAACTCCGTGCGCGCCGTCGAGATCGTCACCGCCGACGGCTCGCTGCTGCGGGCGGACGCCGACACCAACGCCGACCTGTTCTGGGCCGTGCGCGGCGGCGGCGGCAACTTCGGGGTGGTCGTCCGGATCGAGCTCGACCTGTTCCCGACAGCCGACCCCACCGCGGGCATGCTGCTCTGGGACCGCGAGCGCGCCCCCGAGGTGATCCGCGCGTGGGTCGAGTGGACCCGCGACCTGCCCGACTCCGTCACCACCTCGATGCGAGTGATGAGCTTCCCGCCGCTGCCCGAGCTGCCGCCGTTCCTCAGCGGTCGTCAGATCGTGGTGATGGACGGCGCGATCCTGGACGACGCCGAGCGGGCCGCCGAGCTGCTCGCCCCGCTCCGCGCGCTGGACCCCGAGATGGACACGTTCGCGCCGCTGCCACTGCTGGGGGTGACCGAGATCCACATGGACCCTCCCGGCCCGGCCCCAGCGGTGTCGGACCACGCGGTACTGAGCGCCGTCGACGACACCACGATCGAGGCGCTGCTGCGACTGGTCGGCCCGGGGACCAGCACCCCGCTCCTGATGGCCGAGCTGCGCCACCTCGGCGGCGCGCTCGCGGAGCCGACGGAGGGCGGCGGCGCGGTCTCGTGCCTGCCCGGTGACTACCTGCTGTTCTGCGTCGCGATGGCACCCACTCCCGAGATGGCCGAGGCCGGCCTGGCCGCGGCCAACCAGGTCGTGGCCGCGCTGGAGCAGTGGTCCACCGGCACGCGAGCGCTCAACTTCACCGACGTCGTCGGGCAGTGCGAGACCGGCTACGACGCCGCTGCCTGGTCCCGGCTGCGCGAGGTGCGGCGCACCGTCGACCCGCAGGGCCTGTTCGTGGCCAACCACCCCGTCTGAGCCGGGTCGTCGACCGACGAGGCGAGGCGCCTAAGGTGCTCACGTGACGCACCGGATCGCCATGTGGTCGGGGCCGCGCAACCTGTCCACCGCGATGATGCGCAGCTTCGGCAACCGGGCGGACTGCACGCCGGTCGACGAGCCGCTCTACGCGGCCTACCTCGCCGAGACCGGCCTCGACCACCCGGGCCGTGACGACGTGATCGCCTCGCAGCCCAGCGACTGGCGAGTGGTGTGCGCGGAGCTGACCGACGGCCCGGTGGCGACGCCGCTGCAGTACCAGAAGCACATGACCCACCACCTTCTGCCCGGCATCGACCGGGCGGCGCTGGCGGGGCTCCAGCACGCGTTCCTGGTGCGCGACCCGGAGCGGGTCCTCACCTCCTACGCGAAGGTGCGTGATGAGCCGACCCTCGAGGACCTCGGGCTGCCCCAGCAGGCCGAGCTGTTCGAGCGGTACGGCGGTCCGGTCGTCGACGCGGCCGACGTGCTGCGCGATCCCGCCGCGACGCTCGGGCTGCTGTGCGAGGCGCTCGGGATCGAGTTCGACGACGCGATGCTGTCGTGGCCGGCCGGGCCGCGCGACACCGACGGCGTGTGGGCGCCGCACTGGTACGCCGGCGTGGAGGCGTCGACCGGCTTCGCGCCGTACTCCCCCGGCAGCGGCGACCCGCTGCCCGACCGACTGCGGCCACTGCTGGAGCGGTGCCGGCCCTACTACGACGCGCTGGCGGCACACCGGCTGCGCGCGAAGGAGAACTGATGCAGCAGAGCTACGACGAGCGCAACCGCGACCTGCTCGTCTCGATCAACGGCGAGCTCAAGCACCGCGACG
>DASTDJ010000303.1:0-19552 GCA_035710425.1 Nocardioides sp.
CGGCCGCGCCTGCTGATCCTCGACGAGCCGACCGCTGGCGTCGACCTGCCCAACCAGCAGGCGCTGGCCGGGGCGCTGGCCGAGCTCAAGCACCGCGGCGCCACGATCCTGCTGGTCGCCCACGAGCTCGGACCGCTCGCCGAGCTGGTCGACCGGGCCGTGGTGATGCGCGACGGCCGGGTCGCCTTCGACGGCGCTCCGCTCGCCGACCACGCGGTGCACGACCCGGCGCTGGGCGATCCGCACACCCACCACCACCACGTCGTACGACGTGCCTCCGACCATGCCCCGGACATCCGGCTCGGCCCCGGAGGTCGTCCATGAGCCCCGCTGAGCTGTTCTCCCTGCCGTTCATGCAGCGCGCGCTGCTGGCGGCCCTGTTCACGGGGCTCGCCGCGCCGGCCGTCGGCACCTACCTCGTCCAGCGCCGGCTCGCGCTGATGGGCGACGGCATCGGGCACGTCGCCGTCACCGGCGTGGCCATCGGACTGCTCACCGGCGCGTCACCGACGTGGACCGCGGTCGTGGTCGCGATCCTCGGCGCCGTGCTGATCGAGGTGATCCGCGAGCGCGGCCACGCCAACGGCGACGTCGCGCTGGCGCTGCTGTTCTACGGCGGACTGGCCGGCGGCGTGCTCATCACCGGCCTCGCCGGGCAGAGCGCGACCAAGCTGCAGCAGTACCTCTTCGGTTCGATCACCACGATCTCCGCGGGCGACGTGCTGATCACGATGGCGCTGGCGGCGATCGTGATCGTGGTGTGCGTGGGTTTCTCGCCGCAGCTGTTCGCCGCCGCCCAGGACCAGGAGTTCGCCAGGGTCGTCGGGCTCAACGTCCGCGCCTACAACCTGGCCATCGCGGTGCTGGCAGCGGTGAGCGTCACCGTCGCGATGCGCACGGTGGGCCTGCTCCTGGTCTCCGCGCTGATGGTGGTGCCCGTCGCCACCTCCCAGCAGCTGACCCGCAGCTTCCGCACCACGCTCGGCGCGGCGATGGTCCTCGGCACCCTCGCGTCGGTCGGCGGCCTCGTGGTGTCGGCGTTCGCGTCGTACCGCGCCAACGTCCAGCCGGGTCCCACGATCGTGCTGCTCTCACTCGCAGGGTTCGTCATCACCTGGCCGGTCGGGATCTGGCTGCGACACCGGGCCCGCCTGCGCGAGCCGTTCCCGAGCCTGGAGACCGAACAGCACGAGATGACCGATCACCCACACGAGCACGGTCCGGAGTGTGGGCACCTGGCGGTCCGCCACGGTGACCACGTCGACTACGTTCACGACGGCCATCGGCACGCCCCTCACGAGCATCACTATGACGAGCACTGATCCGACTCCCCCGCTGCGACCGACCCGGCAACGCCGGGCGGTCGTCGAGGCGATGGCGTCCTTCGACGACTTCCGCTCCGCCCAGGAGATCCACGACCTCCTGGGCCGGCGGGGCGAACCCGTGGGCCTGGCAACCGTCTACCGCACGCTGCAGCGGCTCGCCGACGCCGGCGAGGTCGACCTGCTCCGCACCGAGGGCGGCGAGACGATCTACCGCCGTTGCTCCGAGACCCATCACCACCACCTGGTCTGCCGCTCCTGCGGCGCCACCGTCGAGGTCGAGGGCCCGGCCGTCGAACGCTGGACCCGCGCCATCGCCGACCAGCACGGCTACGCCGACGTGAGCCACTCGCTGGAGATCTTCGGCACCTGCCCGGCGTGCTCGTGACTCCTCACTCAACCTTTCGGCCGCTCGCGCGTACGTAAGGGTGTGAGGGCACTGGTGGCCGCCGACAGCGACGTCGACTTCGACGCGATCTACGTCGGCCATGTAGCCCGGCTGGTGCGGCTGGCCGCACTGCTCGGCGCCGAGGATCCCGAGGACGTCGCCCAGGAGGCGTTCTGCCGTCTCTACGCCGCTCGGGCCCGGGTGCGCGAGCCCGAGCTGATGGCCTACCTGAACCGGATCGCGGTCAACGAGGTGCGCAGCCGGGCTCGCCGACGCCGGGTCGCCGCCGGCAAGCACCACCTGCTCCCCATCGCCGACGCGTCGCCTGGTCCCACCGGGGAGCGGACGGCCGTGCTGGCCGAGGTCGCACGGCTGCCACACCGGCAGCGCGAGGCGCTGGTGCTGCGCTACTGGCTCGATCTGCCCTACGACCAGGTGGCCGAGGCGATGGGGGTGACGGCCAGTACCGCGAAGTCGCAGGTGTCGCGCGGGCTCAAGACCCTCGCCGTCGCGCTGGACGAGGAGGACGCATGACCCGCATCGAGGACCGGCTGCGCAGCGCGCTGACCGAGGCGGCTGACGCCCGGACCGTCGACGTGCCGCTGATGCGCGCCGAGCTGGACGAGCGGCTCGCCCGTCCGCGACACCGCTCCCGGCTGCTGGTTGCGGCCGCCGCGGCGGTGCTGCTGGTCGGCGGCGGGCTGGTCGCCGTACAGGTGCTCCGCGATGACAGCCCCGCCGACTCAGCGTCGTCCGGTGAGGTCGACGACGAGTTCAGCTGTCCCTTCACCGAGCACGTCGACCTGTCGGGCGGGCAGGACGAGTTCCTGCCCGACCTGGTCGGCCGCACCCCCGCCGAGGTCGCGCGTGAGTACGACGCCGCGCGCTGGGAGTTCGTCGTCGACGGCGACACCGCCCGCCTGCGCCTCGGCAACGAGGACGGCACGCTGGGCAGTGATACTCGCTACCGGCGGCACGACGGCGAGTGGCACATGACGACGTCCGAGGCGTGCAGCAACGGCACCTCGGTCACGCCGGGCTCGGACCCCCTGCGGTTGGGGCTCCACGGCAACCGCGCGAAGCCGGCCCCGGAGTTCGGGGCCGACAAGGAGCCGGTGCTCGTGGACGACCGCCCGGTCTACGCAGGATCCGGCTTGGTCACCGACCACCGCAGCCTGTACGTCGCCCCGTGCGGTGCGGGGCTCTGCTTCGCCACCAGCAGCCAGGACGCGATCGGCGACCGGATGCCGATGACGGGTCGGGTCGAGATCCTCGGCACCATGTGCTGGTTCTTCGTGCCGGACACCCTGGTCGGTCGGGCCTCGCCGTACGCGCTGCTGGTCGCGTGGGATCCCTCCGGCCAGACCACGGAGTTCACGGCGTCCGGGCCCGGGGGCACCTATGACGGCGTGGCGCTGACCGACCCCTCATGGGACGGTTCGAAGGTCTGGCTCGCACTCGTCCCGACTCCGCCGGCGGAGGTCAAGCTGCTCGCACGGCTCTATGACCATGAAGGCTTCAGGCCCGCCGGCCCGCTCGTTGACCAGTCCCACGCGCCCGTGCGATGCGACTAGCCCGGGTTGGGCTCGGCGCCGCCGTACCTGCGGTCGCGGCTGGCGTAGATCTCGATCGCCTGCCACAGCGCGCGGCGGTCGACGTCGGGCCAGAGGATGTCGGTGAAGACCATCTCGCTGTACGCCGCCTGCCACAGCATGAAGTTGGAGAGCCGCTGCTCGCCGGAGGTCCGCCAGATCAGATCGGCGTCGGCGACCTCGGGGACGTAGAGGTGCCGGGCGAAGGTGCGCTCGTCGATCTTGTCCGGGTTGATGCGTCCGGCGGCGACCTCGCGGGCGATCGCGCGGGCGGTGTCGGCGAGCTCCGCGCGGCCGCCGTAGTTGACGCACATCGTGAGCGTGAGGACGTCGTTGTGCCGGGTCAACTCCTCGGCGACCTGGAGCTCGCGGATCACCGACTTCCACAGCCGCGGCGTGCGACCCGCCCAGCGCACCCGCACGCCGAGCTCGTGCATCTCGTCTCGGCGCCGGCGGATCACGTCGCGGTTGAAGCCCATCAGGAAGCGCACCTCGTCGGGTGAGCGCGACCAGTTCTCGGTGCTGAACGCATAGGCCGAGATCGCCTTCACCCCGATCTCGATGGCGCCCTCGACCACGTCGAAGAGCGAGTGCTCGCCGCGCTCGTGGCCCTTGGTGCGCGGCAGCCCTCGCTCCTTCGCCCACCGCCCGTTGCCATCCATCACGATCGCGACGTGACCCGGCACGAACTCGCGCGGGATGTCCGGCGGGCGGGCGCCCGTCGGGTGCGGCGTGGGCGGGCGTACGGCGCGCTTCACCGCTCGACGTACTCCATCGAGCGCAGCGACCGCTCCAGGTGCCAGGACACGAACGCCGCGACCAGACCCGCGGCCTCCTTGTGGTGCCGCGGTGGGGCGGCTTCGATGGTCGGCCAGTCCCCGGTGAGCAGAGCGCCGAGCACGGCGATCGTCTCGGCGCCCGGGCTGGCGGAGCCGGGCAGCCGGCAGGTGGTGCAGAGGACGCCGCCCATCGACGGGTTCACCCAGCGGTGCGGGCCCTTGCGCCCGCAGTGGGCGCAGTCGTCGAACGACGGGGCGTAGCCGGCCACGGCCAGCGAGCGGAGCAGGTAGGAGTCGAGCACCAGCCCGGGTCGCCGCTCACCGCTCGCCATCGCCCGGAGCGCCGCGACCAGCAGCACGAACTGCTGGAGCGAGGGCTCCTTCTCCTCGGCCACCAGCCGCTCGGCCGTCTCCAGCATGACCGTGCCGGAGGTGTAGCGCTCGTAGTCGAGCCCGAGCTCGGCGGAGAACGCCGTGCGGGTCTCCGCCTGGGTGATCACGTCGAGGTTGCGCCCCTCGGCGAGCTGCAGGTCGACGTGGGTGAACGGCTCGAGCCGGGCGCCGAACTTCGAGGTCGTCCGACGGACCCCCTTCGCGACCGCGCGCACCCGCCCGTGGTGGCGGGTCAGCAGGGTGACGATCCGGTCGGCCTCACCCAGCTTGTGGGTGCGCAGCACGACCGCCTCGTCGCGGTAGAGAGGCACGCCGCCATTCTCCCCCGCCGGCCCTCAGGAACCAGCACGGCGGCTCCGGCGCGCCTTCGCCTGCCAGCAGCCCAGCGCGAAGTCGGCCGCCGCCTGGTTCAGCCGGTCGGGGCGGACCCGCCACTCGAAGATGCTCTTGGCCCGGACGAACGTCGCGTCCTGCATCTCCTCGGCGAGCATCGCGGCGTCGGCCGCGGGGTGGATCGGGTCGGCGGGGTGTCCGACGATCAGCGCCGGCGCCGAGATGGCCCGGCGCAGCCTGGACGACGGCGCGAGCCGTCCGAAGAACAGCCCATGGACGACCGCGGCCACCGAGTCGGCGCGCTGGTCGAGCGTGTCGAGGGCGATGCCGGCCCAGAACGGCACGATGCCGCGCGGGATCGGTCGGGTCACCAGGCGCACGCCGTTGACCGTGAACGGCAGGAACCGGGCGGCGAACAGCAGCGGCGCGAACGCCAGGATGCCGGCCTCGACCGCGTTGTCGAGCACCGGCATCTCCACGATCAGCCCACGCACCCGGTCGGGCGCCATCGCAGCCACCTCGAGCGACACGTTGGCGCCCAGCGACGTGCCGCCGACGACCGCCTGCTCGGCGCCGAGGTGGTCGAGCAGGGCGATGACCTGCTCGCCGAACGCGGTCATCGAGTAGACGAGCGGGTCGGCCGGCCGGTCGGAGCGACCGTGCCCGAGCAGGTCGAGGGTCACCACGTGGAGGCCCTCCGCGGCGAGCGCGCGGGCGAGCGGCTGCTGCATCCGTCGGGGCATCAGCTGGCCGTGCAGCAGCACCACCCACGAGTCGCCCGATCCGTACTCGGTGTACTCGAGCCGGTCTCGCCCGGCCTCGCTCTCGAGGAAGAACTGGCCGATCCGCTCGGACACCAACATGCGGGAAATCTAGTGGTTCGGCGGTCGCGCGTGGTGAAAAGGTGCGGGCATGGACGCCGTTGCTCCCGCCTCTCCTGTGGTGCGTTTCGCGAGCGAGGACGACCTCGAGCTCTGGCAGGACGTCCGGCTGCGCAGCCTGGCCGACGCCCCCGAGGCCTTCGGCTCCACCGTCGAGCGAGAGCTCGCCTTCACCGACGACGAGTGGCGGGCGCGGCTCCGCCCGCCGGCCGTCCTCGTCCTGGACGGCGAGCGGGCGGTCGGCATGGGCGGCGGGTTCGAGGTGCGGCCCGGCGTCGTCCTCGTCGTCGCCATGTGGCTCGAGCCCGGCTGGCGTGGGCGCGGGCTGTCCCGGAAGGTGCTCGACCTGGTCGTCGACTGGGCCCGGGAGCGCGACCACGAGGTCGAGCTCGACGTCGCCAGGGACGCGACCGCGGCGCGGGCGGCCTACGAGCGCTACGGGTTCGTCTACACCGGCGACCAGTCGCCGTTGCGCGAGGGCTCCAGCATCGTCACGGACCGGATGGTGCTGCCGCTGCCGCCCGGTTGACCGCGGAGATCACGGCCTTCAGCGACGCGGTGACGATGTTGGCGTCCAGCCCGACACCCCACAGCACCTGATCGCCCACCGCGCACTCGACGTACGCCGCGGCGATCGCGTCGCCACCCGAGGACAGCGCGTGCTCGTGGTAGTCGAGCACGCGGACGTCGTAGTCCTGCGGCAGCTCGTTGATCGCGGAGACGAAGGCCGCGATCGGGCCGTTGCCGGTGCCCTCGAGTGTCCGCAGCTCGCGGTCGACGTAGACGTTGACGCTGAGCGCGTCCTTCTCGCCCGCGGCCGAGCTCGTGTGCACCGAGTTGAGCTTGAGCGGGGTCTCGCGGTCGAGGTACTCGCCCTTGAACACCGACCAGATCTCGTCGGGCGTCATCTCGCCGCCGGCCTCGTCGGTGCGCTGCTGGATCACCCGGCTGAACTCGATCTGGGCACGCCGCGGCAGGTCGAGCTTGTGCTCGGCCTTGAGGATGTAGGCGACCCCGCCCTTGCCGGACTGGCTGTTGACGCGGATCACGGCCTCGTAGGTGCGGCCGACGTCCTTCGGGTCGATCGGGAGGTACGGCGCCTCCCAGTCCATCTCTCCCACCGGGACGCCCCGCTCCGCAGCCTGCCGGTCGAGGTCCTCCAGCCCCTTCTTGATCGCGTCCTGGTGCGATCCGGAGAACGCGGTGTAGACCAGGTCGCCCGCGTAGGGGTGCCGCGGGTGCACGGGCAGCTGGGTGCAGTACTCGACGGTGCGCCGGATCTCGTCGATGTCGGTGAAGTCGATCATCGGGTCGACGCCCTGGCTGAACAGGTTCATGCCGAGGGTGACCAGGCAGACGTTTCCGGTGCGCTCGCCGTGCCCGAAGAGGCAGCCCTCGACCCGGTCCGCACCGGCCATCATGGCCAGCTCCGTGGCGGCCACGGCGGTGCCGCGGTCGTTGTGCGGGTGCAGGCTGATCACGGTGTTCTCGCACCGGGTGAGCTGCCGGGAGAACCACTCGATCTGGTCGGCGTAGACGTTGGGCGTGGCCATCTCGACGGTCGCGGGCAGGTTGAGGATGATCTCCCGGCCGTCGTCGGGCTGCCACACGTCGGAGACGGCCTCGCACACCTCCACCGAGAACGGCAGCTCGGTGCCGGTGAAGATCTCCGGGCTGTACTCGTAGCCGATCACGGTGGTGTCGAGGTAGTTCTCCGCGTGCTTCATCACCACCTGGGTGCCGCGGACAGCGATGTCCTTGATCTCGTCCTTGCCGGCGTGGAAGACCACCCGCCGGAACAGCGGCGCCAGGGCGTTGTAGAGGTGGATGTTGGCGCGGGGTACGCCGACCAGCGACTGCACGCTGCGCTCGATCAGGTCCTCGCGCGCCTGGGTCAGCACCGAGATCGTCACGTCGTCGGGGATCTTGTCGCTCTCGATCAGCTGGCGGACGAAGCTGAAGTCGGTCTCGCTCGCCGCGGGGAACCCGACCTCGATCTCCTTGTAGCCCATCCGGACCAGGAGCTCGAACATCTTCAGCTTGCGGGCCGGCGACATCGGGTCGATGAGTGCCTGGTTGCCGTCGCGCAGGTCGGTCGAGAGCCACCGCGGCGCCTCGGTGATGGTGGCGTGCGGCCAGGTGCGGTCGGGCAGGTCGATCGGGGGGAACGCGCGGTAGCGCTGGAACGGCATGCCGCTCGGCTGCTGGGAAGGGATGGTCATGGGGTCCTCGCTGGGTGCTCGTCAGGCAGCCGGGGCACTGCGACTCCGCAGCGAGGGGTCCGGCTTGGGGCTAGACCTCGCTGCGGCAGCGAAGGAGCAGTCGCGTCATGACGTGGGTCAGCCTAGCCCGTCCGAACTCCGAACGCGATCTCGAGCCCGATGTCGAGATGGGCGAGCAGGTCGCCCGGACCGAGGTAGACCTCGACCGCTCCGGCGTCCAGCAGCTCCTGGCGTCCGTAGCCGCCACAGCACACGCCGAGGGTCGCGATACCCGCGTGTGAGGCCGCCACCACGTCCCACACCGCGTCACCGACCATGCAGGCGTTGCCGGTGCCCAGTCGCTCCATCGCCACCGCCACCAGCTCGCTGTCGGGCTTGGACTCGTCGGCGTCCTCGGACGTGGTGGTGACGTCGGCGTACCGGTCGGCGTCGAGCAGGTCGAAGGCGCGCTCGGCGTGCTGGGGGATCGATGAGCTGGCCAGCGCGATCCGGAGGCCCCGGTCGCGGAGCGCGGCGAGCAGCGCGCGGGCGTCGTCCAGAGGGCCTACGTCGTCGATGATCGCGTCGTACTCCCCCTCCCAGATCTCCCGGATCAGATCGCCGCTGCGGTCCTCGACCTCCTGGTCGGCGACCGCCGCGACGAGGCGGTCGCCACCCATGCCGATGTGTCGGTGGATGCGCCAGGTGTCGACGGGGTGCCCCGCCCGCCGGAACGCGCGCGTCCACGCGAACGTGTGGTGGTAGACCGAGTCGACGAGGGTGCCGTCGACGTCGAGGACCACCGCTCGTGGCTCCGGCACGTCAGCCGCGACCGACAGCGGCCTCGAGCTGCGCCTTGTTCATCGCGGAGCGGCCCTTCACGTTCTTCTTCTTCGCCTCCGCGTAGAGCTGCTCCTTGGTCCGGCCCTTCGACCCGGAGTGCGAGCGCTTGCCACCCCGCCGCGACGAGGAGATGTCCTCGGTGGAGGTCCGGCTCGCCTGCTCGGCCTCACCCGCTCGCGCTCGCTCCTTGTTGACCGTGCGGGCGGCGATCTCCTCCGCCGTGTCCTCGCTGCGGCCCTGGTCCTCGAGGCCTTCCTTGATGTGCTCGTACTGCCGTTCCCGCTTCTTGCTCCATGCCTGCTGCGGCATCTCGCACCTCCGTAGCCGTCATACGTCGGGCCTGGCCGGTACCCGTGGCATGGGGCCGCATGCGGCCTCCGAGCGCGGGTACCCGGCCGCCATGAGCACTCCCCAGGACGAGCGGCCCGACGAGCGCGAGGACACGCCCGAGGAGGACCAGGAGCTGGATCAGGTCCAGCGCCCGATGGACGATCCCCAGACCCGGCCGGCACTCGACCCGGACGCGGATCCGCCCGAGGTCGTCTGACGTGCGCGGGGTCAGGGAGTGAAGACCACCTTCACCATGCCGTCGCCCTTGTCGCGGAACGTGCGGTAGGCCCCGGGCGCCTCCTCGAGGGGGAGCCGATGGGTGGCGAAGTCCTCGACGCCCAGCCGGTCCTCGTCCTCCTCGAGCACGCGCAGGATGTCGTCGCTCCAGCGGCGCACGTTGGCCTGGCCCATTCGGATCTGCAGCTGCTTGTCGAAGAGCTGCATCATCGGCAGCGGGTCCGCGGCCCCGCCGTACACACCGGAGATGGAGACGGTGCCGCCCCGGCGTACGGACTCGATGGCGAGGTACAGGGCCTCCAGCCGGTCGATGCCGGCCCGGGTCATCACCGCTCCCTGCACCTTCTTGGGCAGCAGCGCGAGTGCCTTCTGCGCGGCCTCGGCGATGGGCGAGCCGTGCGCCTCCATGCCGACCGCGTCGATCACGGCGTCCGCACCCCGGCCGTCGGTCATGTCGCGGACCAGGTCGGGCAGCTTGTCGGAGGTCACCTCGTCGAGATCGATCGTCTCCGCGCCACGGGCACCGGGCCGGGCCAGCCGCTCCGGCACCCGGTCCACCACGATGACCTCGATGCCGCGGAGCAGCGCGATCCGCGCGGCCATGTCACCGATCGGACCCGCGCCCATGACGAGCAGGGAGCCGCTGGCCGTGACGTCGGCGTACTCCACCGCCTGCCATGCCGTCGGAAGCACGTCCGACAGGTAGAGGAAGCGGTCGTCCGGCGGACCGTGCGGCACCTTGATCGGCAGGAAGTCGGCGAACGGCACGCGCAGGAGCTCGGCCTGACCGCCAGGAACCTGGCCGTAGAGCTTGCTGTAGCCGAACAGGCTCGCTCCGGTGCCGTGCTCCCGGTTCTGCGTGGTCTCGCACTGGCTGTGCAGCCCCTGGGAGCACATCCAGCACGTCCCGCAGCTGACGTTGAAGGGGACGACCACCCGGTCGCCCACGGAGAGCTTCGCGACGTGGGAGCCGACCTCCACCACGGTGCCCATCGGCTCGTGGCCGACGACGTCGCCCTTGGTCATGAAGGGGGTGAGCGGATCGTAGAGATGGAGGTCCGAGCCGCAGAGTCCGGTCGAGGTGACCTTGACGATGGCGTCGGTGGGCTCCTCGATCACCGGGTCCGGAACGTCGATGACCTGCATGTCCATGCGGCCCTGCCAGGTGACTGCTCTCATTGCTTCTCCTCGTCGATCGGCGTGGTCTCTCGGGCCGCGACGGCTGCCGCGACCCGGTCCGGCACGAGGGCCGAACCGGCTGTCATTGCCTTGTTCAGGAGTGACCCGGCAACCACGTGGTCCTTGCCCGCGATCAGGGCCTTGAAGGCGTCGCGGGCGACGGTCTCGGGTGAATCCTTCGGACCGCGGGCGATCCTGGTCTCCTGCATGTGCGCGCGCTCGAAGAACGCTGTGTCGGTGGGCCCGGGCAGCAGGGAGGTCACAGACACTCCCGTGTCCTTCAGCTCGTAGCGCAGCGCCTCGGCGAACGAGTGGACGAACGCCTTGGACGCGGCGTACGTCGCGTGGAACGGCCCGGGCGCCCGTCCCGCGATGGATGCGGTGAACAGCACCCGCCCGTGGCCACGGTCGACCATGCCGGGGATCACCAGCTTCGCGAGATGCACTACCGAACGGACGTTGAGGTCGACCAGCCGGAGGTCGTCGTCGAGCCCGGTCCGGTCGAAGCGGCCGTGGACGCCCATCCCTGCGTTGAGCGCAAGGGCAGTCACGCGCCCGGGCTGCTCGATCACGTGCTGATGGAGCGACTCGACACCCTTGGGTGTCGAGAGGTCGGCCTCGATCGACGTGACGGTGATCCCCTCTCGGCCGGCCTGCGTGGCGGTCGTGTGGACCTGCGGCTCGTCGGCGGTGAGCACGACGTCGTAGCCGTGGTCAGCGAACTCGAACGCGAGCGCCCGGCCGATCCCGGTCGATGCCCCGGTCACGACGGCGAGGCCGGAATCCGAAGGTGAGGTCACGGCGGTCGGTACCCATCGACTCGGCTTCCACGCGGACCCGCCGCCCGGACATCGGACCGGCGGCCCAGAGCCTCGGAGCTGCGTGAGTCCGAAGGCTTGCGGACCGCCGGTGGGCGGAAGTACCCGTCTCCGGGCGGCGTCATGCGCACCTCCACCGGGTACCTCGTGGCATGGACTCCGCCACCACCACGACGGTCGACTTCGGCCCTCTTCGCATCACCTACGACGACCGGGTGCTCGCTCCCCGGCCGTGGACCCTTGAACAGTCGCGATGGGCCGCGGAACTGGCGCCGGGGGCTCCGGAGGGCCGGCTGCTCGAGCTGTGCTGCGGCGCGGGGCAGATCGGGCTGGCCACGATCTCGGCCGTACGACGCCGGCTGGTCTGCATCGACGCCGACCCCGTCGCGTGTGAGTACACGCGGCTCAACGCGGACCTCGCGGGCCTCGGGGGAATGCTGGAGATCCGGACGGGACCGATCGAGGGTGTGCTGCTGCCGGACGAGCTCTTCGCCGGCATCATCGCCGACCCGCCGTGGGTGCCCCGGGCGGAGGTCGACCGGTTCCCGGAGGACCCGGTGACGGCGATCGACGGGGGTCCGGACGGCCTCGACATGGCCCGGACCTGTGTCCGCGCCGTCGCCGAGCACCTGATGCCCGGCGGCTTCGCCGTGCTCCAGCTCGGCTCGCTGGCTCAGATCGACCGGATCGCGGCCGAGCTGGACGATCGCTTGAGCCTCGAAGAGGTGCGCGAGTTCGAGCGCGGTGTGCTGGCCCGCTTCGACCGGAGCTGAGCTCAGGGGCGCTTGTCCTCCGGCAGCAGCTTGTGGGTCCCGTCGCACCACGGCTTGGCCGCCGACTTCCCGCACCGGCACACGGCGCTGAGGGGCCCGGTCGTCCGATGGGTGCCGCCGTCGACGTCGCGCACCACGTGCTCTCCTCGCAGCAGCATCGGCCCGCCGGGGCACAGCTCGACGTCGGCGTACTCGAACTCCGGCGCGGTCACGCGACCTCCTGCCAGCGGCCGAGCAGATGTCCAGCGACCCGGTCCTCCTGGTCCATGCAGGTGAACGCGCCGAAGAACACGTCGTCCCGCATTCCCGGCTCCCCGTCGAGGAGCGCCCCGCAGATCGCCCGTACGGCGACCTGCTCGTGCGCCGCGTCGGCGGTCACGTGCTCGGTGTAGTAGCCGATCATCGTGTCGTCGAGGCCGAGCCGCTCCAGCCCCGCCGCCATCCGCCGGGAGGGCATCGAGCTGGTCGCCTCGAAGGCCGCGAGGTGTCCCATCGCCGCGCCGCGCAGCCGGCGGTGCAGCCCGAACAGCGCCATCGCGTTGTTCTGCTCCAGCACCTCGGCCGGGGCGTCGTCGATGTACGCGCCGTACTCCGAGCGCAGGCCGACCGACTCCAACCCGCGGGCGAAGAGGTAGTGGTGGAGCCGGTTGGGGTCGCCCCCGCCGTACTCGTCGTAGAGCAGCTCGACCAGTGCCGCCTTCGGCGCGGTGTCCAGGCGGGGCACCATCCACGCGCTCGGGTCGGCTTCCTTGAGGTGGTAGATCGAGCGCATCCGGAGCAGGTCGAGGACCTGCTCCTCGGTGGCCTCGGTCTGGACGAACCGCGCAAGCGACGGACCGTCGTGGTTCGTGACGAACTCGAAGAACGCATCGGCGAACTCGCCCTGAGGAGGGGTGCCAGTCCAATGGGCGCGCAGGCGCGCCTCCAGGTCGGACTCGAGGCGGGCACGCAGCTGAAGCGCCGCCGGGTGCCACTCGAAGTTCTCGTCGACGTCCTCGAATCCGCGGAAGTGCAGCTCGTACAGCGACCACAGGGCGATGGCGGTGTCGTCCGCGTTCTCCGCATCGGGAAGATCGGCTTTGGCGAGGCGGGAAGGGTCGGAACGGAGGGCCTCGAAGACGTCCGCGCTGAACGCTCCGCGAGGTTTGGGAAGCATCATGCGCCTCCAGTACCCCGTTCGCCCCGAGTGCCCCTTATGGGGGGTGCCTTGCTTCCCTTATGTCCACCACTGTGCTAGACCATTCAACAAGGCGAGTGTCTCGGAACTCGTCCCTTGCTGGAGAAGACGGCGAGGCTGCACCACTTTCGGGCGGAGGCAACCTGGATGTCGATCACCTCGCAAAATCCGTCGCTGAACGGCGACCGCGGACTCACGCGATCTGAGCGCTCACAACGGACCGCGGAGCTGATTGCGGAAGCACACTCCTGTGGGGACGAGGACCGGAAGCGCCAGCTCCTCGACGAGGTGATCCTGATCAACCGAGGAGTCGCCGAAGCCGTCGCCTCCCGTTACCGGGGACGCGGTGTCTCGCAGGACGACCTGGTGCAGGTCGCCTACGAGGGCCTCACCAAGGCGGTCCGCCGGTTCGACCCCAGCACCCGCAACGACCTGCTGACGTACGCCGTGCCGACGATCCGCGGCGAGGTGATGCGTCACTTCCGCGACCACGGCTGGTCGGTGCGCCCCCCGCGCCGGGTCCAGGAGCTGCAGTGGCGGGTCAACCAGTGCATCGAGCGCCTCGAGCACGAGCTCGGTCGTGAACCGCGCGACGCCGAGGTCATCGAGGAGCTCGGGATCACCGAGGCCGACTACCGCGAGGCACTCGAGGCGTTCGGCTGCTTCCAGCCCACCTCGCTCGACCAGCCGGTGCGCGCCGAGGCGACCAGCTCCATCGGCGACCTGATCCCCGACGTGTCCGAGCCGCAGGGAGCGGCGGACGCGCGCGTGACCCTGGCTCCCGTCGTACGTCGGCTGAGTGAGCGGGACCGACGGATCCTGCACCTGCGGTTCTTCGAGGACCTGACACAAGCCGAGATCGGTGAGGACCTGGGCGTCACCCAGATGCAGGTCTCGCGTCTTCTCTCTCGGATCCTGGGTACTCTCAAAGAGGATCTCAACGAACACGATCGCGAGGCCGTCGATGAACGAGAGCCAGGACCTGGCAACGTTCTTCGCGGAGCTGAGTGAAGAGCTACACAGCGACGCCAGCGAGCCTCTGACCTTCGAGAAGGTCATCAAGCGCGCGGTCGAGACCATTCCCGGTTGTGACCACGCGTCGATCACGCTGCGCGGACGTCGCGGACGCGCCGAGACCGTGGCCGCGACGGACGAGCCGGCCACTCGGGCCGACAAGCTCCAGTACTCGCTGGAGGAGGGCCCGTGCGTCGACGCGGCGTTCGAGAGCACCGACTTCGTCATCGACGACCTGAAAGACGAGCCGCGCTGGCCGCGGTGGTCTGCGGCGAGCGCCGAGCTGGGCCTGCGCGCGGCGATGGCGATCCGCCTGCACACCGACTCCGAGACGTTGGGCGCACTCAACCTCTACAGCGAGAGCGCGCACGCCTTCGACGAGGAGTCGCGCATCGTGGCGATGATCTACGCCTCCCATGCAGCCGATGCGATGAGCAACGCCCGACTGGTCAGCGGCCTCAGGGCAGCGCTCGAGTCGCGGCACACCATCGGCATCGCCCAGGGCGTGCTCGCGGTTCGCTACGACATCTCCTACGAACGCGCCTTCCAGGTGCTGCACCGCCTCTCGAACGATCGCAACGTCAAGCTGCGCGACCTGGCCCAGCAGATCCTCGACGAGCGCGGACTTCCTCCCGGCGAACGGGCCTGATCCGGCGGTCCTGACCGGTAGTCATGCGAGGTGGCCGCGGCGGGTACCTCGCTGGGCACCGACGACCCTGAAGGAGGAGCCATGCCGAGCAAGTCAGCGAACGTGAAGAACGAGAAGCAGTACGAGGCGCTCAAGGACAAGGGGATGTCCAAGCAGCGCGCGGCCAAGATCGCCAACGACCCCAACTCGTCCAAGAAGGGCGGCAAGGCTTCCGGCAGCGGCAAGAAGAACACCGACAGCAGCCAGGGAGGCACCTCCGCCCAGAAGAAGAAGGCGGGACGCAAGGGCGGCAAGGCCGCAGCGAAGAAGTCCTGACCGCGTGGCAGTCAAGGCACTCGTGCTCGCGTGCTCGCGGTCGTCGCGGTGGTCCCCGACGAGGACCGCGCGGTTCCTGCCGTCCGAGCAGTATCCGGCGGTCTGGTCACGATGAGCGAGAACTCCAGAGTCGTCGCAGCCACGCCGGACCAGGTCTGGCGCGTCCTTGCCGACGGCTGGCTGTACCCGCTCTGGGTGGTGGGCGCCACCCGGATGCGCGACGTCGACGAGCACTGGCCGGCGGTGGGTTCGCTCCTCCATCACTCGGTGGGCGTGTGGCCTCTCACCATCGACGACGACACCGAGGTGCTCGAGGCGACCCCGCCGTCCCTGCTGCGGTTGCGAGCCCGGGCCTGGCCCGGCGGCGAGGCCGAGGTGGAGATCCGGATCGAGCCGGCCGAGGAAGGCGCGCGGATCACCATCCGCGAGGACGCCGTCAAGGGACCGGGCGTGCTCGTGCCGTCGCCGCTGCGCCAGCCTCCGCTCGCCTGGCGCAACTCCGAGGCGTTGCGCCGCCTGGCGTACCTGGTCGAGCGCCGCGAGGCCGGTAACGACGTCGGCCCGGCATGATCTCATCGTGAGCTCGCGTCCGGACGCCCTGGTGATCGGCGCCGGACCCAACGGCCTGGTCGCGGCGAACCTGCTCGCCGATGCCGGATGGTCGGTTGTCGTGCTCGAGCAGCAGGACGAGCCCGGCGGCGCCGTACGCAGCGACCGGGAGCTGCATCCGGAGTTCGTCCACGACACGTTCAGCGCGTTCTACCCGCTGGCCGCCGCGTCGCCGGTGGTGACCGGGTTGGGACTCGAACAGCACGGCCTCGAGTGGGTCCACGCGCCGGCGGTCCTGGGGCATCCCACGCCTGACGGGCGGTGGGCGCTGCTGCACCGCGACCGCGAGCTCACGGCGGCCGGCCTCGACGAGCAGCATCCCGGGGACGGGGAGGCCTGGCTGGAGCTGTGCCGGCTCTGGGACCGGATCGGCGACCCTCTGGTGCGGGCGGTCGTGACGCCGTTCCCGCCGGTCCGCGCCGGACTGCGACTGGCCGCTCAGTTGCCGCGCGCCGGCGGCCTCGACCTGGTACGGATGTTGCTCACCCCGGTGGCCGAGCTCGGTCGATCGCGGTTCGGGGGCACGGCGCCCGGCCTGCTGCTGTCCGGCAACGGCGGGCACGCGGACATCCCGTTGGACTCCCCCGGGTCGGGGCTCTTCGGGTTGCTGCTCGCGATGCTGGGCCAGACCGTCGGCTTCCCGGTGCCCCGCGGCGGCGCCGGCGAGCTCACTGGTGCACTCGTTCGACGCCTCGAGTCGAAGGGCGGCTCGGTGCAGTGCGGCCGTGAGGTCTCCCGGGTCGTCGTCGAGGACGGCCGGGCCGTGGGCGTGATGACCGCCGGCGGGGAGCGCTGCGAGGCGGGCCGCGCAGTGGTGGCCGACGTGGGCGCCGTACCGCTCTTCGAGCAGCTGCTCGACCCCGGGGACGTGCCGGCGCGGATCGCCCGGGGGATGCGTGCCTTCCACCTCGACCCCGGGACGGTGAAGGTGGACTGGGCGCTCGACGGACCCGTCCCTTGGGCCAGCCCTCCCGCGGCCGCCCCCGGCACCGTGCACGTCGCCGACTCGGTGGAGCAGATGACCGAGGCGCTGGGTCAGGTGGCCGCGCGCGCCATCCCAGCGGCGCCGTTCCTGCTGGCCGGCCAGATGACCACCACCGACCCGACCCGCTCTCCGGTGGGCACCGAGTCGATGTGGGCCTACACGCACGTCCCCCAGCCCGGCGCCGCGGTGCGCGATGCCGGGGACGGTGGCATCACCGGCTCCTGGAACCGCGACGACTGCGAGCGGTTCGCCGACCGGATGCAGCACCGCATCGAGGTGCTGGCCCCCGGGTTCGGTTCGCGGGTGATGACCCGCCGGGTGCTCGGACCCCGCGAGCTGGAGCAGCGCAACGCCAACCTGGTGGGCGGGGCGATCAACGGCGGGACCTCGCAGCTCCACCAGGAGCTGTTCTTCCGCCCGGTTCCCGGGATGCTCGGCCGGCCCGAGACCGGGATCCGTGGCCTCTACCTCGGCTCCGCTTCCGCGCACCCCGGCGGAGGCGTGCACGGAAGCGCCGGGGCCAACGCCGCGCGTGCCGCCCTGCTGCACCACCGAGCCCGGCGCATCATCGGCCGCGGCGCCGGGCACCGGCACCCATGACCTTGGCCTCCCTCTGGCAGGACCGGCACGCCCGTCCCGCACCCGACGCCGAGTCGGCGATCGACGGCACCACCGAGATCGCGATCGTCGGCGGCGGGATCACCGGTCTCACCGCCGCTGTCCTCCTGGGCCGCGCGGGGAAGGCGGTGACCCTGATCGAGGCGCGGCACATCGGCGCCGGCACGACCGGCGGCAGCACGGCGAAGGTGAGCCTGCTCCAGGGCACCCAGCTGTCCCGGATCGCGCGGCGGCACCCGGCCGAGACGGTCCGCTCGTACGTCGTGGCGAACGACGAGGGTCAGGCCTGGCTGGCGCGGTTCTGCGACGACCACGGTGTGGCGACCCAGCGCCGGCCGGCGTACACCTACGCCACCACGAGCTCTGGGCGACGGGCCGCGCAGCGGGAGGCCGACGTCGCTCGTGAGACAGGGCTCGGCGTGGAGTGGCTGGACGAGCTGCCGCTCCCGTTCGAGACCCAGGGTGGGGTCCGACTGGCCGACCAGCTGCAGGTCGACCCGATAGAGCTCCTCGAGGCGCTGGCGGAACAGGCGAAGGCGCACGGCGTTCACGTGGTCGAGGGCGCGAGGGTGACCGCGGTCAAGGATCGCGGGCCGGTACGCGTGCTCACCGAGCGCGGCACGCTCGAGGCGGACACGGTCGTCCTCGCGACCAACATGCCGATCCTGGACCGTGGCGGTTTCTTCGCCCGGATGACGCCGGCGCGGTCCTACGGCCTGGCGTTCGCCACTCCGCAGCCGGCGGTGGACGGTATGTACCTGTCCGCGGACCAGCCCTCTCGCTCCCTGCGCGACGCGCCGGACGGCGATCGCAGCCGGCTGCTCGTCGGCGGGCAGGGTCACACCACGGGTCGGGGCGGCCCGACGTCGGAACGGCTCGACGCGCTCCGGGAGTGGACGCTCGAGCACTACCCGTGGGCGCACGAGACCCACGCCTGGTCGGCCCAGGACTACGTGCCGACGCATGCCCTGCCGTTCGCCGGCCCGCTGCTGCCCGGCACCGAGGAAGTCCTGATGGCCGGCGGCTACTCCAAGTGGGGGATGACCAACGGCGTGGCGGCAGCCCTCGCACTCAGCGGCCGGATCCTGGAGGGCCACATGGAGTGGGCCGACGTGTTCCGGCCCTGGCACTCGCGGGAGCTGCGCGGGCTGCCCGGCGGCGCGCTGGCCAACGCGGAGGTCGGCGTCGAGATGGCGCGCGGCTGGATCCGCCCACTGCTGGGGTCGCGTGACGTGCGGTACGACCGTCTGGGCACACCCACCGCGCAGGCGGAGGACGGCCGCCGTGTGTCGGCGGTGTGCACCCACCTCGGCGGGGTCGTGCGCTGGAACGACGCCGAGCGGAGCTGGGACTGCCCCCTGCACGGATCGCGCTTCGATGAGGGCGGCGACGTGCTCGAGGGGCCGGCCACCTGCGGCCTACGACCGCGCTGAACGCAGCCTGGCAGAGTGACCACGTGCCCCGGCTCCTGGTCGTCCACCACTCCCCCACCCCCACGGTGCGGACCCTGACCGACGCCGTGCTGGCCGGGACGCATGACGACGCGATCGAGGGCGTGGAGGTCGTCGAGCGGCCGGCTCTGGACGCGTCTGCCGGCGACGTGCTCGGCGCTGACGGCTACCTTCTCGGCACCACCGCGAACTTCGGCTACATGAGCGGTGCCCTCAAGCACTTCTTCGACACCATCTTCCTCGAGGCCGGCGGCGCGCTCAGCGACGACGGATCCGCCAGCGCCTCCTCCGGTGGCAAGAAGCCGTACGGTCTCTGGGTGCACGGCCGTTACGACACCACCGGCGCCGTGCGATCCGTGCAGTCGATCGTGCAGGCGCTGCCGTGGGTCCAGTCCGCGGAGGTGCTGGAGGTCCTCGGCGACGTGGGCGAGGAGCACACTGATGCGGCGTACGAGCTGGGCGGCACGATCGCGGCGCTGTTGAGCGAGTAGCAGCCGCGGTGCCGTGCGGAACGGACTCGGCGGCGTACCCCACCAGCGCCGCCACCAACGGGTGGTTTCGAGGCTCGTCGCTGGCGCTCCTCGCACCTCAACCACCGTCAGGAACCTCGACGAGACGACCCGCTAGGTCTCGATACGACCAACGACTTCGTTGGTCGAGTAGCG
>DASTDJ010000304.1:0-10204 GCA_035710425.1 Nocardioides sp.
CAGGACCGCCGGGCCGGCTGGCTCGGGCGGCTGCTCGCGCCCGCGGCACGGCGTACGGCGTCCGTCTACACGCTCCACGGCGTCCCGGACAGCCTCGCCGACCTGGTCGCTGGCAATGCCCGGATCGAGCCACGGGGGCCGCGGGACGAGCGGCTCTACCTCGACGCGGAGCGGTTCCTGGCCCGTTGGAGCGGGAGCCGCGTGGTGGTGCCGAGCCGGGCCGTCGCCGACTACGCGATCGACCACATCCGGCTGCCGGCCGAGCGGGTCCACGTGGTGCCCAACGGCGTCGACGCCACCGTCTTCCGCCCTGGCCCGCGCCGCGAGGATGATGCCGGCGTGGTGCGGGCGGTCTGGCTGGGCCTGCTCGCGCCGGTGAAGCGGGTCGACCTGCTCCTCGCGGCGCTGGCGAAGGTCCCGGGGGTCGCCCTGACCATCGCCGGTGACGGTCCGCTGCGCGACGACGTGCACCGGCGGATCGACTCTCTGGGGCTGACCGAGCGGGTGAGGATGCTCGGGTCCGTCGCCGACCCGGCCCCCGTGTTGCGGGACGCCGACCTGTTCGTGCTCACCTCCGCAGCCGAGAACTGCCCGCTCTCGCTCCTGCAGGCGATGGCCACCGGTCTTCCGGTGGTCACCACGGCCGTCGGAGGCATCCCGGAGGTCGTGCGGGAGGGCGTCGACGGCCTGCTGTGCCCGGCCGGCGACGAGGGCGCCTTGGTGGTCGCGCTGGCCGCGCTGGCCGACGACCGAGACCTCCGGTCGGGCATGGGCCGGTCCGGTCGGGCCCGGATCGAGTCGGGCTACACCGTCGGGCACTGCGTCGACGGCCTGCTGAAGGTGTACGACGAGGCGCTGGCGTGCACACGCTGACGGTCATCGCCGAGATGGGCTCGGGCGGCGCGGAGACCGTCGTCGCCCAGCTCGCCAGGCGCTCCCGGGATCGGGGCGACATCGTGACGGTGGCGAGCGCGGGCGGCTGGCGCGCGGACGAGCTGATCCCGCACGGCGTCGAGACGCAGAGGCTGCCGCTCGCCGACCCCCGCGTCGTACCCCAGCTGCGAGCCGGACGGGCGCTGCGCCGCATCGTGCGTGACACGCAGGTGGACCTCGTGCACGCGCACAACGTCCGGGCGACGGTGGCGGCCTGGCAGGGCCTTGCCGGGCGGAGGGCGGACGTGCCGGTGGTGAGCACGGTCCACGGGCTCGGCGACCGGCACTACCGGTGGGCCGCACGGATCCTGGCCCGGTGCGCCGACCACGTGGTGGCGGTCTCCACCGACGTGGCCGAGCGCCTCGTGGCGGGTGGTCTCGGCACCGACCGGCTCTCGGTGATCGAGAACGCGCCGGCCCCGGTGCGCCTGGTCGATCGTGACCTGGCCCGGCGCGAGCTGGACCTGCCGGCCGATGCCCCCGTCGCCCTGTGCCTGGCCCGGCTCAGCAGGCCCAAGAGGCAGGACCTGCTGGTCGAGGGGTGGTCGGACGTACCGGAGCCGGCGGTGCTGTTGCTCGCCGGCGACGGGCCCGAGCGCGAGTCGCTCGAGCAGCAGGTGTGGGCGTCGTCGGCCCGCGGTCGGGTGTACCTCCTCGGCGACCGGCAGGACGCCGTTCGACTGCTGTCGGCGTGCGACCTGCTGGTCCTCCCCACCGACCGGGAGGGGCTGCCGATGACCGTCCTGGAGGCGATGGCAGCCGGCGTCCCGGTGGTGGCCTCCGACGTCGGCGGGCTCAGGTCGATAGCGCGGACCGCACTGCGGCCGGTCGTCCCGGGGTCGGCGGTGGCGTTGGCCGATGCCGTGAACGAGCTGTTCGGCAGTGCCGAGGCGAGGGCCCGGCTGGTGCGCGGGGCATCCGAAGTGGTCCAGACCAGATTCTCGCCGACGATGATGTCGGCAGCGTATTTCGCCGTCTACGACGAGCTTGCGCGCAAGAAGTCCCGTTCCCAATGCCAAGAGGGGTACTGAGGCTCTGCTAAGTTCAGAGATGTCGTCTACTCCGGACGACGCATGGGGGACTCGGAGTTTTCATATGGAGCCGCGTGATCTCGCGGGCGCGCTCTGGCGCCAGCGAACAGTCGTATTGGTCGTCTTCGTGGTGACAGGGGCCGCGGTCGCACTGGGCGTCCACCTCGCGCCCAAGTCCTACTCGTCGACGGCCGCGTTGTCGGCCATCGACAATCCCGGTGCGGAGTCACTCGCCGAAGACCTGAACTCGTTGCGCGGGACGCTCGCCGAGCTGGCGAACTCCCGCGAGGTCGTCGAGGCGGTCGTCGCGGAGAGCGGCGTCGACCGCGACGTCGAGGAGCTGCGGCGGTCGATCGACGCCGAGTGGGTGGGCGGGACGATCCTGATCCAGATCACCGCCCACGACGAGAACGCCGAGGTCGCCGCGCTGGTCGCCAACACGGTGGCGCAGGTGCTGCCCTTCTTCGACCCCAGCGGGGCCTTCCAGTTCACGACCAGCAAGACGGCGCAGCCGGCCGTCACCTACTCCAGCCCCAACCTGTTGGTCGCGGCAGGGGCGGGACTGCTGCTCGCCGTGGTGCTGGCCTCGGTGGCCGCCGTGCTCCGCGACCGGCGACGCAACACCGTCGACAACGCGCGCGCGGCGGAAGAGGCCACCACGGCGCCGCTGCTGGCGCACATCACTCCACCGCGCGACCCGGCCACCCTGCCCGCGCTCTACCCGGGCACCGCGGCCGCCGACATGTTCCGGCACGTGCGGATCGCCCTCGAGGTGGAGGCCAGCAACAACCCCGTCACGAAGGTCGTGGTCACCGGGGTGACCACCGGAGAGACCACGGTGTGGCTGGGCGCCAACCTGGCCATCTCGCTGGCGAAGGTCGGTCGCCGGGTGCTGCTCGTCGACGCCCGCATGGGCGAGCGCAACGGGCCGCCCTCGCCCGACGAACCTGACACCCCGGGTCTCTACGACGTCCTCAAGGGCGGCGACCTGACCGAGGCGCTGAGCCCGGGCCCGGTCGAGGGACTCACCGTGCTGCCCTCGGGCAGGTGGGGCGGGGAGTCCACCGACGTGCTCGTCGAGACCAGGTTCGCCGACGTGATGGGGCAGGCCGAGGACCGCTTCGACATCGTGGTGGTGCTGGCGCCGGCGCTCGACGCGTGCGACGACGCCCGGTTGATGGCCGCCGGCGGCTCGATGCTGCTGACCGTTCCCGAGGGCACCGTCTCGGTCGCCAGCCTGCGCGCGCACTCGCAGCGCGTCCGGTCGGTGGGCGCTCGGCTGCTGGGTGTGATCCTCGTCGGACGCCGGGCGGACCGGATTGCCGCCTGACACCTCCACCGTGCCCACGCCGTCCGGTGTCGGTCGGGGCGGTCGCCTGCACGTCCTGCACGTCTCGATGCCGACGTCGGAGGGCACGGCGGTCGTCGCCCTCGGCTACATCCGCCACCAGCTCGCGCGTGGCTGGCGGGTCACCCTCGCCTGTCCCTCGGCGGGATGGCTGGGCTACGAGGCGCGTGAGCTGGGCGCCACCGTGCGGTGGTGGGAGGCGACCCGCGACCCGGGGACAGGAGTCGTGGGGGAGTGCCTGTCCCTGTCCCGCGTGCTCGCCGACACCGACCCCCACCTGGTCCACCTGCACAGCGCCAAGGCGGGCCTGGTCGGCCGTCTGGTCGTACGCCGGCAGACGCCGGTGATCTACCAACCGCACGGGTGGTCGTTCCTCGCCGCCACCGGCCTGGCGCGCGCCGCCACCCTGCGCTGGGAGCGCTGGGCCACGACCTGGACCGACGAGCTGGTGTGCGTCAGCGAGGCCGAGCGCCAGGTCGGCACCTCCGCCGGCGTCCGGGTGCGGACCTCGGTGGTGCCCAACGGCGTGGATCTCCACGCCTGGCAGCCACAGGGGTCCGAGGAGCGGTCGGACGCGCGCGAGCGGCTGGGCCTCGACCCCGGGCCGTTGGCGGTCTGTGTCGGGCGGCTCGCGCGTCAGAAGGGGCAGCACGACCTGCTCGGCACGTGGCCTGAGGTCCGGGCCGCGGTGCCGGACGCTCGGCTGGTCTTGGTCGGGGACGGACCCGACCGCGACGCGCTGGAGCGGGCCGCCGACACGATGGAGGCGGTGCGGTTCGTGGGCTCCAGGAGCGATGTCGCCGACTGGCTGACGGCGTCGAACGTGGTCGTGGTGCCCTCACTGTGGGAGGGGATGGCGCTGGTGCCGCTCGAGGCGATGGCGACCGCGCGCAGCGTCGTCGCCACCAACGTCACCGGGATCGTGGAGAGCGTGCCCGAGGCGGCCGGGGCCATCGTGGCGCCGGGCGACCGACCCGCGCTCGCCGAGGCGCTGGCCCACCGGCTGGCGAAACCCGAGGTTGCGGACGACGAGGGCCTGGCGGGCCGGTCCCACGTGGAGACCAGCCACGACGCCGCCGGCTCGGCTAAGGAACTCGCGCAGTTGTACCTGCGGGTTCTGGCGATGCGGCGGCGAGGACGCTGAGCAGGTCCGGGGGCGGCGGCTCGGAGCGAGCCAGCGTGGGAAGGGTGCGGCACAGGATCTTGATGTCGCTCCAGAACGACCAGTTCTCGATGTAGTAGTTGTCGAACCGCACCCGGTCGTCGATCGAGGTGTCGCCGCGCAGGTCGCTGACCTGTGCCCATCCGGTGAGCCCGCTCGGCACCCGGTGCCGGTCGTCGTACCTCTCCTGCGCCTCGGAGAACTCGCGGACGAAGTGCGGGCGCTCCGGTCGCGGGCCGACCAGGCTCATGTCGCCGCGGATGATGTTGACGAGCTGCGGCAGCTCGTCGAGGCCGGTGCGTCGCAGGAACCGGCCCACGGGGCCGAGGCGGTCGTCGTGGTCGATGTTCCACGTCGTGTCGGCCTCGTCCTGGGTCGCCGGCCTCAGCGTTCTGAACTTCAGCAGCGTGAAGTTCTCTCCGCCCTTGCCGACCCGGGTCTGTCGGAAGATCACGCCCGCCCCGGTCTCCAGCCGTACGGCGAGCGCGATCACGGCGAGCATCGGCGACACCGCCGCCAGCGCCACACCCGAGAGGGTCACGTCGAGGACCCGCTTGAGCAGCACGGGGTAGCCGCGCCAGCCCCAGCGGCGCAGCCGCATGACGGCGATCCCGCGGATCACCTCGGTGCGGCGGTGGTGGTCCTGGTCCATCAGCTCGAAGAAGCGCGGCACCACGAACACCTGGTGGTCGGCGCGCACGCTGCGGCGTACGGCGTCGATGGTCACGCGGTCGGGCGGCCCGGGGAACGCGAAGATCACGTCGTTGACGCTGAGGTCGACCATCGCCCGGTCGAGGTCGTCGATGCCGCCGAGCAGCGGCACCGGGAGGGACCTGGAGGTCAGCTCGTGGTCGCAGTCGATCATGCCCACCGGGACCAGGCCGTGCTCGCGACGGGCCAGCAGGGCCGAGGCCAGCTCTCTGCCGACCCCTCCGGCGCCGACGATGATCACCGGGTGCGCCACGAGCCCCCGTCGTCGCAGGGTGTGGGTCAGCGCGTAGACGCCGGTGCGCAGCAGGACCAGCAGGCAGAACGACACCAGCAGGCAGGTGGCCGCCTCGGCCGCATGCGTGGCGGTGTCGCCCTGCCGCTGGTCCAGTCCCACCATGGCCAGCGTCGCGAGTGCGGCCGCCAGCGCGAGCTTGGGCATGTCCTCCAGGACGTAGAGGACCAGCCGCGAGCGGTGCAGGTCGGCGCTGCGGCCGACCAGGAAGGCCGCCGCCGCACCGCCGGCCAGCGCCCATGGGCTGTGCGTGCCGAGCACCACCACGCCGGCCACCACGACGGCCACCGGATCGATCACGGTCAGCGCGGCGCGAATGCTCAGCAACCACGGCAGTACATCGATCAGATTGCGACGTTCCATTGCGTTCGTCCCCCGAGCACAATCGATTGCGTTGAAGTGAGTCCCTAAGTACATGGCCTAAGACACGTCTTGTAATCCTGGTCTAGACCGCTGGGCTGGCGCGGACTGCTTGGATGGGCCGGTGCCGTCCCCCCTGCCTCCCGGAGCGCCGGCGCCCGCCGACGGCTCGCTGCCGGAGGGCGCGCTCGACACCCTGGGGGAGCGACCTTTCGGGGTCTACGTCCACGTGCCGTTCTGCACGGTCCGCTGCGGCTACTGCGACTTCAACACCTACACCGCCGAGGAGCTCGGCCCGGGTGTCTCCCGGGCGAGCTTCGCCGCCACCGCGGTCGAGGAGATCCGGCTGGCCCGCCGCGTGCTCGGTGGGCGGGACCTCCCGGTCTCGACCGTCTACTTCGGTGGCGGTACGCCGACCCTGCTCGGCCCGGCCGATCTCGGTGCCGTCCTGGACGCGATCGACGGCGAGTTCGGGCTGGCGCCGGACGCGGAGGTCACCACGGAGTCGAACCCCGACTCGGTCCGGCCGGGCGACCTCGAGAAGCTGCTGGCCGCGGGCCTGAACCGGATCTCGTTCGGCATGCAGTCCGCCGTCGACCACGTGCTCCGCACCCTGGACCGCACGCACGACCCGGCGCGGGTGCCGCAGGTGGTCGCGGACGCACGGGCCGCCGGCTTCGGCCAGGTGAGCCTGGACCTGATCTACGGCACCCCCGGCGAGAGCGTCGCCGACTGGGAGGCCTCGCTCGATGCGGCGCTGGCCTGCGAGCCCGACCACCTCTCGGCGTACTCGCTGATCGTGGAGGACGGCACCGCCCTGGCCCGGCGGGTGCGGCGCGGGGAGCTGCCGATGCCCGAGGAGGACGACCTCGCGGACAAGTACGTGCTGACCGACGAGCGGCTCGCTGCTGCCGGTCTGGAGTGGTACGAGGTGAGCAACTGGGCGCGGGACGACGCGGCGAGGTGCCGGCACAACCTGGGCTACTGGCGCGGCGCGGACTGGTGGGGCGCGGGGCCCGGGGCGCACTCCCACGTGGGCGGCGTGCGCTGGTGGAACGTCAAGCACCCCGCCGCGTACGCCGACCGCCTGGCCGCCGGCGCGAGCCCCGCACACGCCCGGGAGCTGCTGGACGAGGAGACCCGCCGGGTCGAGCGGGTGCTGCTCGAGCTCCGGCTCAGCGAGGGACTCGAGCTCGCGGTGCTCGATCGGCCGGGCCGCGAGGCCGTGCCCGGCGTGGTCGACCGGGGTCTGGCGCTGGTCGAGCAGGACCGGCTGGTGCTGACGCGGGAGGGTCGGCTGCTGGCCGACGGGGTCGTGCGCGAGCTCCTCAGCTGACCATGCGGATGGTCAGCGGGTAGCGGTAGTCCTCGCCGTTGCCGGTCTTTACCGCACCGATGATCGTCATCACCAGCCAGAAGGCCGCGAACGCCAGGGCGAGCGGGATGATCAGCAGCAGGCCGATCCCGAGGGTCACGACCACCAGCACGATCGCGACCACGCCGCCGGCGAAGCCGTAGATCAGCATCGACAGCTGGAAGTTGAGCGACTCGACCGCGTTGCGGCGGACCCAGGGTGACTCGTTGCCCTTGGCGAGCAGCACCACGAGCGGGCCCAGGAAGGCCAGCGCCACGAACGCCGCGACCAGTGCGGACCAGTGCGCGGCGGTGGCCCAGTTGCGCTCGTCGCCTGGCCCGAGGCTCGGCCCGGGAGGGGTGTACGGCGGGGGCGGCGCGCCGTACTGCGGCTCTTCGCCGTACGGCGGCGGCGGGGTCTCACTCATCGGCCGGGTCCTCCACGGATGTCACGAAGTCGATCAGCTCCTCGACCCTACCGAGCAGCGCCGGCTCGCAGTCGGCGTAGGAGCCGACCCGGGCCAGGATCTGCTGCCAGGCGCGAGCGATGTCGGCCTGGTCGGCGTGGGGCCAACCGAGGTGGTCGCAGACGCCGGCCTTCCACTCCACGTCGCGCGGGACGTCGGGCCACTGCCGCAGCCCGATGCGCTCCGGCTTGACCGCCGCCCAGATGTCGACGAACGGGTGGCCGACGACGAGCACGTGCTCGCCGAGCGGTGACCCGGCGACCTGGTCGGCGATCCGGCTCTCCTTGGAGCCGCGCACCAAGTGGTCGACGAGCACCCCTGCGCGCCTGGACGGGCCCGGCCCGAACTCGGCCAGCGCCTCTGGCAGGCGGTCGACGCCCTCGAGCAGCTCGACGACGACGCCCTCGAGGCGCAGGTCGGCGCCCCACACCTTCTCGACGAGCTCGGCGTCGTGGCGCCCCTCGACGAAGATCCGGCTGCTCCGCGCGACCCGGGCGCGGGCTCCCTCGACGGCGAGCGACCCCGACGCGGTGCGGGTCGGCCTGGCCGGCGCCGGGCGGGAGACCGGAGCGGTGAGGATGACCGGACGGCCCTCGAGCAGGAAGCCCGGGCCGAGAGGGAAGGTGCGCCGGCGGCCGCGCCGGTCCTCCAGCGTCAGGGTGTGCAGGTCGCGGTCGATGGCGACCACCTCGCCGCACCAGTCGGTCGTGACCTCCTCGACGACCGTGCCCTTCTCGGCGGGCACCTCCACCGCGCGCCCGCGCTGGGGCTTGCGCCAGTCGCCGGCCAGGACGTCGGTGCCGTATCGGTCAGCCACGGCTCCGACGCTAGGCGGCAGGACCGACGACGGGGGTCAGGGCACGCCGTCAGTCCTCGGACTCGTCGGAGTCCTCGGTGTCGTCTTGGTCACGCTCGTCGCCCTCGGCGTGCTTGCCCTCCTCCAGCAGGTCGCCGGCCGACTCACCGTCCTCCAGACCCTCGGCGAGCGGGTTGTCCTCACTGGGCACCAGGTCGTCGGGAAGCTGCTCGTCGGCGATGCCGGTCTCGGTCTCTTCCTCGGAGTTGCTCATGGCGGTAGGTAACCGCTCAGATCAGTGGCAATCGCTTCTGGCTGCGGGGGAGCTGCTCGTAGCCCCGGCGCACGGCGTCGCCCAGCTCGCTGCGAGGGAACGGCCACTCGGCGGCGTCGAGCGCGTCGTCGATCGACACCCCGCGGGTGGCGAGGTCGCGGATCGTCTCCGCGACGATGCCGATGTCGTTGCGCTGCTGCTCGACGAAGTCGCGGCCGACCGGCGCCCCGTGCCCCGGCACCACCACCGACGCCTGAGTCGTCACGCCGAGCACGATGTCGAGCGTCAGCGGCCACTCCAGCGGGTAGCAGTCACCGCCGAACCCCGGCACGCCGTCGCGGGCGGCCGACTCCTCGACCAGGTCACCGGCCAGCAGTACGTCGGCGTCGGGGACGCGCACGACCAGGTCGCCGCCGGTGTGGCCTCGGCCGGGGTGGACCAGCTCGACCATCCGGTCGCCCAGGTCGAGCACGGTCGCGGAGGAGAAGGTGTGGTCGGCGGGCAGCAGCTCGGTCGCCAGCACCTCCTCCCGATGGGGGTCGTCGGGGTCGGCGCGGTAGAGGTCCTTGATCCGCTCGCCGGCGGGCACGGTGCGCTCGGCCGCGGTCTCGTGGGCGTGGATCGGTATGCCCGCGCCGTACGCGCCGCGGAACTCGGCATTGCCGAAGGTGTGGTCGAAGTGCTCGTGGGTGTTGACCACGGCGACCACGTCACCCGCCCCGAGCCGGCGTACGTCGTCCAGGACCTCGCGCGCGGCGACCGCCGAGGCGTGGGTGTCGACGATCAGCAGGCCGTCGGCGCCGCCGACGAGGGTGCAGTTGACGTCGAACCACTCGTAGCGAGCGACCCACACCCGATCTGCCACCTCGACGAACGCCATGCCCAGACCCTAGACACGGCGCTCGGGGCGCTCAGCAGAGGCCGGCGTGGAGCCGGGCGCGGAGCAGCTCCCCCAGCTCCTCGGTGGAGCGCGCTGACCGGCCGAACTGCACGGTCCTCGACTGCGCACCCTCGAGGTCGACCCAGGTGATCGCGACCCGGTGGGGGAGCAGGCCACTGAGCCGGACGCCTGCGACGTCGACCATCCGGGTGCCGGTGGTCATCGCGACCGCTCGCCGGAGCTCGTCCTGGTGGCACTGGTTGGCGTGCTCGACGGACCGCTGCAGGAAGCCGCGGTTGAGGCGGTGGTCGGCGGAGCCGAAGTGGTCGAGCGGGACCCGGAACTGCCGCTCGCGCCCGTTGTCGAGGAGCCGGGACAGGAGCACGAAGTTCAGCTCCATCGACACCTGGGTGCGCGGCTCGCCGCAGCACTCGCAGTCGTGGGGCCCGTCGACCGAGAGCCGGCCCGCCAGGGTGAGCTTGGCGTCGCGGGAGCTGCAACCCGCCGGCCCCACGCCGCTGGCGACGGTGATCAGGGCACTGCGGCCCGCGGCAGCGGCCTCGGCGAGCGGCGAGTCCGTGGGGCAGACCAGCATCG
>DASTDJ010000305.1:0-13786 GCA_035710425.1 Nocardioides sp.
GGAACGCCGGAGCGCCGTACGATTGACCGGTGACGATCAGGCTCTACGACTCCGTGACCCGTGAGGTGCGCGCGTTCGTGCCCCTTCAGGAGGGCAAGGCGGGCGTCTACGTCTGCGGGCTCACCGTGCAGGGGGAGCCGCACGTCGGGCACGTCCGCTCGGCCGTGAACTTCGACGTGCTCCGCCGCTGGCTCGCCCGCAGCGGCTACGACGTGACGTTCATCCGCAACGTCACCGACATCGACGACAAGATCCTCACCAAGGCCGAGGAGCAGGGGCGCCCCTGGTTCAACCTGGCCTACGACATGCACCGCGCGCTGGAGCGGGCGCTGGCGTCGATCAACGTGCTGCCGCCGACGTACGAGCCTGGCGCGACCGGTCACATCCCCGAGATGCTCGAGCTGATCGGCGAGCTCGTCGCGCGCGGCCACGCCTACGCCGCCGAGGACGGATCGGGCGACGTCTACTTCGACGTCCGCTCCTGGCCGTCGTACGGCGAGCTCAGCGGCCAGCGCGTCGACGACATGCAGGAGGCCGGCGACGCCGACCCGCGCGGCAAGCGCGACCCACGCGACTTCGCTCTGTGGAAGGGGTGGAAGAAGGACTCCGAGCCGGAGACCGCGGCCTGGCCGTCTCCCTACGGGCCCGGCCGCCCGGGGTGGCACATCGAGTGCTCGGCGATGGCCGGCAAGTACCTCGGCGCCGCGTTCGACATCCACGGCGGCGGCATCGACCTGCAGTTCCCGCACCACGAGAACGAGCAGGCGCAGTCGCGCGCCGCTGGGCACCCGTTCGCGACGTACTGGATGCACAACGCCTGGATCACCACGGCCGGCGAGAAGATGTCGAAGTCGCTCGGCAACTCCTTGCTGGTGCCGGCGGTGCTGCAGCGGGTGCGCGGCATCGAGCTGCGGTTCTACATGGTCTCGGCCCACTACCGCTCGCACGTGGAGTTCTCGTTCGAGGCGCTCGACGAGGCGGCCGCCGGGTTCCGCCGGATCGAGAACTTCCTCGAGCGCGCGGGCACGACCGAGCCGGCGACCGAGCTGCCGCAGGCGTTCGTCGACGCGATGGACGACGACCTCGGCACGCCGGCCGCGATCGCGGTCGTGCACGACACCGCTCGCGAGGGCAACCGGCTGCTCGCGGCGGGCGAGGACGCCGCGGGAGAGGCGGCCGCGGTGCTCGCGATGCTCGACACGCTCGGGCTCAACCCGCACGACCCGGCCTGGGCCGGCGACGACCGCGCCGACGCCCGGCTCACGGCAGCCGTCGACGCACTGGTCGCCGGGCTGCTCGAGCAGCGCGCCAAGGCGCGGGCCGACAAGGACTTCGCGACCGCTGATGCGATCCGCGACCAGATCAAGGCGGCCGGCATCGAGGTCGAGGACACCCCGGCCGGCCCGAAGTGGAGCCTCTCCTGATGGCTGGGGTTTCGAGGCTCACGAGCTCGCGCCGCAACCACCGGAGAGGGCACTGACGTGGCTGGTAACTCGCAGCGCAAGGGTTCGGTGCGCAAGCAGAGCAAGAAGCCGACCGCCGGCTCCGGCGGCCGGGTGCGCCGCGGGCTGGAGGGCAAGGGCCCGACGCCGAAGGCCAAGGACCGGCCGTACCACAAGGCCCACAAGCAGCAGAAGCAAGCGCAGAAGAAGGCCGCGACCCGGCCCCGCAAGGGGAAGGGCGACGACGTCGAGTGGGTGGCCGGGCGCAACTCGGTGGTCGAGCTGCTCCGCGAGGGTGCGCCGGTGACCGGCATCTACGTCGCCGAGGGCGCCGAGCGCGACGGCCGGCTCCGTGAGGCGTTCCGGCTGGCCGCCGAGCGCGGTGTCAGCCTCCTCGAGGTGAGCAAGGGCGAGCTGGACCGGATGACGAGCGCGGCGGTCCACCAGGGGCTGGCCGCACGCATCCCGCCGTACGAGTACGCCCACCCCGACGACCTGCTCGAGCGAGCGGAGGAGCAGGCGGAGCCGCCTCTCGTGGTTGCGCTCGACTCGGTGACCGACCCGCGCAACCTGGGCGCGGTGGTGCGCAGCGCCGCCGGGTTCGGCGCCCACGGGGTCGTCGTACCGGAGCGACGTGCGGCCGGCATGACCGCCGCGGCCTGGAAGACCTCTGCCGGCGCCGCTGCCCGGATCCCGGTCGCCCGGACCGTCAACCTGGTGCGCCAGCTGAAGGCCTACCAGGAGGCGGGCCTCACGGTGGTCGGCCTGGCTGCCGACGGCGACCTGTCCCTTCCCGAGCTGACTGCCGACGACGACTACGTGCGCGGGCGGGGCCTGGTGCTGGTGGTCGGCTCCGAGGGCGAGGGCCTGTCGCGTCTGGTGGCGGAGACGTGCGACCGGCTGGTGTCGATCCCGATGGCCGGTGGACTCGAGTCCCTGAACGCCGGAGTGGCCGCGTCGGTGGCGCTCTACGCGATCGCCGAGGCCCGTCGCTAGGACACCGGACAGCCGCTACCTAGAGTGGCTCCATGGCAACTGATGTGGTGCGGCTGCTGCCGAACGGCGATGCCGTGGCGCTGCTGAACCTGGCTCGGGACATCGCCACCAAGGAGCTCGCTCCACAGGTGGCCGACATGGAGGCGCGCGAGGAGTTCCCCGAGGCGGCGTACCGCCTGCTCGGCAAGACCGGGCTGCTGACCCTCCCCTTCCCGGAGCAGTACGGCGGCGGCGCGCAGTCCTACGAGGTCTACCTCCAGGTGCTCGAGGAGATCGCCACCGCCTGGCCTAGCGTCGGCGTCGGCGTCAGCGTGCACGCGCTCACCGCGACGGTCGTCGACGCCAACGGCACCGAGGAGCAGAAGGCCGAGTGGCTGCCGCGGATGCTGAGCGGCGAGTGGCTCGGCGCCTACTGCCTCAGCGAGCCGCAGGCCGGGTCCGACGTGAGTGGCATCCGGACCAAGGCGGTGCGTGACGGCGACGAGTACGTCATCTCCGGCATCAAGCAGTGGATCAGCAACGGCTCGTGCGCCGACTACTACATCCTGTTCGCCCGCACGAGCGAGGACCCGAAGCGCGGGCTGTCGGCGTTCATCGTCCCGGCCGGGACGCCCGGCATGACCTTCGGCCGCCCCGAGAAGAAGCTCGGCCTGCACTGCGACATCACCACCCAGGTGATGTTCGACGGCGCCCGGATCCCGGCGGCCAACCGGATCGGCGACGAGGGCGCCGGCATGCGCGTCGCCCTCTCGGCGCTCGACGTCGGCCGGCTCGGGATCGCCGCGGTCGCCACCGGCATCGCCCAGGCGGGCCTCGCGCACGCCGTCGCCTACGCCACCGAGCGCGAGCAGTTCGGCCGGCCGATCGGCCAGTTCCAGGGCCTGCAGTTCATGCTCGCCGACATGGCCGCGGCGGTGGAGCGGGGGCGGGCGACGTACCTCTACGCCGCCCGGCTCAAGGATGCCGGCATGCCGCTCAACCGCCTCGCCAGCATCGCCAAGCTGACCGCCACCGACGCCGCGATGAGCGTGACCACCGACGCCATCCAGGTCTTCGGCGGCAACGGCTACATCCAGGAGTACCCCGTCGAGCGGCTCTTCCGTGACGCCAAGGTCACCCAGATCTTCGAGGGCACCAACCAGATCCAGCGGATGGTCATCGGGCGCGACCTGCTGCGGTAGCTGGGGGCACCGTTCAAACCGCGCGATCGCGCTGGTTGGGACGGTGCGGCGTGGGGTGATGTGTCCCAATCCGCGCGATCGCGCCGGTTTGGCGGGTGTGGCGCGGGGTGACGTGTCACAAACCGCGCGATCGCGCCGGCTGGGACGGTGCGGCGCGGGGTGTCCTGTCTCAAACCGCGCGATCGCGCCGATTGGGGCGGTGCGGTGCGGTGCGCCCACGCCTACGTAGCGAGGGCTTCGTCGGGTCGGTGGGGGAGGACGGTGCGGATGTAGTCGTCGGCGGTGTCGAAGATGTTGATCTCGTGGCCGGCGCGCTCGGAGAGCAGCCAGCGGTGCTCGAGGATCTCGTGGAAGATCTCGGCCGGCTCGAGCTTTCCGCGGACCTCCGGGGGGAGCCGCCTCATGATCGGGTCGTAGATCTCGGTGAGCCAGCGGTTGGCGACCAGGGTGCGGTCCTCGCGGCCCAGGTCGTAGTGGGCGGTGAACGCCGCCAGGTCGTTGAGGATCCGGCGGGCCTGGGCCTCCTCGACGTTGAGGCCGGTGAGCGCCTGCAGCTCCCGGCGGTGGTGGCCGAGCTCGACCACCTTCGGCTGGATCCGGATCTGGTCGCCGTCGATGTCGGTGACGATGTCGAGCTCGTCGACGTCGAAGCCGAGGTCGTTGAGCCGCTCGATCCGCCGCTCGATCCGCCACATCTCGTCGGAGCCGAACTCCTCGACGTCGGTGAGCTCCGACCAGAGCGCGTTGTAGCGCTCCTGGAGCAGCTCGACGATCTCGTGCGCCGCGACCTGCTGGTCCAGCGACTCGCTGGCCTGCAGGTCGAGCAGCTCGGCGAAGACGTTCTCGGTGGCGATGGTCAGGTCGTGCTCGCGCATCCGCGGGGACAGCGTGGACTGGAGCTCCCCGGTCTCGGCGTCGACGAGGTACGCCGCGAACCCGCCCGCGCTGCGCCGGAACAGCACGTTGGAGAGCGACACGTCGCCCCAGTAGAAGTCGGCGAGGTGCAGGCGCACGAGCAGGACCACCAGCGCGTCGACCAGGGAGGGCAGGTTGTCGGCGGTGAGGCCGTGGCTGAACAGGCTGCGGTAGGGGAGCGAGAAGCGCAGGTGCTCGGTGAGCAGCGCCGCGGGCAGCTCCTCCCCTTCGGCGTCGGTGCGGCCGGTCACCACGCCCTGGGGGACCACCGCGGGGAGGTTCATCCGCTGCAGGTCGCGGAGCAGGCGGTACTCCCGGAACGCGATCGGCTCCTGGGTCTCCTTCACGGCGTAGACCCGGTCGCGGAGCCGGACGATGCGGACGACGTGCCGGGACAGCCCGCGGGGAAGGGGTACGACGTGCTCGTCGCCCCAGTCCTCGAGGCACGTGGACCAGGGCAGCGTGAGCAGCGCCGGGTCGGGCCGGCTGGCGACGACGTGGAGCGCCATGCTGTTCAGGCTAGACCCGGTAGACGGTGACGCCGGTGGCCAGCGGATCGCCGGCGGTCGCGACCACCGTCTCGCCCACCGCGATCGGCAGGTCGAGGGGCGGGCCGGGCGCCCGGCGGGCGACGACCAGCAGCGTCTCGTCGGGGTGCTCGCGCAGGAACGCGAGGGTGTCGTCGCCGACGTGCGCCCACCGCAGCCCACCGCGCCGCAGCGCGACGTGGTCGCGGCGCGCGGCCGCGAGGGCGGCGTACGTCGTCAGCGTCTCGTGGTCCCACGCCTCCGGCCGGTGCCACGGCATCGGGCGGCGCGCGTCCTCGCCGTTGACCCCCTCGAGCCCGATCTCGTCGCCGGCGAAAATCATCGGCACCCCGGGCAGCGTGAACTGCAGGCCGACGGCCACTCGGTGCGCCTCCGGCGATCCGACGACCGTCCGGATCCGCGCGCAGTCGTGGGAGCCGAGGATGTTCCACGACGAGGCGGAGGCCAGCCATCCGTTGCGCGCCGTCCACTCCCGCATCGCCCGCACCACCGCCGGGCCGCCACGACGCGGCACCGGCACCGGTCGGCCGAACGGGCGAGCCGGCGAGTCCGGGTCGCGCAGCCACGACCACACGGGCCAGGAGAAACCGGAGTAGTCCATCGTCCCGTGCCACCCGTCGCCGTCGAGGTCGCCGGAGGCGTCGTGGTTGTGCTCGCCGATCACCAGCGCGTCCGGCCGCTCGGCCTCGGCGGTGCGGCGTACGGCGCGGGCCACGTCGTGGTTGACGTCGACGCCGCCGAGGCGCCCGGTCATGTTGGCCACGTCGATCCGCCAGCCGTCGACGTCGTACGGCGGCCGCAGCCACCGCGCCACCACGCTGTCGGGTCCCTCGACCATCGCCCGGCGCAGCGCGGGGACCGCATGGTTGAGCTTGGGCAACGTGCGGTGGCCCATCCAGCACTCGTAGCCGCCGTCGGCGCCGAAGAAGTACCACTCGCGCATCGGCGAGGAAGGCGACCGGGCGGCCGAGACGAACCACTCGTGGGTGTCGCCCGTGTGGTTGGTGGTCAGGTCGCCCAGGATCCGCCAGCCGCGGGCGTGCACCGCTGCGCTGAGCCGGGTGTAGGCGTCGTTCCCGCCGAGCAGCGGGTCGACGGCCTCGAAGGTGGCCGCGTTGTAGCGGTGGTTGCTCTCGCCGGGGAACACCGGGGTCGTGTAGACGATGCTCGCGCCGACCTGCGCGACGTGGTCGAGGTGCTCCACGATGCCGTCGATGTCGCCGCCGAAGAGCTGCGTGGGTGTCCGTGGGTCGGTGGCCTCGAACACCACCGTGTCGTCCCATCCGGCCGGTACCGCCCAGGCCGGCGTGGGCCGCTCGTCGGCGGCGACCGAGCGCGCGAACCGGTCCGGGAAGATCTGGTAGATCACGCCGTCGCGGCCCCAGTCGGGGGCCGGCGGGTAGACGCTGAGGCGGAAGTCGAAGGTGTCCGCCCCGTCGTGGTCGGTCACCCCCGCCGCGGTCAGCCACCGCTGGCGGCCGCCGCCGTCGAGCAGGAAGCGGTAGTGCGTGACCGGGTTGTGCACCGGCAGCCGTCCCGCCCACCACACCGCCGTCGCGTCGCGGTGCTCGACCCGACACGGGTGGTAGACCGGCTCCGCGTCGTACGTCGTCCTGACCCAGACCGTCTCCACCGGGTCGGTGGGGTCGGTGCGGAGCCGGACCACGACCTCGCTCTCCAGCGCCGGCGCCTCGTCCGAGAGGTAGAGCGGCGACCCGTCGTGGTGCGGCTCGTGCAGCAGGTGGTCGGTCACGGCTCGAGCCGGACGGCGCCGGGCCCGGCCGCGGCGAGCTCGTCGCCGGGGTTCATCAACGCGCAGCTCTTCAGGCTCAGGCAGCCGCACCCGATGCAGCTGTCGAGGGTGTCCCGGAGCAGCTCGATCCTGCGGATCTGCTCGTCGAGCCGCGGTCGCCAGGCCAGGCTGAGCCGGTGCCAGTCCGACTTGGTCGGGGTCCGGTTGTCCGGCAGCGTCGCGAGCGCGGAGCCGATCTCGTCGAGGGTCAGCCCGACCCGCTGCGCGGAGCGGATGAACGCCACCCGCCGCAGCGTGGACTGCAGGTAGCGGCGCTGGTTGCCGGTGGTGCGCTCGGCGGCGATCAGCCCCCGCGACTCGTAGAACCGGAGCGCACTGGTCGCCACCCCGGAGCGCTCGGCGAGCTGTCCGATCGTCAGCGTCATGCGGCAAGCCTGCCAAGAGTTCAAGTGAGGTTCAAATCGGTGAGAACGAGAACGTGTTCTACCAGCCGCTGCTAGTCTCCGCTCGTGCACCTCAGCGACGGCGACCGCATCCGCGGCCTGCTCGGCACCTACTGCCGGCTGATCGACGAAGGCGACTTCGGGGGTCTCGGCGAGCTCATGTCCCGTGCCACGCTGAAGGACGAGAGCGGTCAGGTGGTCGCCACCGGCGCGAAGGAGGTCACCGACCTGTACGCCGCGACGGTCCGGCTGCACAAGGACGAGACGCCCGCGACCCAGCACGTCGTGGCCAACACGACGTTCGACGAGCCGGGCCCGGACGGCACCGTCGTCGCCCGTTCGTCGTACGTCGTGTTCCAGGCCGTGGGAGCCCGCATCCCGCTGCAGCCGATCGTGACGGGCGACTACGTCGACACGTTCGCGCAGGACGACGACGGCTCCTGGTACTTCACCGAGCGCCGCTTCCGAATCGGCCGGACGGGCGATCTCGCGCGCCATCTCCGCTACAACGCCGACGAAGGACTCCCATGAGCGACCCCCGCATCGTCGTGATCACCGGTGCCGCGTCCGGCATCGGCTTCGCGACGGCCGAGCTGTTCCGCGACGCCGGCGCCACGGTCTACGGCCTCGACATCGCGCCCACCGTCCCGGACGGCGTCACCTACGTCGAGTGCAACGTCGGCGACAAGTCGGCGGTCGACGCGGCCATCGAGACCTGCGCCCAGCACGGCCGGATCGACGTCCTGGCGAACGTCGCCGGGATCGTGCAGTTCGGCCGCTTCGAGCACGTCAGCGAGGCCGAGTGGGACCGGGTGCACGCGGTCGACCTGAAGGGCCCGTTCTTCGTGATGCAGGCGGCGCTACCGCACCTCAAGGCGTGCGGGGGCAACATCGTCAACGTGTCGTCGGTGGCGGGCAACGTCTCCCAGCCCTACGCGACGGCGTACGCCGCGGCCAAGGGCGGCCTGACCCAGCTGACCAAGGCGCTCGCGCTGGAGCTCTCACCCGAGGGCATCCGGGTCAACGCGATCTGCCCCGGCACCGTGGACACCCCGATCGTGTCGCACGTTGCCGAGATCATGCCGACCGACCTCGACCCGCGGGTGGCCGACCGGCTGCTGATGATGCTGCCCGGTCCCGCGATCACGCCGGCCGAGATCGGCTCGGCGATCGTCTACCTCGCCTCACCGGAGGCGCGGATGATCACCGGGGCGGTGCTGGCCTTCGACGGCGGCATGAGCTGACCCACGGCTTTACTATTCGCCGGCTCGTTGTGAGCCTGTCGGGATGCACACCGACGAGGAGCTGGACCGCGCCGAGGCCGAGATCGCGAAGTACTCGCGCGAGGTCACCTACCAACGTCCGGCTGCCGAGTGCGACATGGTGATGAAGGGCGGCATCTCCTCGGGCGTCGTCTACCCGCTGACGGTCTGCAAGCTGGCGACGGCGTACCGCCTCAAGAACATCGGCGGCACGTCCGCCGGTGCGATCGCGGCGGTCCTGGCCGCTGCCGCGGAGTACCGGCGTCGCGAGGACGTCGCGTCACCCGGCGCCGGGTTCCGGGCGCTCGCGGAGATGCCCCAGGAGATCAAGACCGCACTGCCCACGATGTTCCAGCCGCACCCCGACGCCGCGCGGGTCTTCGGTGTGCTCAACGCCCAGATCGACCCCGACCACCAGGGCGCCGGACGGTGGACCCGCACGGCTGCCCGCGTCGTCGCCGCCGAGAAGGCCTCCTTCGTCCTCGGGCTGCTCGGCATCCTGCTGCTCGTCGTCCCCGGTCTGCTGATCGTCAACGGGCTTCCCATCGAGGGCGGCGACTGGGCCCGCCTGGCGCTGGGGCTGGTGCCGCCGCTCCTGCTTGCGCTCACGGTGGGTCTGCTCTGCGCGGCCGTGGGTCTCGCGCGGACCGTCGTACGACTCCTGCCCCGGCTCGACTACGGGCTGACCGACGGGGCGACCCACCAGACCGAACCCGGCCTCACCCAGTGGTTGGCCGAGCGGATCCAGCAGGTGGCGGGGCTGGAGGTCGACGGACGACCCCTGACCCTGGGCGACCTGTGGCGAACGCCGGCGGCCGACGACGACCGCGACGTCGACGGCAAGCGCACGGTCCCGGCCGGCGAGCTGCGACGCCAGCGCGACATCGACCTCCAGGTGATGACCACCGACCTCACCCTGGGCCGGCCCTTCCGGCTGCCGTTCGCCGAGCGCACCTTCATGTTCGACGAGGACGAGATGAGCAGGCTGTTCCCCGCCCCGGTCGTCGCGGCGATGAAGGTGCGTACGGCGCAGCACGCGCACCCCGAGACGGGGCGCCCGCTGTGGCAGTTCCCCCAGCCCGCCGACCTGCCGCTGGTCGTGATGGCCCGGATGAGCCTGAGCTTCCCCGGACTGATCGCGGCGGTGCCGCTGTACGCCGTCGACCGCGGCGGCGACGGCAGCCTGGTCCGACACCTCTTCTCCGACGGAGGCATCAGCAGCAACTTCCCGATGCACTTCTTCGACTCCCTGCTGCCGTCGCGCCCGACGTTCGGCGTCGACCTCACGCCTCCGCACCCGCACCACCCGGAGAAGACCTGGCGCCCCGACTTCGACGCGGGCACCAACCCGCGCGTGCGCGCGATCGACGGGGTCGGCTCGTTCGCGGGAGCACTGCGCGACGCGATGCAGAACTGGCAGGACAACCGGCAGGTGTCCCAGCGCGGCTACGCCGACCGGGTCGTCTCGATCCGGCTGGACAGCGACGAGGGCGGTATGAACCTGCGGATGCCCGACGACGTCGTGCTGCGGCTGGTGGCCCGGGGTGCCGAGGCTGGCGACAAGCTGCTCGAGTTCGACTGGGACACGCACCGACGGGTCCGCTACCGCATCGCGACCGGCCGCCTGACCGACGCGCTCGAGCAGTTCGACCACGCCTACTCCGCAGCGGGCTACGAGCTCCTGCTCAACCCCGAGCGCGACATCGCCGGCGGCGGGGTGACTTACTTCAAGAGCCAGCGCTGGCGACTGAGGGACTGGCAGGCGACGCGGCAGCTGCTGTTCCTGGTCGACGGATGGCGGGACGCCCAGTGGCCGGCCCTCGACAGCCCCCGACCCTCACCGTCCCCGAGCATCCGGATGGCGCCAGAGTGATGACGGGCTTGACCTAAACCATGCTTCAAGTTTCATCCTGGGGTGCATGAGTCGTACAGAAAAGCTGATGACCCGGTTGACCGGCGACGAGAAGCACTCGGCGGCGGCCACCTCCACCCTCGACGTGCTCCGCGTGCTCTACGAGCGCGTTCTCAAGGTCTCGCCGGAGAGTGTCGGTGACCCCGCGCGCGACCGGTTCTACCTGTCGAAGGGTCACGGGCCGATGGCCTACTACGCCGTCCTCGCGGAGCAGGGCTACTTCCCGGAGTCGTGGCTCACCGACTGGGGGTCCTACGACAGCCCGCTCGGCTTCCACCCCGACCGCAACCTGGTGCCAGGGGTGGAGATCGGGTCCGGCTCGCTCGGTCACGGGCTGCCGCTGGCGGTCGGTACGGCGCTGGGCATGCGCGCCCAGGGTCTGGCGTCCCGGGTCGTCGTCCTGGTGGGCGACGCCGAGCTCGACGAGGGCAGCAACCACGAGGCCCTCGAGCTCGCCGCCGCCTACTTCCTGGAGTCCCTCACCGTCGTGGTGATCGACAACGGCTCGTCGACGTACGCCGTCCCAGGCCGGATCGAGCGACGCTTCGCCACCGAGGGCTGGCACACGGTCACCGTCGACGGCCGCGACCACGACGCCCGGGAGAAGGCGTTGTCGCACCGGGAGTTCGGTCGCCCCAACGTCGTCGTCGCCACCGTGGAAGGAAAGTACTGATGGACGCACGCACCCAGTTCGCCCGCACCGCCGCCGACCTGGTCGCCACCGATGAGTCGGTCGCTCTGGTCTACGCCGAGATCTCCGGCCAGTTCTTCGGGGACGTCGAGCGCGAGCACCCCGAGCGGGTGATCAACGTCGGCATCCGCGAGCAGCTGCTCGTCAACGTCGGAGCCGGCCTCGCCCTCACCGGGATGCGGCCGATCGTGCACACGTTCAGCTCGTTCCTGGTCGAGCGGGCCTTCGAGCAGGTCAAGCTCGGCTTCGGGCACCAGGACGTCGGGGGCGTGCTCGTCGGGTCGGCCGGCTCCTTCGACATCTCCTCGGGCGGTCGCACCCACCAGTCGCCCGGCGACGTCGCGCTGCTGGACACGCTGCCCGGCATCTCCATCCACGCGCCCGGCAACGCCAGGGAGGTCGACGTCGCACTCCGCGCCACCGTCGGCGGCTCGGGGCTCCATTACGTCCGGGTGGTCGGCCAGGCCAACGAGGACGTGCACCCGTTCACCCCAGGACGCTTCCACGTGGTCCGCCGCGGGGCGGGGGCGACCGTGGTCGCGGTCGGGCCGGTGCTCGACGCCGTCCTGGACGCGACCCGCGACCGGGACGTGACGGTGCTCTACGCCAGCACGGTCCGCCCGTTCGACGCCGCGGGGCTGCGCGCGGTGCTCGGCACGCCGGACGTCGTACTGGTGGAGCCGTGGCTGGCCGGTACGTCGGCCCGGCACGTCTCGGAGGCGCTGCAGGACCGACCGCACCGGCTGCTCAGCCTCGGCGTCCCCCGCGTCGAGCACCGGCACTACGGCAAGCCCGAGGAGCACGTCGCCGCCCACGGCCTCGACGCCGCCGGCATCGCCCGGTCGCTGGAGACGTTCCTCCGCCCGGCCGCGGCGTGAGTCCGGCGCCAACTAGGCTTTGCCGCACTGCCGGTGTAGCTCAGTTGGTAGAGCGTTCGCCTTGTAAGCGAAATGTCGCGGGTTCGACTCCTGTCACCGGCTCTCAGCGGTGGGTGGCGAGTGCTCGCTACACCCAGTCGTCGGCCTCGCAGCCGTGCTCGATCTCGTTGCCGTGGGCGCAGACGTCCCAGTCGGCGCCGCCCCAGACCTCGTCGTGGCCCCGGCCGCCGCTCAGGTCGTCGCTGGCGGCGTAGCCGTAGAGCCGGTCGTCACCGTCGCCCCCGGACATGATGTCCTGGTCGCTGCCGCCGCGCAGGACGTCGTCGCCGCCGTCGCCGTCCAGCAGGTAGTCGTCGGACCCGCTGAACAGACGGTCGTTCCCGGCCCCACCTGAGAACCACAGCGAGCCCTTGGCGCCGATCATCAGGTCCGCCCCCGGGCCGCCGAAGACCCCGACGTCTGTGCCGAGGGCCGCGTGGTCCTGCCGCTTGTGGAACCGGATCTCGTCGTCTCCGGCGCCGCCGCTGATGAACAGGTCGTCGCGGCCGGTCACCCTGCCGGCGAAGTGGATCTCGTCCGCCCCTGCCTGGCCGCGCACGATTCGGCTGCCGCAGACCAGGTCGTCGCCGCCACCGGCACGCACCTGGGTGTCGGCCCGCGTTGCGACGATGACGTCGCGCCCGCTGGTGCCGGTCAGCTCCCCGGAGCCGACGATGGTCGCCGGCACCCCACGGCAGGTCCGCTGGGCCTGCTCCGCCGGTGACCCGGCCGCGGCGGTCGGTCCCGCGACCAGCAGCGGAACCCCCGCCGCCGCCCATGCGAACAGAGCAACCCCACGTCGTACGTCCATGCCAACCTCCAGGTCCAGGTGGCGCGCCACCGTCCGGCGCGCTCATCGAGGGGTGTGACGCAGCGACCTCCGCAGAAGTTGCCGAACCCCCCGGGTGGGGTTACCCGCACCCCCAGCGGCGGGCAGCCGTGCGGGCGGCCCCTGGACGAGTGCGGCCTACGCAATGGGACCGGAACGCCGGAATTCCTACCTTCGGAGGGTGGCGATGAGCCCACCAACACCACTCATTCCGAAAGGTTCCACCATGTCCCACTTCCTCTACCGAGTCGGCAACTACGCCGGCCGGCACCCGTGGCGGATCATCGCCGCCTGGATCTTTGTCGCAGGCGCGGTGTTCATGCTCAACAGCTCGCAGGGTGGCGAGTACGACGAGAGCTTCAGCCTCCCCGGCTCCCAGTCGCAGCGCGCCGCCGACGCGATCGAGGAGCGCTTCCCGCAGGAGACGCTGTACACCTCGAACGTCATCTTCCACTCCGAGGACGGACTGACCGACCCGGCCACCAAGGCCGCGATCGAGCAGGCCGTCACCGAGCTCGCCGAGGGCAAGCACGTGACCACCGTCAGCAGCCCCTACGACCCGCGGGGTCCGACCGTCAGCAATGACGAACAGACCGCTTTCGCGACCGTCGCCTTCGACATCGAGAAGGTGGGCACCGAGGAGCTCGATGCGGCTGAGAAGGCCGTGCAGGACGTCCGCGACCTGGGCGTTCAGGTGGAGTACGACGGTGGCCTCGGCTACGCGGAGCTCCCGGCCGGCGCCAACACCGAGATGATCGGCATCCTGCTGGCTGTCGTCATCCTCGCCGTTGCGTTCGGTTCGCTCGTCGCGATGAGCCTCCCGATCGTGACCGCCCTGATGGCCATCGTGGTCGGCAGCAGCGCCATCGGCATCATGGCCGGCCTCGTCGCGGTGCC
>DASTDJ010000306.1:0-7539 GCA_035710425.1 Nocardioides sp.
CGTGCGGGTCCTGGAGTACCGCGACCGACCCGGCGACCGGACCAAGGTGCACGGACATCCCGACAGCGTCATGTACACCCTCAGCTCGTTCGGCCGACGACTGATCGCGGGCGATCGTGAGGTCGACGTCGAGCTCGAGGAGGGCACGGTGCGCTGGCTCGACGCCCAGGAACACGCCGGCCAGAACATCGGCGAGACCGAGACCCACTCGATCTTCATCGAGCTCAAGGAGCCCCGCCCGGGACCGCCATCGGTGGGCACGGCTCTCGGCCCGACCCGCTGATCCTCCGGAGCCCTGGGGTGACCTGGCCCGATCGAATCAGGGGTCTGACTCTTGACCGACGGGCCTGTCGCACGCCAGCGTGTCCGCCATGCTGCGCGCCCGGCACGAGAACGTGGCGACCGTCCTGGTCGACCCGGCCGTGCTGGCCGAGCTCGAGGTGCACCTGATGGCGCTCGACCTGCACGTGTGGCCCGTCGAGACGGCACCGATCTCCGTCGACGGCCCGCGCCAGTCGTTCCAGATCCGCCACCGGATGATCACCGCGCGCCGCGGCGAGTGGGACGACGCCGCGGAGTGGGTCCCGGCCTGGATCTCGTTCGGCGACACCTGGCGCGACCGGGTCGAGCCGATCTCCTGGACCGCACGCAGCACGCTGTACGCCGCCCTCGACCAGTACGGCGACCGGGTGCGCTACCGGAAGGGGCTCGGCGGCGTCCCGCCCCTCGCCGTACCTCGCGAGCGGAGTGCCTGATCAGACGAAGCAGTCGTCGCTCGTGGTCTCGGAGAAGTCGATGTCGTCGATCAGCCACTCGCCGTCTTCGACGACCAGCGTGTAGACGTCGACGTACTCCTGGTTCGGGTAGTCCCAGGTCGAGCAGTCGTAGAAGTCGGTGACCTCCACCTCGGCCTCGTCACCGTCGACCTTCGCGTCGCCGACCTGGGGGCCGTCGCCGACGATGGGCTGCGGCTCCTCGCAGCCACCGACCGGGTCGCCGTCGACGAAGTGGTCCTCGTAGCCATCGCACTCGCCGGTGGTCCGGGCGTCGACGACGGCCTGGACGACCGACTCGGGCTTCTCGTCCGGCTCGTCGGAGCAGGCCGGCGCGAGCCCGAGAAGGGGGAGGGTCAGCAGCGGCACGGCGAGGCGGCGGCGACCCCTGGAGCTGACAGGCACCCGGTCATGATGGCCCGGCGGCGCGCCTGCTGCGACTCGGTCTGACGAACAGACCGTGTTTTTCTAGCCGGCGTCAGGGTCCGGGCCCACCAGCAGCTGGTCCAGCCCGCGCGTGAGGCCGACCCGTCCACGCACGGCTCGGGCCGCGAGCAGCGTCCCTTTCACGTAAGGCGCGGCGCTGCCGCCGGCGTCGTGGCGGATCACCAGGCGCTCGTCGGGGAGGCCGAACACCACCTCGGTGGACGCCGTGAAGCTCGGGAGCCGCAGCGAGTGGACCTGGGTGCCGCCCAGCGTGGCCCCGCGCGTCTCGGGATGCCCGGCCGTCTCGCCGACGGGCAGCTCGACGTACGGCGCGCGCACCTGCCCCAGCCGCTCCGCCAGCTCGGTGGCGGTGCCACTCGGCGCGTCCGGCTTGCCCGCCGACGCGAAGTCGATGATCTCCCAGCTCGGCAGGTGCCGTGCGGCGAGCAGGGCGGCCGCCTGGGCCATCGCGGCGGTCACGGAGAAGTTGCCGGACGCGATCACCCCCACGCCCTGCTCGCGCGCGGCACGGTCGATGTCGCCGAAGTCGTCCGCACCGAGGCCCGAGGCGCCGACGACCACCGAGACCCCGCGTGCGATCGCCTCGAGCACGTGGTCGCGAACCGCGTCGTGGGACGTGTAGTCGACCAGCACGTCGACGCCCTCGAGTGCATCGGCCACGGTGCCCCGCACCGGGACGCCGTTCTCGTCGCCGTCCCACGCGCGGCCGAGGTCCGTCCCGGCCGCCGACCGGCTGACGCCGGACACCAGCCGCAGGTCCTCGGCCTCGAGAACGGCCTCGGCCACGGCACGACCGGTCCACCCGGTCACGCCGGCTACACACACCGCGAGAGTCATCTTCTGGGTCCTTTCCGAATCAACGGGGCGGGCTCGTGTGGTCGTGCGTGCTCGCCCGCGGCTGAGCGGGCCCGGTCGAGGACCGCTGGAGCCCAGTGTCGTCCAGGACCGCTGAACAGCGGCGGGTTCGCGAGCTCGCCGACAACAATCCGGGCCCTCGGCCCGTCTCAACCTCAGAAGCCCGCGGCACGACGCCGCCCTGTCGCCCCTCCCGGCGGGATGTCCCGCACACGCCCGAGGAGGAGACATGCACTGCCATCTACCCGTCCGACACGCGCGCCGGCTGGTGTGCGGCTGTCTTCTCGCGGGACTCACCTGCGGCTCGCCGTCCGGGTCCGCTGCTGCCGCTTCCACCGGGCACGCCCACGCGGACGTCGCACCGGCAGCCGCGCCGGCAGCCGCGCCGGCGTGCGAGCGCCCCGCCCCGACCACGGCCGCGGGGTACCAGCGGATGTTCGACGCCAAGAACGACTGGACCTGGTCCGGTGGCGACCAGGCCGCCACCGTGCGGCTCCCGGACGGCCGTACCCTCTGGCTGTTCGCCGACACCATCCAGGGCCGCGAGCGGCGGGACGGCCGCTACGTCCCCGGCTGGCGGATGGTGCACAACTCGTTGGTGATCCAGGACCGCGGCTGCCTGCGCGGCATCACCGGGCCGGAGGGCGGCGAGGTCATCCCCGACCCGACCCGATCCAGCTTCTACTGGCCCCAGTCGGGCGTCGTCACCGGCGGCCGCCTCGTGGTGTTCTCCCTCCGCGTCACGCGAACAGACACCGGCCCGCTGGACTTCGTCGTCGTCGGCACCGACGCCGCGGTCTTCTCCCTGCCCACCACCCGCGCGGCAGCACCCCGGCTGCGGCGTGTCGTACCCACACCGGCGAGCAACACCCCCGAGAGCCGGCCCGCGTGGGGCCAGGCGGTGGTCGCCGACGGCGGCTACCTGTACGTGTACGGCAGCGCCAAGGTCACCGGCGATCTCGTGTTCGGCAAGGCGGTGCACCTGGCTCGCGTGCCGACGGGCGAGCTGCTCACTACGAGCGCGTGGCAGTACTGGGACGGTGCGGCCTGGAGCGACAGCGCGGCCGACTCCCGCCCGATCGTGGAGGCCGCCCCGGCTGGCTGGTCCACCTCGTTCTCCGTCACCCGCACCGCCGATGGCCGGTTCCAGATGCTGACCAAGGAGAACGAGTTCCTCGGCACGGACGTCATCACGGGGTTCGCCGACGTCCCGACCGGTCCGTTCACCCGCCACCTGGTCGCGAGGTACCCGACGGTGAACACGACGCCGATGCAGGTGTTCTACACCGCGTTGTCGCACCCGGAGCTGAGGGTCGGAGGCGGCATCCTCGGACACATCTGCCGCAACACCTTCACCTCGAACCTGGCCGACGTCGGGTGGGACGCCGACCGCTACAAACCACAGTTCTTCGCGGTCCCGACCGGCGCGCCGGCTCAGTCCTCGTGAACCCGGACGACCGTCTTCCCGCGCGTAGAGCGAACGCCGGCCACGGCATCGGGAGCCTCTGACAGTGAGATGACCTCCCCGACGATCGGGGCGACCCGCCCGCTCCTGAGGCGACGGGCCAGCTCGATGAGCTGGGCACGATCGGGTTCGACGACGAAGAACACGGCCCGACCGTCCTCGGGCTGCACGGTGGGTGGCGCGGCGATGGTGACGATCGTCCCGCCGGGGCGCACGAGCGCGGTCGACCGCTCGAGCACCTCGCCGCCGATCACGTCGAACACCAGGTCCACCTCGCCGGCGGCCTCCACCGGCTCGGCGTCCAGGTCGACGAAGCGGTCCACGCCCAGTCCCCACGCGGCGTCGCGGTGGTCGGTGCGGCCGGTGCCCACGACCTGGGCACCCACCTCGCGGGCGAGCTGCACCGCGAGCGAGCCGACCGCGCCCGCGGCGCCGTTGATCAGAACGGTCTGGCCGGCCACCAGCCGCCCGTGGTCGAACAGGCCCTGCCAGGCGGTCAGGCCGGAGATGGCGGACGCGGCGGCCTCGACGTGGCCGACGTCCCCTGGAAGCGGAGCCAGGTTGCGCGCCTCGACGGCGGTGTACTCGGCGAGGGTGCCGTCCCTCGCCCAGTCGGCGAGGCCGAAGACGCGCTGACCCACGGTGAGGCCGGTGGTCCCGTAGCCGAGCTCCGTCACGACACCCGAGAGCTCGTGTCCCGGCACGCTCGGGGCGCGGTCGCGTCCCGCACGATCGGTCCACGTGCCCGGCCAGTCCAGCTCACCGGGTGTGAAACCCGCGGCGTGCACTCGGACGATCACGTCGTTCTCGGCGGCGTGCGGAAGGGGCAGCTTCGCGAGCGACAGCCCCTTCGCACCCGCAGTGCGGTCGCTCGCCGTGACCGCGTGCATCACGGCGGGGTCTCCGGCGGGTCCGGTCACGTCGGCCACCCTGATCCCTCGATGCGCTCGATCATGCCGGAGCGACGGAACCCCGGGACGGAGTGTTCCGGGACGTCGGCGTAGACGGTGCCGTAGGTGGTGTCGGCCCGGTCGCGCAGCCCGTCGACGAACGTGCGGACGAACTCTCGCTTGAAGTCACCTCGTGGATGGACCGTCGTGATCTCGTCGACCTGCGCCGGGTCCAACGTGTCCAGGCCCAGCCCGACGGTATCGACCAGGACGCCGTACGCCGTCGCCGCGATCTCGGGCCCCATTCGGACCGGGACGCCCGGCGTCGTGTGCAGCGCGATCGCCGTCCAGACGACGTCGGCCGCCGCGGACGGGAAGCCTCGTTCGAGCATGAAGGCGCGCGCGTGATCGGCCCCATCGACCTCGAACCGCTGGGTGGGGTCGGCGTACGGCGAGGCCAGGGCGCCGTCGTGGAACAGGGACGCGAGGTAGAGCAGCTCCGGGTCGACCGACAGGCCGAGGTCGCGGGCCCGGAGGGCGCCGAAGAGGAAGACCCGCCGGGAGTGGTCGAAGAGCAGCGGGCTGAGGCGCTCCCTGGCGAGGGCCGTCGCGTCGATGGCCGCGACCGAGTCGGGAAGCTCGATCCCTGCGATGAGCTGGTCCATGGGTTGGGTGCTGGACATGTGCGGCTCCTTGCCGTGCGGTTCCCACGAGTCTCGGTCGCGGGCCGCAACCCCGGCATCCGTCACGTGACTGCAACCGCCCAGCAACGGAGAACGCCCCCGCCGGAGTCCGGCGGGGGCGTGGTGCTCGGTGGGCAGGGGCGGGGTCGAACCGCCGACCTTCCACTTTTCAGGCGGACGCTCGTACCAACTGAGCTACCTGCCCGAGCGAGGCGAAACCTTACAGGAGCCCGCCCGGAGTCACGAAAGTGACGCTAGAAGGCCGAGACGTGCCCGGGCGCCCGCTGCGGCCGGCTGAGGGCGCGTACGACGGCGGCCTGGCCGTGCCGGCGTACGGCGACGCCGCTGAGCAGGCCGAGGACGGGGGTGAGCGCCGGCTCGGGGAACTCCGGGGTCGGCAGGCCGACGCTGGCCGCGAGGTCGTCGCTATGGACCACGATCTCCATCAGCCGCGTGGTCACGAAGTCGTCGGTGCGAAGCGACCACGACTGCCAGGGGATGTCGACCGCCTCCGGCGCGTCGGCGAGCAGGTCCGGGAGCCGCGTGAGCGCCTCCCGGCCACCCTCCAGGACCGCGTCGGGACCGACGGCGGCCGCCTCGTTGCTGTGGGAGGCGATGTCGACGTTCGCCTCGGCCTCCAGGTCGGCGCCCACCCACTCGGCGCGGGCGTAGTGGTCGAGGAGCGGGATGGGGCCCGCACCTGGGCCGGAGCCCAGCGCGCGCACGGTGTTGACCGGCTGGGCGACCAGGTGCTGGGTCAGCCCCCCGACGGTCATGCCGGCACACGAGCTCTCGGCCTCCCACGCGGCCCGCACCTCGTCGGACCCGGCGAGAGCCAGCGCGATCTCCGCGGCCTCGAGCAGGGCCTGGCGGTGTGAAGTGAGCATGCCCGCACGCTACGGCCTATGCTGTGTCGCGCAGTCCGGCCCCCATCGTCTAGCGGCCTAGGACGTCGCCCTTTCACGGCGGTAGCACGGGTTCGAATCCCGTTGGGGGTGCGACGTCCGAGAGGCGCTCTCCTCGATTGGGAGTCGCCGTCACGGATGGGTTAGAGTTCCACCGCTCGGCTCACGCAGCGGAGCGCACCATGGCCCCGTAGCGCAGTTGGTTAGCGCGCCGCCCTGTCACGGCGGAGGCCGCGGGTTCGAGTCCCGTCGGGGTCGCCACGCTCGCTCTGGATCACGCATCCAGGGCGTTTGTGCGTTTGGGAGACTGGTGCCATGCCGGTCGACATGGACCCCGAGCGCTTCGAGGCGCTGGTCAACGAGGCGCTCGACGGCATCCCCGACGAGCTGGCCGGGCTGGTGCGCAACGTCGTGGTGCTGGTCGAGCCCGAGCCCCCGGCGGACGATCCCGACCTGCTCGGGCTCTACGAGGGCGTCGCGCTCACCGACCGGTACGGCGACATGCTGCCCGAGCTGCCGGACCGGATCTTCATCTACCGCGGCCCCCTGCTCGACATGTGCGAGACCGAGGAGGAGCTGGTCGAGGAGGTGCGGATCACCGTGGTCCACGAGGTTGCCCACCACTTCGGCATCGACGACGCCCGCCTGCACGACCTCGGCTACGCCTGACCGATCCAGAACCCCAGCGCGCACGCAGCGACCGACAGCACGATCGTGGCCACGGCGTAGACGCTCCCGAGGCGCCGCCCTGCCCGATGGGTCTGCACGGCGAACGCCGAGTAGGTCGACATGCCGCCGCAGAACCCGGTGCCGAGCAGTGCGGCAGCGGAGTCGGACAGCGCGAGCGCACTGAACAGCCCGAGCAGCGCCGACGCGACGACGTTGACGATCAGGGTGCCGGTCGGGAACTCCTCGTCGAGCCACTCGGCCAGCACGAACCGGAGGGGCGCGCCCACGGCCGCGCCCAGCACCACGAGCAGCTCGGTCACTCGTCACCGCCCTCGGCCGCGAACTCGTCGCGCGCCCTCGCCGAGCCCAGCTGCGACGCCAGGGCCACCGCGGCGAGGCAGGCGAGCAGGGTGCCCACCAGGTAGGTCCCGGCGAGGGCGACGTCGCCGTCGGCCATCAGCGCGCGCCCCTGCTCGGCGTACGTCGACAGCGTGGTGAACCCGCCGATCAGTCCGGGTCCGAGCGCCACCGCCACGGTCCGGCGCCGGCGTACGACGTCCAGGAGCGGCAGCAGCGCCAGCAGGAACGACCCGACGACGTTGATGCCGAACGTCGTCCAGGGGAAGCCGGAGCCGTCCGGGGCCAGCTCACCCAGCTGGTGGCGCAGCAGGGCCCCGGCGGCGCCTCCGACCGCCGCCGCCAGCAGCAGCCGCGGCGGCACGAGGGTCACGAGTGGCTGTTCTCGCGATCGTCGGCTCGGACGGCCGCCCAGGGCCGCGGCTCCTCGCCACCGGCCTGGCGCACGAACTCGCGGAGGAACCAGGTCTGGAACGCCCGCTCCTCCGGCGTGCG
>DASTDJ010000307.1:0-10416 GCA_035710425.1 Nocardioides sp.
AGCAGGTCGACGATCGGGTCCCACGCCTGCCGCCGGTGCCCGATGCCGTGAATCAGGACGACGGTCTCACCGGTGCCGGTGCGGTCGTGGACGAGCCGGGACAGCGGCTGGGGCATGCGACGGACCTCCTGGTTAGTGAGACACGGAGTCTCGCATACATCGGTGGCGCCACAGTGTGGCCTGGCTCACTCAGGCCCCGGCGAGCCGGAGCAGCGCGTCGACGTCGAGGTGCTGCTCCGCCAGGTCGCCGAGCAGGTCGAGCCGCGCCTCGCGTCGCTCGGTGAACCGGACGTCCGACGGACGCCACTCACGGCCGCCCGCGGTCGCGACCTCGGCCAGGAGGGCGCGCCGGAGGCCGTCGCCCTCGAGGCTGCCGTGCCACATGGTGCCGAACACCGCTTCCCGCCGGGCGCCGCCCAGGAACTCCTCGTCGGCGCCGATCCGGACCCGGCCGTGGTGGATCTCGTAGCCCGTGGTCGTGGCCCCGAGCGCGGCGCCGGTGGGCAGCCGCAGCACCTTGTCGGCGCCGAACGTGGTCGTGACGTCGAGCAGTCCGAGGCCCGGAACAGACCGTCCCGGCGGCCCCTCGACACCGTCGGGGTCGTCGATCCGGGTCCCGAGCATCTGGAAGCCGCCGCAGATGCCCAGCACCGCGCCACCTCGCGACGCGTGCCGGACGATCGCGCGGTCCAGCCCTCGCTCGCGCAGCCACTCCAGGTCGGCCACGGTGGCGCGCGTGCCCGGCACCACGACCAGGTCGGCGTCGGCCAGCGCCCGCGGTGTCGAGGCGAACACCACGTCCACGTCGGGTTCGAGCCCCAGCGCGTCGACGTCGGTGAAGTTGCTGATCCGCGGCAGCCGTACGACGGCGACGCGCAGCGCGGCGGGCCGGTCGGCGGACCGGCGGCCGTCCAGGTCGAGGGCGTCCTCGGAGTCCAGCCACAGGTCGGGGTGCCACGGGAGGACGCCGTACGTCGGGAGGCGGGTGAGCTCGCGCAGCCGCTCGAGCCCGGGAGCGAGCAGGCTCTCGTCGCCGCGGAACTTGTTGACCACGAAGCCGGCGACCAGCGCCTGGTCGTCCGGATCCAGCAGCGCGAGGGTGCCGTAGAACGCGGCGAACACGCCGCCCCGGTCGATGTCGCCCACGACGACCGTGGGGATGTCGGCGTGCCGGGCCAGGCCCATGTTGACGAAGTCGCCCTCGCGCAGGTTGATCTCCGCCGGGCTGCCCGCACCCTCGCAGACCACCACGTCGTACCTGCCCGCGAGGTCGTCGAAGGCGGCGTACGCCGCGTCCGCCAGCTCGCGGCGCCCGCCGATGAAGTCGGCCGAGGTCAGCTCCCCCGCCGGCCTGCCCATCACCACCACGTGGCTGCGCCGGTCGCTGCCGGGCTTGAGCAGCACCGGGTTCATCGCCGGCTCGGGCGCCGCCCCCGCCGCGACCGCCTGGACCCACTGTGCGCGGCCGATCTCCGCGGTGCCGCCGTCGGGGCCGGCGCAGACCATGGAGTTGTTCGACATGTTCTGCGCCTTGAACGGCGCCACCCGCACGCCGCGCCGCGCGAAGGCCCGGCACAGCGCGGTCGTCACGACCGTCTTGCCGGCGTCTGAGGTGGTCCCAGCGAGGAGGAGGGCGGCCGGCATGCCCCCGAAACTAGTGGGCGGCCGTGTGCACGTTGAGCACGACCACGCCGACGACGATCAGCGACAGGGCGGAGACGCTGATCCAGTCGAGCCGCTCGCCCAGCCAGAGCGCGCCCACCAGCGCGACGGCGGCAGTCCCCACGCCCGACCACACGGCGTACGTCGTCGAGACGGGAAGCGTCCTGACGACCACGGCAAGCAGCCAGATGGAGATGGCATAGCCACCCACCACCAGGAAGGTCCACAACGGGTCACGGAAGCCGTGCGTCTTCGGCAACGCCGAGGTCGCGGCCACCTCCGTGAGGATCGCGACGAACAGCAATCCGAAGGCGGCGAACATGGCGGCTTCCTCTCGATCGATGATGTGTAGCAGGCGCTACACTCAAATGTAGCAACTGCTACAGTTCCAGCCAAGTCATAAGAGAGGAGAGTGGATGGCGACGAAGACCCAGCGCCGCGTGGAGTGGACCGAGGCGGCCACCGACTACGTGCTGGAGCACGGGCTGATCGGCCTGAGCCTGCGCCCGCTCGCCGCCGACCTGGGGACCAGCGACCGGATGCTCCTCTACCACTTCGGTTCCAAGGACGAGCTCGTAGCCGCGGTGCTCCGCGACTCGAACGAGCGGTCCACGGACTACCTCCGGGCCATGGAGCCGTCCCGGGACCTGCGCCACGCGGTCCACGACCTGTGGGCGGCGATGCTGGTGCCACACATCGACCGGTGCAGCCGGCTCTACGTCGAGGCGGCCGCGCTCGGCCTGCTCGCCGGCCAGGAGCCGTACGCCTCGGTGGCCAGGGAGGCCAACGAGCTCTGGACCGCGGCGATGGTGGACCACCTGGTCCGCTCCGGCGTCCGCCGGCCGCTCGCTCGCCGCGCCGTCCGCATCATCGACTCGGCGTTCATGGGATTCCAGCTCGACCTGCCGCTCGACGTCGGCACCCGCGACCGCAACCGCGCGGTCGCCGACCTCGCCGAGGCGGTCGCCGCACTGGCCTAGGCGCCGTCCAGCTCCGCAGGCGTCGGACCCGATGCCCCGGTGCGGCTCACCGTGATCCCGGCGGCCCGGGTCGCGCGGCGCAGGATCTCGGTCCAGTCGTCGGCGGCGACGTCGTAGAGGGCCGCGCGCCGATCGGCGCCGAGCAGCCCTCTCCCCCGCAGCGTGTCGAGCAACGTCGCGCAGAAGACGTCTCCGGCGCCGATCGTGTCGCGTACGACGACGTCCTCACCGGGCACCTCCGCAACCAGCCCCCGCCCCGTGTAGCAGCGCGCGCCCTCGCTGCCGAGCGTCACCACGACGACGCCGGCTCCGGCCCCCACCAGCCGCGCCGCCGCGTCGCCGACCGAGAGGTCGGGCAACCAGGCTGCCAGGTCCTCGTCGGAGGCCTTCACCACGTCGCTCGCGGCGACCATCGCGCCGATCCTGGTGCGGGTCGCGGCGTCCAGCGGCACCGCGCTGGGCCGCGCGTTGATGTCGTAGCTGATCGTCGCGGTCGCCGCCAGCCGCGCCACGAGGGCGGCCAGCAGGTCGGCGCCCGGCGGCAGGACGGCCCCGAGGGACCCCACGTGCACGTGGGTCGGTGGCAGGGACAGGTCGGGCACCGGCAGCACGCCGGAGATGTCGAACACGTACGACGCGGAGCCGGTCGCGTCCAGCGTGGCCACCGCCGAGGACGTGCGGTCCAGGACCTGCGGGTCTGCGGCGAGCTCGACGCCCGGCTCGCCGACGTACTCCGCCACGATCGAGCCGAGGCGGTCCGCGGCGTAGGCGGTCAGCAACCGGACCCGGGTGCCGAGGCGGGCCAGAGCCACCGCGACGTTGGCCGGGCTGCCGCCGGGCAGCTCGGTGCGCGTGCCGTCGGCGTCGGTCAGGACGTCGACGAGGGACTCGCCCGCGACCAGGACGACGGGAGTGCTCATCGCGGCAGCACCACCGCGTGCACCGAGTGGTAGAGGTCGGGGCGGCCGGGCCACACCGAGTCGGCCGGCTCGAGCTCGGGGGTGAGCTGGTGCCGCCAGGACCCGTTGGCCGGGTCGATCCAGTGCTCGACCGCGTGCGCCCACCAGGTGCGGTAGAGCTCGTCGTACGCCGGATCGCCGGTCGCCTCGTGCAGGGCCGCGGCAGCGCAGATGGCCTCGCACACCACCCAGTGCATCCGGTCGCGCACCACGGGGGTGCCGTCCCAGTCGGTGGTGTAGACGAAGCCCGCATGCCCGTCCACCGACCATCCGTCGCGCGCCGCCCGGTCGAACAGGCTCGTCGCCGCGGGCAGCATCCACTCCGGGGCGCTGGGACCGAGGGCGGCTCGCAGCTCCAGCACCAGTCGCGACCACTCCAGGCCATGGCCGACGGTGGCGCCGAACGGCTCGAAGGGATGCTCCGGCTGGTCCCGGTGGTGGTCGGGCAGCGGCGTCCAGACGGCGTCGAAGTGCTCGGGGACCCGCCACCGGTTCCCACGCGCCCAGTCGTCGACCACCCGCTCCGCGATCACCAGTGCGCGGTCGAGGTACGCCGGGGCGCCGGTGGCGGTGGCCGCGGCGAGGTCGGCCTCGACGACGTGCATGTTGGCGTTCACCCCGCGGTAGTCGCGCAGCGTGGTCCAGGTCCGGTCCCAGCTGTCGGCGTACAGGCCGTTGTCGGTCCGGAACCTGGTCTCGAGCACCTCGACCGCATCGCCCAGCAAGGCGGTCGCGCCAGGGCGGCCCGCGCGCGTCGCGGTCGCGGCCGCGAGCAGGACGAAGGCCGTGGCATAGCTGGCCTTCGTGTCGTCGACGAGACCGTCCGGCCCCACGGAGGCGAACCACCCGCCGTGCTCCGCGTCGTGCAGTCGTCCGGTCAGGCCAGCGAGCGCCAGGTCGGCCAGGTCGGCGCAGCCGGGGATGTCGGCGAGCACCCCGAGGGAGTAGACGTGCGCCATCCTGGCGGTGATCCAGGTGAACACCGGCCGCGACAGGTCGGGCTTCCCGGTCTCGTCGAGCCAGGCAGCGCCCCCCTCCGGATGAGGGAACGCGGTCCCGAAGGCCAGCTGGCGGCGCAGCTGCTCGTCGAGCCAGCCCTGGTGCTCGGGGTCGTCACGCACCGGGGCAGTGTCGCATCACGAGCTGGAGGCGGGTGTCGGGTCGACCGCGGCCGACTCCGGTTCGGCACGGCGCAGGCCTCGCACGGACGGGCTGAGCAGGGGGGCGAGTGCGATGACGGCATAGGCGACCCCGGCGACGACCATCACGGTGGGGATGTCGACAGCACCGCCGAGCAGGCCGAAACCGAGCTGACCGAGCGGGATCGCGGCGTACGAGCCGAGCGCGTCGTAGGAGTACGCGCGCGACAGCATCCGGTCGTCGATGTTCTCCTGCATGGCGAGGTTCCAGGCCAGGCCGAACAGCTCGAACCCGGCCCCGGCGACGAAGGCTGCGGCCATCACCAGCGCCACCTGGGCCCCCGCACCGAGCATCAGCAGCGGCATGGCGAAGGCGGCCGTACCCAGCATCCCGATCAGCAGCGGCCGCTCGAGGCGGAACCTGGCCATCACCACGGTCATCGCGAGCAGCCCGACCCCCTCGGCAGAGAGCACGAGGCCCCAGCCGTCCGCGCCGATGGTGTCCTTGGCCAGCACCGGCCCGAGCGTGAACCAGGCGCCCGTGTGGATGAAGTTCAGGGCGCTGAACGCGAGCACGATCACCCAGAGCCAGGTGGTGCCGCGGAACAGCGACCAACCCTCTCTCAGCTCCCGGACGAAGCCGGTGCGCTCCTCGGCGTTCGGCACCGGGACGCGCACGCCGGTCAGGATCGCCGCCGAGACCAGCCAGGCCGATGCGTCGACGGCCAGCGCCCAGCCCGGGCCCACGGTGACGACGAGGCCTGCGGCGACGGTCGGGCCGAGGACGACGAGCGAGGCGCGGGCCATGGACATGAGCACGTTGGCCTGCTGCAGCTGCTCTCGCGGCACCAGCTGGGGCAGCACGGCGGCCATCGCGGGGAACGTCGCCGCCGACAGGACGCCGCTGACGGCGCCCAGCACCAGGAAGTGCCAGTGCTCGACGTTGCCGCTGATCACCAGGAGCGCGAGGGCTCCCTGCGCCAGTCCGGCGCCGGTGTTGGAGATGCGCATCACCCGGGCGCGACCGAAGCGATCGGCGATGACGCCGCCGACGAGCAGGAACACCACGAGCGGGATGCTGTGGGCCGCGAGCACCTGGCTGAGCGCGATCGAGGAGTCGTTCTCGTCGAGCACCGCGAACGCGAGCGCGACGCCGGCCATGGTGATGCCGATGAGGTTGACGACCCGGGCGGCGGCGTACCGCCGGAAGTTGCGCTCGCGCAGCGGCGCGAACACGCTGATGCTGTTCATCGGGCCATCCCGAAGGCGGCGATGGAGAGGTTGACCGGCTTCGTCCCCTCGGTCCTGGGCGCGGCGGCGTTGTCGTGCACGAGCGCCGACGCCTCCTGCAGGAGGTCGCGCGCTCGCTCCCACACTTCGGGGGTGACCCACAGCTCCGCGTCGGTGAGCAACGTCTTCTTCTTCTCCCGCACCTGGAAGCGACGCACCAGCTCGCTCGCCATCGCCCGCACCTGCTGCTCGGGATCACCGACGCTCAGCGACGACGGCGCGCTGTCCCAGACGTGCCGGTAGCGCTTGGCCACGCCTCCCCGGATCCGCTCCTCGCCGTCGACCACGAGCTGGCCGGCGTCCAGCAGCTGGCGCAGGTGGTACGACGCGTTGGCGTGCGTGATCTCGAGCTCTCGGGCGACCTCGGCGGCGCTCATCGACGTGCCGGTGAGCAGCGAGAGCATCCGCAACCGCAGCGGGTGGGCGACCGAGCGGAGTGAGCTGAGCTGTGGTTCGTTCATGACCCTCCAATGCTTATTGGGGAGTATGCAACAAGGTCGTCCCACTGTCAAAGAGTTCTTGGGGTGTGGGCTCAGCCGAGGGCGTCGCGCTTACCGCGGAGCAGGCCCTGCTCCCGCTCGTTGCCGCACAGTCGTACGGCGAGGTCGAACTCGGCGCGAGCCTCGTCGACCCGGCCGAGGCGCGCGAGCAGCTCGCCGCGCACGCTCGGCAACAGGTGGGAACCATCCATTGCGCCGCGCTCGACCAGGCCGTCGACGATCGGGAGCGCCGCTGCCGGTCCCTGGGCCATCGAGAGCGCGACCGCGCCGTTGAGGGTGACCACGGGCGACGGGGCCAGCCGACCCAGGGCTTCGTAGAGCAGCACGATGCGCTCCCAGTCGGTGTCCTCGACGGACGCCGCGACCGCGTGGCACTCGGCGATCGCAGCCTGGAGGCCGTAGGCGCCGAGCCCGCGCCCCACGGCCACCGCCCCGGCCAGCGCCGCACTCCCCCGCCGGATCGCCGCCCGGTCCCACCGGCTGCGGTCCTGCTGCTCCAGCAGCACCGGCTCGCCGTCGTGGTCGAGCCGGGCTGGGAACCGGGCCGCGGTGAGCTCCAGCAGCGCCAGCAGCCCCTGGGTCTCGGGCTCGTCGGGCACGAGGTGGGCCACGACCCGGGCCAGCCGGACGGCCTCACGGGCCAGGTCGGTGCGGATCAGGTCGGCACCCGATGTCGCCGTGGACCCCTCGGTGAAGATCACGTAGATCACGCTCAGCACCGAGCCGAGCCGGTCGTGTCGCTCCTCGGGCGGCGGCAGCTCGAACGGCACCTGGGCGGCCGCGATCGTCTTCTTGGCCCGGGTGATCCGGGCCTGCACGGTCGCGGTCGGCACCAGGAACGCACGGGCGATCTCGTCGCTGGTCAGACCGCCCAGGACGCGCAGGGTGAGCGCCACCCGGGCCTCGCGGGAGAGCACAGGGTGGCAGGAGATGAACATCAGCGCGAGCACGTCGTCGTCGATGCGGTCCGGGTCCCACAGCACGTCGCCGTCCGAGGTCTTGTCCTCCTCGTCGAAGTCGCGCGCCAGGGCGGCGTACCGCTCGTCGAGTGCCGAGCGACGGCGGAACGTGTCGATCGCGCGCCGGCGCCCGACCGTGAGCAGCCAGCCGGCCGGGTTGCGGGGCACTCCGTCCCGGGGCCAGGTCACGAGCGCCTCGGCCAGCGCCTCCTGGGCGAGGTCCTCGGCGAGCGCGAAGTCGCCGGTGTACCTGGCCAGCGCGCCGACGATCCGCGCCGACTCGATCCGCCAGACCGCCTCGACGGCCTGGCGGCCCGCGCTCACAGCTGCCCGGTCGCCTCGCGCCACGCCCGCTCCTTCTGGATCCACTCGTTGTCCTGCGGCAGCTCGTCGATGCTCGTCACCCGGCGGATCTCGGTCTTCAGGCCGGGGCCCATCATCGGGGCGCGCTTGGCCCACTCCACCGCCTCCTCCTTGGAGGCGACCTCGAGGATGTAGAACCCGCCGAACAGCTCTTTGGTCTCGCCGTACGGGCCGTCGGTGACGACCGGCGGCTCTGCGGAGAAGTCGACGACCACGCCCTGCTCGGCGTCGTCCAGTCCCTCGGCCGCGACCAGGACGCCGGCGGAGATCATCTCCTGGTTGAACCGGCCCATGGCCGTGACGATCTCGTCGAACTCGACGTCCTGGAACGACGCGAAGGCCTCGTCGGTCGCACGCATGATCAGCATGTACTTCATGGTGTTCTCCCTGAGTCGTTGCGGGTCCCCCTTGGACCCTTTCACCCCTGGGTCGAACGGGGCGGGACCGGATCGACACGAACGCCCAGCGATCTCACGAAATCCAGGAAGCGGGCCGCGGCCGGCGCCAGCGCGTGGTCGGTGCGCCAAGTCATCCCGATCGTCCGCCGGGCGGAGGCGGAGGTCAGCGAGATGCCGACCGTGCCCGACAGTCCCGCGAACTGCTCGGGCACGATCGCCACGCCGAGGCCGGCGGCGACGAGACCCTCGATCGTGGCCAGGTCGGCACTCTCGAACGAGATCCGCGGGGTCACCCCCGCCTCCGCGAGCAGCTCGGTGACCAGCGAGGTGAAGCCGTACCCGGCGGGCGTCGTCACCAGCTCGTCGTCGGCGATCTCGGCGAGGCCGACGCGCTTGCGGTCACGCAGCCGGTGCTGTGGCGGTACGACGAGGACGAGCCGCTCCCGCTGCACCTCGAGCCAGCCGAACTCTCCCGACGGCTGCCACGACGTGATGGCCAGCTCGGCCGCGCCGGTCCGGAGATCCTCGACGATGGCGTGCCCCGGCTCCTGGCTCAGCAGCACCCGGACGCGCGGAGCGCTCTGGTGGAACTCGCGAAGCAGCTGCGGCACCAGCGAGGTGGCCATCGAGTCCAGGAACGCCAGGCGGACCACGCCCCCATCGGGGTCGAGCCTCGCGGCGAGCTCGGCACGCAGCTGGTCGTAGCGAGCGGTGAGGTCACGCGCGGCGGCCACGACGAGCGCGCCGTTGGGGTTGAGGTGGACCCCGCTGGGGACCCGCTCGAACAGCCGCGCGCCCAGCTCCTCCTCCACGCGAGCCAGGGCACGGGACAGGGTCGGCTGGCTCACCCCGAGGACCGCTGCGGTGTCGGTCAGGTGCTCGTAGTCGGCGAGCGCGCTCACCCAGGTCAGGTCCCGCAGCTGCATGCGAGCATCATACGGATCATGCATAACGTTTCGCTGATTCATCAATTGGACGTATGAACCTCGAGGGCGCAGTGTCGACGGTGTGGCTCTCCTCGACACCGGCACGCGCACGACGGACGCTCCGGGCTACCCGCCGGGCAGCGAGGGCTACCGCCGGGTCCTCGTGGCGCTCTTCGCCGCCGGCATGGCGACCTTCGTGCTGTTGTACGACGTCCAGGCGCTGCTCCCGGAGCTCGTCGACGCGTTCGGCGTCTCGCCCACCCAGAGCACGCTGGTCATGTCCCTGCCGACCGCTGCCCTCGCCGTGTCGTTGCTCGTCCTGGGCCCGCTCTCCGAGGTCGTCGGCCGGACCCGGCTGATCCACCTGTCGCTCGCCTCGTCCGCCGCCGTCGCGGTCGGATGCGTCCTGGCGCCGACCTGGGAGGCGCTGCTCGCCCTCCGGCTCCTCGCCGGGGTGAGCCTGGCCGGGCTGCCCGCCGTGGCGACGGCGTACCTCCGCGAGGAGCTGCACCCGTCGACCCACGCCCGGGCGGCGGGCCTCTACATCGGCGGTACCGCGCTGGGCGGGATGACGGCGCGGCTGGTCACCGCGCCGATCGCCGAGGTCGCCGGGTGGCGCTGGGCGATGGCTGCGGCGGCCGGCGTAGCGATCCTCGGCACCGTCGTGGTCGCGCGGACCCTGCCCACGTCCCAGCACTTCTCCCCCGCACCGACCGGCCGACGCGCGTTCCAGTCCATGGCCCGGGCCGCCCTGACCGACCGGGCCCTCCTGGCGCTCTACGCGCTGGGGGCCTGCGCGGTCGGGACCCTGGTGGCCGCCTTCACCGCCCTCGGCTTCCGGCTCACCGCGTCGCCGTTCAACCTGGGCGTCGGCACGGTCAGCCTGGTGTTCCTCGTCTACGCGCTCGGCACGGTCAGCTCGACGGTGTCCGGCCGCCTCGCCGACGGGCTGGGTCGGCGGGCGATCCTCCCGGCCGGCTGCGTGATCGCGCTCGTCGGCGTGCTCCTCACCCTGCCGTCGTGGCTCCCGAGCATCGTCGCAGGCTTCGCCGCGCTCACCATCGGGTTCTTCGTCATCCACGGTCTCGCCAGCGGCTGGGTCGCGGCCCGCGCGCACGCAGCGGGAGTCGGCACCGGCCAGGCGGTGGCGTTCTACCTGTTCGCCTACTACGTCGGCTCGTCGGTCTTCGGCACGCTGGGCGGTCATGCCTGGAGCGTCGCCGGATGGTCCGGAGTCGTC
>DASTDJ010000308.1:0-6340 GCA_035710425.1 Nocardioides sp.
GACGACGCCGCCCACCCCCGACCAGGTGCGCTCGATGACCGAGGGCGTCGAGGGGTCAGCGGGCGGGCTCGACGAGCCCGGCGTGCGCTCGGGAGAGGTTGGCGGAGGGTTCGCCGGCGTACTGGTGTCACGCGGGGTGGAGGTCGACGGGCCGCGGGTGGGCGGCTCGTCGGCGGTGACCCCGTCGCCGGCGCGGGAGATCACCGTCCAGACCAGGGTCGAGCAGACCAGCACCACCGCCAACCAGACGATGGCGCCGATCACCGCGGATCGCGACGCCCTCACCTGCGCCATCCTCGCAGCGACGGCGCCGTCGCCGGGCTACCGTTCCCGCCATGACCGGGATCCTGGTGGTCGAGGACGACGAGCCGATCCGCACCGCCCTGCAGCGCGGCCTGCGCGAACGCGGGCACGCCGTCGTCTCGGTCGCCACCGGAGTCGCCGCCCTCGAGCAGGTGATCGCCGAGCGGCCGGACGTGGTGCTGCTCGACCTGGGGCTGCCCGACGTCGAGGGCCTGACGCTGATCTCGATGATCCGCGCGGCCAGCGACGTACCGATCATCGTGATCACCGCCCAGGACGACGACCCCACCATGGTCAAGGCCCTCGACGGCGGCGCCGACGACTACGTGGTGAAGCCGTTCGGCACCGAGCAGGTCGCGGCGCGGATCCGCGCGGTGCTGCGCCGCGGCGGGCACGACGCGAGCACGCCACCGGCACCGGTCGTGGTCGGTGACCTGCGGATCGACGAGCGCAGCCGCACGGCGTCTCTGGCCGGCGAGCCGCTCGAGCTGGCCCGCAAGGAGTTCGACCTCCTGCACCTGCTGGCGTCCCGGGTCGGTGAGGTGGTGACCAAGCGGGAGCTGATGGCCGAGGTCTGGCAGCAGGCGTACGGCGGATCGGACCGCACCGTCGACGTCCACCTCTCCCTCCTGCGGCGCAAGCTCGGCGAGTCGGCCGCGGAGCCGCGCTACCTGCACAGCGTGCGGGGGGTCGGGGTCCGGTTCGTGGACCCGGGCTGATGCGGCGCCGGATGACGCTGCTGGTCGCGGCGACCACGTCGGCGGTCGTGGTGTCGTTCGTGGTGCCGCTGTGCCTGCTGGTCAGCACCCTCGCCGAGGACCGCGCGATGGCGACCGCCGACCAGGAGGCGCGCAACGTCGCGATCCTGGTCGCCAGCATCGACGACGACGACCGACTGGCCGAGCTGGTCTCCGGGCTCGACGGCGACGACGGCACGACCACCCAGGTGCTCACCGCGGATGGCCGTCAGCTCGGCGGTGGGCCCACGATGAGCGGCGACTCCGACGTGCAGCGGGCGGTCGACGGCGAGGCGTTCACGGTGGTCGACGGCGACGGCGGCCAGGTGCTGCTGCCGATCGTCCGGTCCGACGGCACCACCGTGGTGCGCACCGTCGTGGCGGAGGAGGAGCTCCGGCGCGGCGTCCGCGAGGCCTGGGCGGGGATCATCGGGCTGGGCGTGGTGCTGCTGGTCGTCGCACTGGCGATCGCGCACCGGATCGGCCGCCGGATCAGCGAGCCCCTCCTCGAGGTGGCCGGCACCGCCCACCGTCTGCGCGAGGGAGACCTGGCCGCGCGTGCCGAGGTCGGGGGCACCGAGGAGACGCAGGAGCTGGCCCGGGCGCTCAACGGGCTGGCCGACCGGACGACCGAGCTGCTCTCGACCGAGCGCGCCGCGGTGGGCGACCTCTCCCACCGGCTGCGCACCCCGGTCACGGCGCTGCGGCTGGACGCCGAGGCGGTCACCGACGCCGAGGTCGCCGAGCGCCTGCAGCTGCACGTCGCCACGCTGCAGCGCACGATCGACGCGATCGTCAAGGAGGCCAGGCGTCCGGTGCGCACCGACCTCGCGCCCGGGTGCGATGCCGCGGCGACGGTGCGGGAGCGGCTGGAGTTCTGGCGTCCGCTCGCCGATGACCAGCAGCGCCCGCTCGAGGTGGTGCTGCCCGACGCGCCGGTGCCGGTACCGCTCGACCGTGCCGACCTCACCGATCTCGTCGACGTGCTCGTCGACAACGTCTTCGCCCACACGCCAGAGGGCACGCCGCTGCGGGTCTGGCTGCGTCACGACCCGGCGAGCCCCCAGGCGATGCTGCGGGTGACCGACGCCGGGCCAGGCTTCCCGAGCGTCCGGGTGCCCCGGGCCGGCAGCACCGGGCTGGGGCTCGACATCGCCGAGCGGACGGCGGTGGGCGTGGGCGGGAGCCTCCGGGTCGGTGCCGCTCGCAGCGGCGGCGCCGTCGTCGAGGTCGCCCTGCCCGTCGTACGACGCGAGCAGGACTCAGTGTCCTGACCGGGTGCGGGTCTGGGTGCCCGTGCTGGTGTTGGTGCCCGTGTCGTGCGAGCGGGTCCGGGTGCGGGTGTGGCTGCCTGGGTCGTCGTAGTCGTCATCGTCGTCGTACACCACCGCGTCGTCGGAGTCGTCGTGGCCCTCGACCCGGCCGAGCTCCGGCTGGCGCAGTGGCGCGGCCGCTCGGGGCGCGGTCTGGGGAGCGCCGTCGGGCGGCACCACGACCGTGCGGACCTGGTCGGTCACGCACACACCCTTCTCGAGCTTGGCCGGCTTCTCGCACGGCGCGAACCGGCGCGAACCCCGGTTCGGTCCGGACCGGTCCTCCTGGAGCACCACGGGGCTGCGCACCGCGGCCGGCTCGGAACCCGTGCTGGTGGCCGCGTCGAAGATGGTGACCGCCGCGCCGACCCCGATGACCAGTGATGCCGACATCACGCCGGCTGAGGTGAGGTTCATGCGCCGATGCTGCGTCCGTGCCGCTCACGCGCGCCTCTCGGCCGCGTCAAGTCGACGTCAACTCCTCCTTGTCGTCGAATTGACCCTTCACTGAGGCCGGCTTGCGGCCACCCGGACCACGCTCCGGGTCCATGAGCTACGACGCCCAGAGCCGCGACCGGCACCGCCGCACCGTCGCCGTCGTCACCGGCGCCATGACCGTCGGCGCGATCAGCGCCACCGGCTGGCTGGCCGGCAGCGCCGCCCGTGACTTCGAGCGGGAGCAGGCCGAGCGGGAGGCAGCGCAGGAGGCCGAGGAGGCCAAGGCCGCCCGGGCCCGCGACCGCTACGAGCGCCAGCTGGCTCGCCAGCAGAGCCCCCGGCTGCGCGAGCGACCCACGAGGACCAGGGTCACCACTCGCTTCGTCACCGGTGACGTCCCGACCGCGCCGGTCGTCTCCGCGCCGCAGGACTCCGGCCCGGCGCCCGCGCCGGCACCCGAGCCGGCGGCACCCCCTCCCCCTCCAGCGCCGGAACCGCCCCCGGCGCCCTCGAGCGGGTCGTGACCGTGCACGTCACGTTCCCCGCCATCGGGACCACGGTCTTCGTGGCGGTCCGCGACCGGCGCGACCTCGCCGTCGCCGAGCGGCTGGCCCGAGGGGTGCTGGCCGACGTGGACGCGACCTGCAGCCGGTTCCGCGACGACTCCGACCTCACCCTGGTGAACCGCCACCCCGGTCGCTGGGTGGCCGTCGACCCGCTCCTGGTGGCTGCGGTCGAGGTGGCCTGCGCCGCGGCCCGGCGTACCGACGGACTCGTGCACCCACTGCTCGGCCGGCCGCTCGTGCAGCTCGGCTACGACCGCGACTTCGGCCTGCTGAGGCAGTGCGAGGCCGACCCCGTGCCAGTCACCCCGCCGCGGCTCGGGTCGTGGCGCGACATCCGCACCGACGCCGACGGCGGCCTGCGGATCCCCGAAGGCACCGCGCTCGACCTGGGCGCCACCGGCAAGGCGTGGTGCGCCGACCTGATCGCGACGGCGTTCGAGCGACACCTGTGGGGGTCGGCGGTGGTCAGCGTCGGCGGTGACGTTCGCGTCGCGCGGCCGGACGGCCGACCCTGGCTGGTCGGCATCTCCGAGCACCCGGGTCGCGCGGCCGAGGAGACGATCGCGGTCAGCGCCGGGGCGGTCGCCACGTCGACGACGCGGGTCCGGGCGTGGACCCGCGTCGGCGTACGACGTCATCACCTGCTCGATCCCCGTACCGGACTGCCGGTCAGGGAGGTCTGGCGCACGGTCACCGCGGTGGCGGCGACCTGTGTCGGGGCCAACACCGCGAGCACGGCCGCGATCGTGCTCGGCGAGTCTGCCCCGGACTGGCTGGCGACGGCGTCGGCAGCGGCTCGCCTGGTGCACCGCGACGGACGGATCCGCCACCTCGGCGGCTGGCCGGCCCAGGAGGTGGCGGCATGAGCGAGGGACCGCTGCTCTGGTACCTCAACCGCGCGACCGGGCTCACCCTGCTGGTGCTGCTCACCGCGAGCGTCGTCCTGGGCGTGCTGTCGACCGGCAGCCGCCGCGGTCGCGGGCTGCCGGTGTTCGTCACCCAGCACCTGCACCGCAACGTGGCGCTGCTCTCGGTCGTCGCTCTCGTGGTGCACGTGCTCACCGCCGTCGGCGACAGCTTCGTCGACATCCGGTGGTGGCAGGCGCTTCAGCCCTTCGGCGCGAGCTATGAACCGTTCTGGCTCGGCCTCGGCGCGCTCTCCCTCGACCTGATCCTCGTGGTCGTGGTCACCAGCGCGCTGCGCACACGGCTGAGCCACCGCGCTTGGCGGTCGGTGCACTACGCGTCGTGGGTGGCCTGGGTCTGCGCGCTGGTGCACACCCTGGGCATCGGTACCGACATCGAGAAGGGACGGCTCTGGGCGGTGGTCCCGACCGCGGCCTGCGTCCTCGCCGTGTGCCTGGCAGCGGGACTGCGGCTCAGCCGGTGGCAGGAGCCGTCCACCCGCCTCCCCGCCGGGAGGGCGTCATGAACACCCCGCCGGTCCCCTACCCCGACGAGATCCGGGTGCACCCCGGCCCGGCGCTGCTCGCCGGCATCGAGCGCGGTCCGTCGCTGACCGCCCACCGCCAGCAGTACGGCGACCTGGCCTGGGTCGACGTCGACACGCTGCTCGACCTGGTCACCGGGGTGGCCCTGCGGGGGCGCGGCGGCGCGGCGTTCCCGTTCGGCCGGAAGCTCGAGACGGTGGCCGCTCGGGCCCGCCGGACCCGGCGCCCGGTGATCGTGGTCAACATGAGCGAGGGCGAGTCGGCGAGCAGCAAGGACGCCGCCCTGGCGCTCACCCGGCCCCACCTCGTGCTGGACGGCGCCGTGGCGACGGCCCGGGCCCTGGGAGCCACCGACATCCACGTCGTGCTCCCGGCGGAGCGGGCCTTCGCGAGCCGGCGGATGCGCGAGGCCGTCGCGGAGCGCTCCGGAGGGCCGCCGTTCCGGCTGCACACCGCCGAGCCGCGCTTCGTCGCCGGCCAGTCCACGGCGGTCATCGAGCTGATCTCCGGACGAGCCAACCTCCCGGTGACCTCATGGCGCCCGGACGCCGTCAGCGGGCTCGACGGCCGGCCCACCCTGTTGTCGAACGCCGAGACCTGGGCCCACGTGGGGCTGCTCGTCCTGCGGGGCGGCGCGGCCTACCGGCGCCACGGCACCGCCGCCGAGCCCGGCACCGCGCTGCTGACCGTCACCGGCACCCACCGGCTGCCCCGGGTGCACGAGGTCGAGTACGGCGCGCGGCTGCGCGACGTACTGCCAGAGGACGTGGCCGGGGCACCCGCCCTGATCGGCGGCTTCCACGGATCGTGGGCCGCCTGGCCGACCGTGGCCAACGCCCGGGTGTCGGTGCCCGGGATGCGCCTGCTCGGAGTGCCCTTGGGTGCCGGGGTCGTCCACGCTCCGGGACCGTCGGTCTGCCCGCTCGCGCTCACCACTCGCATCGTCGCCTACCTGGCCGGGCAGAGCGCCGGGCGGTGCGGGCCGTGCTTCAACGGCCTGCCCGCGCTGTCGGCGGCGCTCGACCGGGTGACCAACGGCCACGGCGGGCGGGACCGGCTCGAGGAGCTCGCGCAGCTGGTGGTCCGGCGCGGCGCCTGCGCCCACCCGGACGGCACGGTCCGGCTGGTGCGCTCGGTGTTCGCGGCGCTGCCCGGCGAGGTCTCCGCCCACGCCGCCGGCGGCTGCCTGCGGACCCCCGAGGAGCTGGCCTCATGAGCCGGCGCCTGCGCGTCGACTGGCCCGCCTGCCACGGTCGCGGGCTGTGCCACGAGCTGCTGCCCGAGATCGTCGAGCTCGACGAGTGGGGCTACCCGATCGTGACCGGCCCGGTCACCGACGCGCTGCGCGCCGACGCAGAGACCGCCGTCAGCAGCTGCCCCCGGCTGGCGCTGCGGCTGGTCAAGCAGTAGCGGGCCGCCGTACGAACCGCATGTAACACGTCGTCCACCCCTCTACCCAGCTGCTGCAACGGCTTGGTAGAGGGGTGGACAGCGTGTTACATACGGCGCGCGCGCCGTCACGCCTACGGCGC
>DASTDJ010000309.1:0-4350 GCA_035710425.1 Nocardioides sp.
GAGCATGATGTCGGTGCCTCGACCGGCCATGTTGGTCGCGACGGTGACGGCGCCCTTGTGACCGGCGAGCGCGACGACCTTGGCCTCGTCGGCGTGCTGCTTGGCGTTGAGGACGGTGTGCGGGATGCCGCGCTTCTTGAGCAGGTTCGAGAGGTACTCCGACTTCTCGACCGACACGGTGCCGATGAGGATCGGCTGCCCCTTCTCGTGGCGTTCGGCGATGTCGTCGGCGACGGCCTCGTACTTCGCCTCCTCGGTGCGGTAGACGAGGTCGACGTTGTCGACGCGCTGCATCGGGCGGTTGGTCGGGATCGGGACCACGCCGAGCTTGTAGATCTTGTCGAACTCGGAGGCCTCGGTCATGGCCGTGCCGGTCATGCCGGACAGCTTGTCGTAGAGGCGGAAGTAGTTCTGCAGGGTGATCGTGGCGAGGGTCTGGTACTCCTCGCGGACGGTCACGCCCTCCTTGGCCTCGATGGCCTGGTGCAGGCCGTCGTTGTAGCGGCGACCGGCCAGGATGCGGCCGTTGTGCTCGTCGACGATGAGCACCTCGCCGTCCATGACGACGTACTCCTTGTCGTTGCGGAACAGCTCCTTGGCCTTGATGGAGTTGTTCAGGAAGGAGATGAGCGGGGTGTTGACCGAGTCGTAGAGGTTGTCGATGCCCAGGTGGTCCTCGACCTTGGTGATGCCGGGCTCGAGCACCGAGATGGTGCGCTTCTTCTCGTCGACCTCGTAGTCGACCTCGTTGACCAGGGTGCGGGCGAGCTGCGCGAACTCGTCGTACCACTTCACCTCGTCCTGCGTCGGACCGCTGATGATCAGCGGGGTCCGCGCCTCGTCGATCAGGATCGAGTCGACCTCGTCGACGATCGCGAAGTTGTGGCCGCGCTGGACGCAGTCCTCGATGGTGCTGGCCATGTTGTCGCGCAGGTAGTCGAACCCGAGCTCGTTGTTGGTGCCGTAGGTGACGTCACAGCTGTAGGCCTCGCGCCGGGCGTCGGGCCGCATCTGCGGCAGGATCACCCCGGTCGTCAGGCCGAGGAAGTGGTGGACACGGCCCATCCACTCGGCGTGGTACTTGGCGAGGTAGTCGTTGACGGTGACGACGTGGACGCCCTTGCCGGTGAGCGCGTTGAGGTACGCCGGCAGCGTGGCCACCAGGGTCTTGCCCTCACCGGTCTTCATCTCGGCGATGTTGCCGAGGTGAAGGGCCGCGCCCCCCATGATCTGGACGTCGTAGTGGCGCTGGCCGATGACCCGCTTGGCGGCCTCGCGCACGGTGGCGAACGCCTCCGGCATCAGGTCGTCGAGGGTCTCGCCCTTCTCGAGCCGCTCCTTGAACTCCTTGGTCATCCCCTGGAGCTCGGCGTCGCTCATCGCGACGAAGTCGTCCTCGATCGCGTTGACGGCCTTGGCGATGGTTTCGAGCTGGCGGAGGATCTTGCCCTCTCCGATGCGGAGAAGCTTGTCGATGATGACGGGCACGGCGGAGTGACTCCTTGCTGACTGAGGGGCTCGGCCACTCTACCCAGCGGGTGGACGGCTCCCTAACCAAGCACACATTTGATGTCAGTCCCTCTTGACACCAATACCCGATTTCGTGTCAACTTCGATTGACATGAAAAAGACCCGCACCTACACCATGACCAGCCGGGCCGAGGCGGCCGAGCGCACCCGGCTCCGGATCCTGGACGCCGCGGTCGAGCTGAGCAGCACCACGCTGGTCTCCGAGATCTCCCTCGAGGCCATCGCGTCGACCGCGGAGGTGAGCGTGCAGACATTACTGCGGCGGTTCGGCAATCGGTCCGGCCTGCTGGCCGCGGCTCGGGAGCACGCCCGGACCGTCATCGCCGACGAGCGGCGGGCTCCGGTGGGCGACGTAGCCGCAGCGGTGCGGGCGGTCGTCGACCACTACGAGCACCGCGGCGACGCGGTGATCCTGATGCTGGCCCAGGAGCGCGCCGACGAGCAGATCCGGGAGATCACCGACGACGGGCGCCGGTTCCACGCGCGGTGGGTGCAGGAGGTCTTCGCGCCGTACCTCCCGGCCGGCCGCGTCGCCCGCGACGAGCGGGTCGCGCTGCTCGTGGTGGCGACCGACATCTACACCTGGAAGCTGCTCCGCCGTGACCAGGGCGCCGGTAGAGCCGTCACCGAGCAGCGGATGGAGCGGCTGGTCCGCGCCGTCCTCGACCTCGACTGACCCGACCAAGCACCGAGGAGCACCACAGTGGCCGACATCCTGTTCGTCACCTGGGACGGTGGTGGCGCCGTACCTCCTGCGCTGGGCATCGCCGACGAACTGCGGGCCCGCGACCACGCCGTCCGGTTCCTCGGGCACGCGGCGCAGGCGGAGGCGCTGCGGGCCAAGGGGTACGACGTGGCGCCCGGTCGGCACGCGCGAGCCTTCTCCGGCAGCGACGAGAACTCTCCCCTGGCGCTGATGGCGGCGCTCGGCGACCGCGGGATGGGTCGCGACCTGCTCGAGGCGGTGGCAGCGCGGCCCGCCGACCTGGTGGTCGTCGACTGCTTCATGTTCGGCGCCCTGGCCGCCGCCCGCGACGCCGGTCTGCGCTACGTCGTGCTCGAGCACACCTTCGACGACTACTACGAGAGGTCCTGCCTGCGCGGACCGCTCGGGCTCAGCCTGCGACTGCGCCGGCTCGCGCCCCGTCGTGCGCTGGCCTCGGCCCGGGCGCGGCTCGTGACGAGCGTGCCGGAGCTCGACCCGGCCGGCGCCGCCCCGCACCTCAGCCACATCGGGCCGGTCGTCGACGTCGCCCCGAGGACCCCTGGGACCTCGACCGTCCTGGTCAGCCTCAGCACGTTCGGCTACTCCGGGATGCAGCAGGTCCTGCAGAACGTCATCGACGCCACCGAGGGGCTGGAGGCCCGGGTGGTCGTGACCACCGGGCCGCTCGTCGAGCCGGACAGCCTCACCCATCCCGCGCACGTCGAGGTGCACCGGTTCGTGCCGCACGTGGAGCTGATGCCGTCAGCCACGGTGCTGGTGGGGCACGGCGGCCACGGGACGACCATGCAGGCGCTGGCGCACGACCTGCCGGTGCTGGTGCTCCCGATGAGCCGGATCACCGACCAGCCGATGATCGGCCGGGTCGTGGCGGCTGCGGGCGCGGGGCTGGTCGCGCCCAGGACGGCGCCCCCCGAGGACCTGGCGCCGAAGATCGCCGCGCTGCTCGGCGACGGACCGCACCGGGAAGCCGCTGCCAGGCTGGGTGCGGCGATCCGGGCCCGGCCCGGGGCCACGCTCGGCGCCGATCGGATCGAGGAGAGCCTCAGGGACGCAGCGCCGGCGCGAGGTCGCCCCGAGGTTCGACCGTGACGTCGTCGAGCCCCAGCCAGCCGGCGAGCGCGCGCAGCTCGGCCGAGAGCTCGTCGGCGGTCTCCGGCGGCGCATCCGGCTCGGCGTACGCCGCCTTGACCAGGAGCCGTCCGGCCGGGCGGTCGGCCTTGAGGTCGACCCGCCCGACGATCCGGTCACCGAGGAGGAACGGCAGCACGTAGTAGCCGTGCTTGCGCTTGGCGGCCGGGACGTAGATCTCGATGCGGTAGTGGAAGTCGAACAACGCCTCGGTGCGGGCCCGCTCCCACACCAGAGGGTCGAAGGGGCTGAGCAGCGCGCGTGCGTTGACCCTGCGCGGCAGCCGGGCGTCACGATGGAGGTACGCCGGCCGGTGCCACCCCTCGACCGTGACCGGCAGCAGCTCGCCCTCCTCGACGAGCTGGGCGATGGCGGGTGCGGCGGCCTTCGCTCCGACCCGGTAGTAGTCGCCGAGGCACTGCGCGCTGGCGACGCCGTGCGACTGCGCCGCGCGGCGGGTCAGCTCGACCAGCGCCTCCTCGCGGCTGGGGGTCGGCGCGTCGAGCACCGCGGGCGGCAGCACCTTCTCCAGCGGCGAGTAGACAACCTCGAACTGGCCGTTGCGCCGGGCGATGGCGATCTGCCCGGACATGTAGAGGTAGTCGAGCATCGTGCGGGCCGCCGACCAGTTCCAGCCCCAGTTCTCCCGCGACCGCGGCGAACCGTCGTCGATGTCGCGCGCCGTGACCTCCCCGCGGCGGCTCACCTCCGCGAGCACCTCGGCCTCGAACCTCGGGTCGTCGTCGGCGGTGAGCCACTTGCCGCGCTCCGACCGGTAGTGGTCCATCCGGTGTCGCATCACCGGCCACAGGTCGACCGGCATGAACGCCTGCACGTGGGCCCAGTCCTCAACGATCCGCCGTGGTTTGCGCTCAGCGGCCCGCCGCAGCAGCTCGACGTCGTAGGGACCCCTCCGCGAGTACAGCGGCCTGTAGGGCGCGCGCTGGAGGACGTTGACGGAGTCG
>DASTDJ010000310.1:0-4097 GCA_035710425.1 Nocardioides sp.
CGGCGACAGTTCTACTGGCACCGCTTCTTCTCGCATCAGCCCGACCTGAACTACGACAATCCAGCCGTGCAGGAGGCGATGCTCGACGTCCTGCGTTTCTGGCTCGACATCGGCATCGACGGGTTCCGCCTCGACGCCGTGCCCTATCTCTACGAGCGGCCCGGCACCAACGGCGAGAACCTCCCGGAGACCCACGACTTCCTCAAGAAGGTGCGCAAGTTCGTCGACGACGAGTACCCCGGCCGGATCCTGCTCGCCGAGGCCAACCAGTGGCCGTCCGACGTCGTCGACTACTTCGGTGACTTCGACGCCGGCGGCGACGAGTGCCACATGTGCTTCCACTTCCCGGTCATGCCGCGCATCTTCATGGCGGTCCGCCGGGAGTCGCGGTTCCCGATCTCGGAGATCCTGGACCAGACGCCGGCCATCCCCGACAACTGCCAGTGGGGCATCTTCCTGCGCAACCACGACGAGCTGACCCTGGAGATGGTCACCGACGACGACCGCGACTACATGTGGGACGAGTACGCCAAGGACCCCCGCATGAAGGCCAACATCGGGATCCGCCGGCGGCTGGCCCCGCTCCTCGACAACGACGACAACCGGATGGAGCTGTTCACCGCGCTGCTGCTGTCGCTGCCCGGGTCACCCGTCCTCTACTACGGCGACGAGATCGGGATGGGCGACAACATCTGGCTCGGTGACCGCGACGGCGTACGCACCCCGATGCAGTGGACGCCCGACCGCAACGCCGGCTTCTCGGCAGCCACGCCCGGCAAGCTGCACCTGCCCGCGATTCAGGATCCGGTCTACGGGTACCAAAGCGTCAATGTCGAAGCCCAGCTGGAGAATCCCTCCTCGTTGCTGCACTGGACGCGCCGGATGATCCACGCGCGTCGGCGTCATCCCGCGTTCGGTCTCGGCGAGTTCAGCGACCTGGGCGGCTCCAACCCGAGCGTGCTGTCCTACGCCCGCGAGTACGACGGCGACGCCATCGTGTGCGTCAACAACCTGTCCCGCTTCCCGCAGCCGGTCGAGCTCGACCTGCGCCGCTTCGAGGGGCTGGTGCCGGTCGAGCTGCTCGGCGGGGTGCCGTTCCCCGCGGTCGGCGAGCTCCCCTACCTGCTGACCCTGGGCGGCTACGGCTTCTACTGGTTCCGGCTCACCGATCCCGACGCCGAAGAAGGAGGTCCGGTCCTGTGAACCTGGAGTCCCTCAAGGCATTCGTGAGCGAAGCACGCTGGTTCGGCGGCAAGGGCCGAGAGTTCGAGATCGGCGACGTACGCCGGCTGGCCGAGGTGCCCGGTGCCCCCGACGACGGTCCGTCGACGCACCTGCTCCTGGTCGAGCTGCACTACGACGACGGCGAGATCGAGCTCTACCAGGTGCCGCTGGCCTTCTACAGCGAGCCGCAGTCCCGCCTCGACCACGCCTTCGTCGGCTGGTGGGAGGAGGCGGGGCTGGGCTGGGTGCACGCCTACGACGCCCTGCACGACCGCGAGGCGATGGCCGGCTGGCTGCACGCGTTCGAGACCAAGCCGGAGGGCGACCTGCGGTTCGAGCGGATCCCCGGCCACGAGCTCGACCTCGAGGCGCACTCGACGCTGTTCAGCGGCGAGCAGTCCAACTCGACGGTCGCCTTCGGCGAGGACTCCATCCTCAAGGTCTTCCGCAAGATCACCCCCGGCACCAACCCCGACATCGCGATCCACGAGGTGCTCACCGAGGCGGGCTCGGAGCACGTCGCCGCGCTCTACGGCTGGGTGGAGGCCGACACCGACGACGGGCTGCTCCACCTGGCGATGCTCCAGCAGTTCCTGCGCACCGCCACCGACGGCTGGGAGCTGGCGCTGACCAGCGTGCGCAACCTGTTCGCCGAGGCCGACCTGCACGCCGACGAGGTGGGCGGTGACTTCGCGGGTGAGTCCACCCGGCTGGGGATCGCGCTGGCCGAGGTGCACGAGACCCTGGCGGAGAGCTTCGACACCGGCACGGTGCCCGCGGCCGAGGTCGCGGCGGGGATGCGCAGCCGGCTGGAGGCGGCGACCCCGATCGTGCCGGAGCTGGAGTCGTTCACCGCGCAGCTGCGCGGCGCCTACGACGCGCTGGAGGCGCTCGGCGAGCTGGAGGTGCAGCGGATCCACGCCGACCTGCACCTCGGTCAGACCATGCGCACGGTGCTGGGCTGGAAGGTCGTCGACTTCGAGGGCGAGCCGGCCAAGCCGCTCTCCGAGCGGGTGCTGCCCGACTCCCCCTGGCGCGACGTCGCCGGGATGATGCGCTCCTTCGACTACGCCGCGCACGCCGTGCAACGCACCCTCGCCGGCCACGACGAGACCTCCGCCCAGCAGCGCGCCCGACGCGCCGAGGAGTGGGCGGCCCGCAACAAGCAGCACTTCCTGAACGCGTACGCCGGCGGCGAGCTCGACGGCCGCCAGGGCACCATGCTCGCGGCGTACGTCGCCGACAAGGCGGTCTACGAGTGCGTCTACGAGACCCGCAACCGGCCGGCCTGGGTGTCGATCCCGCTCGAGGCCGTGGCCAGGATCGGTGTGCCGTGACAGTGAAGGTGCCCCTCGAGGAGCTCGAGCAGATCATCCGCGGCGAGCACGGCGAGCCGCACGCCGTGCTCGGCCCGCACCCCCACGAGGGCGGGGTGACCGTGCGCGTCCTCAAGCCGCTGGCCCGGCGGGTGGAGGTGCTGCACAAGAACGGCCCGACCGCGCTCACCCACGAGCACGGCGGCATCTGGGTCGGCGAGCTGCCCGGCACCGAGGTCCCCGACTACCGCCTGGCGGTCACCTACGACAGCCTCACCCACGAGGTCGACGACCCCTACCGCTTCCTGCCCACGCTCGGCCAGGTCGACCTGCACCTGATCAACGAAGGTCGCCACGAGCAGCTCTGGGAGGTGCTCGGCGCGCGCGTGCACCACTACGAGACGCCGCTGGGCGACACCGTGACCGGTACGTCGTTCGCGGTCTGGGCGCCCAAGGCCCGCGGGGTCCGGGTGAAGGGCGACTTCAACAGCTGGGACGGCCGCGAGCACCCGATGCGCCAGCTCGGCACCTCGGGCGTCTGGGAGCTGTTCGTGCCCGGCATCGGTGCCGGCACGACGTACAAGTACTGGATCTTCGGCGCCGACGGGCAGTGGCAGGAGAAGGCCGACCCGCTGGCGTTCCACGCCGAGGTGGCGCCGGCGACGTCGTCACGCGTGTTCGAGTCGGCACACGAGTGGGGCGACGAGGCCTGGATGGCGGCCCGGGCCGAGAAGCAGCCGGTCGAGGCGGCGATGTCGGTCTACGAGATGCACCTCGGCTCGTGGAAGCGGCACCCCGGCGGCGGGTTCTGGTCCTACGACGAGCTCGCCGACGACCTGGTGCCCTACCTCTCGGACCTGGGCTTCACCCACGTCGAGCTGATGCCGGTGATGCAGCACCCGTTCGGCGGGTCGTGGGGTTACCACGTGACGTCGTACTTCGCCCCCGACTCGCGGTTCGGCGACCCCGACGGCTTCCGCCGCCTGGTCGACCGGCTGCACCAGGCCGGCATCGGCGTGATCCTCGACTGGGTGCCCGGCCACTTCGCCACCGACCCGTGGGCGCTGGCCAGGTTCGACGGTGGGCCGCTCTACGAGGACCCCAACCCGCAGCGCGGCTGGCACGAGGAGTGGGGCTCCCACATCTTCGACTTCGGCCGCCACGAGGTGCGCAACTTCCTCTACGCCAACGCCGTCTACTGGCTCGAGGAGTTCCACGCCGACGGGCTCCGGGTCGACGGCGTCGCCTCGATGCTCTACCTGGACTACGCCCGCGACGAGGGCAAGTGGACGCCGAACAAGTACGGCGGTCGCGAGAACCTCGAGGCGGTCCAGTTCCTGCAGGAGATGAACGCCACCGTCTACAAGCGGGTGCCCGGCATCGTGACCATCGCCGAGGAGTCCACGTCCTGGCCGCAGGTCACCGGCCCCACCTCGGGCGGCGGCCTCGGCTTCGGGTTCAAGTGGAACATGGGCTGGATGCACGACTCCCTCGGCTACGTCGAGAACGACCCCGTGCACCGCGCCCACCACCACGGGGAGATGACCTTCTCCCTGG